>JBCDJC010000114.1:0-16415 GCA_038748225.1 Cyanobacteria bacterium P01_H01_bin.26 | reverse complement strand
GCCGACTTGAGTTTGTGGGGCGATCGCAACCCGCGATAGCGCAGCTCCAGCTCAATGGCCAAACTGGTCGAATCCTGCACCCCAAACCGACACCAGGTACTGCCCACACAGGATTTCACCGTCCGCAACGCTTTACCATAGGCATGGCCCGACTCAAACCCAGCCTCCACCAGCCGCTGCCAGATCAGCGGCAGCTGGTCCAACCGTGCCCCAAATAGATCCACCCGCTGGGCTCCGGTAATTTTGGTATAGAGATCAAATTCCTGGGCTACCTGCCCTAGCACAATTAGCTTATCCGGCGTAATCTCCCCCCCCGGTATTCTCGGAATAACAGAATAGGTGCCATCTTTTTGAATATTCGCCAGAAAGGCATCGTTGGTATCCTGCAGCCCCACATGGGGCGTATTCAACACATGTTCGTTCCAGGCTGAGGCCAGCATCGACCCCACCGTCGGTTTACAAATCTCACAGCCATATCCGGTGCCATACCGGGCCAGCAGCGCATCAAAGGATTTTATTTCCCCCACCCGCAGCAGATGATATAGCTCCTGGCGAGAATAGGGAAAATGCTCACACAGGTGGTTATTGACCGCTATCCCAGCTTTCTTTAGCTCCGATGTCAGTACGTCTTTGACTAAGGGCACACAGCCACCGCAGCCGGTTCCCGCATTGGTACATTTTTTTAGGGTTGGCAGATCCGCTATGCTGTCCTCGCGGATCGCTTCACACAGCTGCCCTTTGGTGACATTGTTACAGGAACAAATTTGGGCGGTATCAGGTAGGTGGCCTATACTTAGCGCAGCCGTTACACCAGTCTCTTCAGACACCAACAAACCCAGCGGATTGGTGGGTAGTGGCATCCGGTTTTGCATCAGCTGCAATAGGGTGCCATAGTCCGCCGCATCCCCCACCAGAATGCCACCCAGCAGCAATGAGCCGTCCCCATTGACCACCAGCTTTTTGTAGGTACCTGCCACCTCATCGGTCACCGCCAGCTCTTTGGCCCCCGGTGTTTTAGCACAGTTATCCCCAAAGCTGGCCACATCCACCCCTAGCAGCTTTAGCTTGGTGGACATATCCGCCCCGGTAAACCGCTGCGCTGTTGCCACCGCCAGCAGCTGGTCGCTGACCACCTCTGCCATGCGATACCCCGGTGCCACCAGCCCAAAGATACGGCCCTGGTACAGAGCACATTCCCCAATGGCATATATCTTCGGATCGGACGTTTGACAGGCTTCATCAATGACCACCCCGCCCCGTTCGCCTAGCTGCAGTCCACAGTTTTGCGCCAGCTCATCCCTGGGTCGAATTCCTGCCGAGAAGACGATCATATCCGTCTGCAGCCATGTCTCGTCAGCAAACTGCATCGATACCAGTCTGCCATTCTCACTGAGAATATCCGTGGTGGCCTTGCTGGTGTGTACCTGCACCCCCAGGGCCTCAATTTTCTCCTTGAGAACCTCACCACCGGCCTCATCAAGCTGTACCGGCATCAGTCGAGGGGCAAACTCTACCACATGGGTTTCTAACCCAAGGGACTTGAGGGCATTGGCACATTCTAAACCCAGCAGCCCACCGCCCACGACAACGCCGACACTGGACTGTTCTGCATAGGTTTTGATCGCATCCAAATCTTCAATGGTGCGATATACAAATGTTCCTGTCGCATCATTGCCCCGAATAGGTGGCACAAATGGGTAGGAGCCTGTCGCCAACACCAGTCGATCGTAGGCAATCTCAACACCGTTGGCCGAGCGCACCCGCTGTTGTTTGCGGTCAATCGCTACCACGCGATCACCGACATAAATCTGAATACCACTGTCTTGATAAAACCCCGGTGCTACTAGCGTCAGGTCCGCTGCTGTTTTATCGACAAAGTACTGACTCAGATGCACTCGATCATAGGCAACTCGGGTTTCCTCGCAAAATGTAATCAGATTCCAATGATCAAGGGCACCTTGTGCAACCATCAATTCAAGCAGCCGATGTCCGACCATACCATTGCCAACAACGACGAGAGTTTGCTTGCTGTTCGGCATACTGACTTTCATTCTTAACTCACCGCCCCCACATTGATTGATCCCCCTCAAAAAGGCCAGTACCCCTATCCGCTTTTCGCCCTGGATAAATGCATCAATTGCATAAAAAAGCAGGCACACATTTTTCTTTCAATAGCAAATAAACATTGACAACAGGTAATAAAAGATTCAACATAAACCGCAATGATTAGCAACACTTTGCCCCTACAGCGGCCCAGCAAGTTTGCGATAATGGGTATGGCCCGGATAGCACTAATGATTTGAAAGCAGATGGCTGAAGAGAACCCATGGCCACAACAGCTGACCCAGGCAGAGCTAGCCGAGTGGCAGCGCTGTCTGGCCCAGGCAAATTACAACAATGTATTGTGCCACTGCCGCCAGTGTAATGAGGAATGGGTGACTTCTGGGCCAGAAACCTGTCGCCATTGCGGTAGCACCCGTGTCGAGTCAATTGCCTGCTGGCAATTTCCCGATGGGTGATTGAGCCACGCCTCAGCGTGGTTTAGCCAAAGAGATTCTGACCATAAAACTGGTGTTCTAGATTTTCGCCGTTGCTGATTTAAGGGATGAATCGATCTGTGAAATAGGCTGGTGGCCAATAGTTGGCAGATAAAACCACACCGGGGATCAGCAACGCCAGATTGTCCCTGTCCAAAGGCAGTCAGGGACGATAGATATTGCTACTGCGCCTAGCGTTCAACAAAGGGTGTGGGCAGCTGCCTGTGGCGATCCGTGATGTATCGGTTGAACCACCGTTCTAGACCAATCGCAGTTTTTTCTAGCCAGGGTATACGATGACCGATGGTGAGCCGTCGCAGCAATGGGAGCAAAACAATCTGGTGCCGCTGGTGCCCCAGCTGTCTAAACCGTTGCATAAAGTCCCGGTCCATGTTCAGATGCCACTTTTTTTGGAAATGTAAAAGGCTTTCTACCTCCCACGCGTCACTCCAGCGCAGCATAAAATAGGTCAGGTCCGACCAGTGTCGTGGTGTTTCGGGTACATAGCTAACAACGGCATCGGGCTCACAGTAGATTTTTCCGCCCGCTTGGGTAACGCTCAGACAAAAATCAATGTGCTCCCTTGTGCTCAAAAGTTTTTCATCTAGAAAACCGATCTGATCAAAAATCTCTCGCTTTACCAGCATACAGTGTAGTTCTGCATAGCTACAGGCCCGGCGCTGAAGCTGATGTTTGATGATGGTGGCCGACCGGTTTACTAAATAATGTTTCTGATAAATGCAACGATGCGTTTGGTCTCCGTTTGTTTCTAAGAAAACCCTGACTTCACCCCCAGCCATGAGAATCCGCTCATGCAGTGGTTTGCCTACGCAGATCAGCGGAGAGACCACGGCAGCATCGGTTTCCTGGGCGCATGTCCACAGCCGCTCCAGCCAGCCAGGGGACACATGGATATCGTTGTCGATAAATAATACATAGTCTGTCGTTGCACGACTCAGTCCTAGGTTACGCACCTGATTAGGAGAGAGAAAACGATTGGTTCTTAGTAGGGTAAAGTCTGGCTCAGTGGCTTTTTGAGCCAGATATCGCTGAACAGACTGAGGAGAACCTATATCAATGTAGATCAGCTCAAAGAGTAGCTTGGTGTGGTTGTAGATGCTTTCCAAGGATGGCTGGACATAGCTAAACCGCTCTCGCGGAGCTACCACAATGGTAACGGACGGTGACGAGAGCCTTTTGGCAACAGCACGGGGAGTGCGGACTTGAGTTTTCATTTGGGGTTTACAAAAGATGTTGGCAATCAGCAGCGAACCAGCCGCTGTTCTGTGGCATGACCGTTTATGAATCCCTGACTCTCTATTGGTGGGTCAAATGGCTGCTGGTAAAGCCGTTTCTAGGCGACTTCAAGGGAGATAGCTAAATCCCTAGCCAGCATCTTTTCCAACTCGCTCAAAAAAAGTAACGCTCCCTTTGTTCAAGGGGCTAACTCTTTAGTATTACCGAGTTGGAGCATGAATTGATCTAGCACCATTGCTAGTAACCAGCATCTGGTAGATAAAATCATAGTCCGGCTCAGCAATGTCAATTTTTACTGCGCGGCTAATTTAATGTGTGTACTACGACGGCTGTGGGGGGCTCAGCAGCCAGTGGTCTCTTTATGGAAACTATAGGGCGATTTGTATCAAAAAAACTCAGTATAATTCAGTATTTTTTTGACTTTCTCAATACCTAGTGGGCCGTCTTTGGACAACGAGGCCGTGGGCTCGGCTAGGCCGGTAGGGGAATGGGTCTGGTCTGATAGTAGTTTTGATACCAATCGATAAATTTAGGTAGGCCCACTTCCAACGAAGTGGGGGGTTGAAATCCTACGGCTTGCCGTAGACCAGAAACATCGGCACAGGTTTCTAGAACATCTCCTGGCTGCATGGGCATCATGTTTTTGCGGGCTTTGATGCCAAGATAGTTCTCGATGACCCTGATAAATCGCAGTAGCTCCACCGGATGGCCGTTACCGATATTGTAAATCCGGTAGGGGGCGTGGCTATGGCCGGGGTCGGTAGCGCCCCGAGCGCTGGGCTGAGGGTGTGTGTGGAGGGTGCGCAGCACCCCTTCAACAATATCGTCAATATAGGTGAAATCGCGCCGCATACGGCCATAGTTGTAGACATCAATGGGGCGTCCTTCGATGATGGCTTTGGTAAATTTGAAGGGAGCCATGTCCGGGCGACCCCAGGGGCCATA
The DNA here is from genome assembly GCA_038748225.1 of Cyanobacteria bacterium P01_H01_bin.26. Taxonomy (GTDB): domain Bacteria; phylum Cyanobacteriota; class Cyanobacteriia; order Phormidesmidales; family Phormidesmidaceae; genus Leptothoe. The sequence continues at coordinate 11,676 of JBCDJC010000114.1, read as the reverse complement.
CACGGTAAAAAAGCGCAGACCCGTTGTTGGTAGATCGTAAAGGTGGCTATAGGTGTGGGCCATTAGCTCATTGGCCTTTTTGGTGGCGGCATAGAGGCTGAGGGGATGGTCCACGTTGTTGCTGACGGCGTAGGGAAGCTGACGATTGGCCCCGTAAACCGAGCTAGAGGAAGCAAAGACTAGGTGCTGTACCTGATGCTGACGACAGCCTTCGAGGATATTTACAAAGCCCACCAGGTTGCTATCGGCGTAGGCATGGGGATTTTCGAGGGAATACCGCACCCCGGCCTGGGCGGCAAGATGGACTACTTGATCTGGGGTATGGCGAGAAAATAAATGCTGAAGACCGCCGCGATCGGCAATGTCAAGCTGGTGAAAATCAAACCGGGTATGGGATCTAAGCTGGGCTAGACGCCCCTGTTTGAGGCGAACATCGTAGTAGGGGTTGAGGTTGTCTAAACCGGTGACTGTGTGACCCTGGTTGAGTAGGGCGTGGGCGACGTGGTAGCCGATGAATCCGGCTGCGCCGGTGATGAGAATAGAGGTCATGGGGTGGAGTCTCTTGGGGGAAAGGGGGAAGGGGAAAGGGTTATGTGTTAATGGCTTGGACGACGGGGCGATGGTTTTTGGGATAGTGGATAATGCTGAGGCCGCCTGGCTTTAGGGGTAGCTGTGCTCCCCTGCGGAGATGGCCGCCGAGGGTCTGGATCAGGAGGGTTTGGATGCTGATGGAGGGTGCGATCGCAAGTCCGGTTACCAGCCCATCGGTCGGGTGGAATGACCGGGTCAGTTCCCGTTCCCAGTTCTGTAAAAAGTCGGTTTGTTCGGTTTCAAACTGAATACTGCTGGGATGGTGGTGCATCAGGATCGACAGCCATGGCTGGACCGAAGGCAAAGAGAGACAAAAGTCTAGCTTAACGGCGGCGAGGCGATGGGCCACCTGTTCACAGACAGCACGGGTGAGACTGTCTTCAGCCAATAACAACAGCCGCAATCCTTTTTTGCCAGCCTTGAGCTTGGGGAGAGTTTCGCGAATGGGGGTAGTTTGGTTGAGCTGTTGCAGCTGCACTCCTTGGCCCAAAAACTCCAGCACGCTGATGCCACAGTTGGACTGCTGTAGGCTGTGGTGATGGTGGGGAGATAGGCCAAGGGCGGTACTAATCAAGGCATGGTTGGTGCCACCGTGGCTGACAATGAGTACGGTTTTGCCAGCCTGGTGGGGTAGGGTATGGTGCCAAAATCCTTGGGCTCGCTTGTAGAGGTCCCGCACGGGAAAGTGATGGGTGGTGGCAGAATTCGACAGTCTAAATTCGTTGGGTCGCTGCTGCCAGCATTCATAGGCGGCTCCATGGTGCTGGCGCACATGGTCATAGGTGAGCCCTTCCCACACAGAAAGATCTATTTCCCGCAGATCGTGGCTAACGGTGATGGGGTGAGGTTGGCCATCGGCCATCACCTTAAGAATCTCGCTGGTGGTTTGTTGGGCTCGCATGAGGGGGCTGGTGTAGACAGCATCAATCGCTGTGGGCCGCAGATAGGCCCCCACCTGTTGACCTGTTTCAATCCCTTTTGGTGTCAGGGTCGCCGTATCAGAACTCCCCTGGTAACGCCCCTGGTCATTGAATGTGCTGCGCCCGTGGCGGACCAGGATAACGCGGCTGGGCGCAGCCGATGGGTCATTGGGCATAGAGATTTTCGGATGAATAACTACCGGACTGCAAATCGTACATCTCGGCGTAGCGACCTGCCTGGGCCATGAGCTGGGCGTGGGTACCCCGTTCTAAAATGCGGCCCTGCTCGATGTAGAGAATTTTATCCGCATGCTGAACGGTGCTGAGATTGTGGGAAATCCAAAAGCTAGTTTTGGCTTGGGTGAGCCGCTTGAGGGCTTCGCTGACAAGGGCTTCGCTGGCGCTGTCAAGGCCGCTGGTGGGTTCATCGAGGATTACAATGGGGGCTTGGCGAATGGCGGCGCGGGCAATGGCAATGCGCTGACGCTGCCCACCGGAGAGGGTGGCTCCCCGTTCGCCTAGAATGGTGTCGTAGCCCTGGGGGAGATTTTGAATAAAGTCATGGGCATTGGCCAGACGAGCCGCCGCCTCAATCTCCGCTTCGCTGGCGCCAAGGGCACCATAGGCAATGTTGTCGCGGACGCTGGCGGCAAAGAGTACGCTATCTTGCAAAACGATACTAACCTGCTGTCGTAGGGATGCCAGGGTGTATTCCCGCAGGTCGTGGCCATCGATATGGACGCCGCCTTCTACGGGGTCATAGAACCGCAGCAACAGACTGATCAAGGTGGATTTACCCCCACCGGACGGTCCCACAATGGCGACTTTCTCCCCCGGCTGGGCCGTAAATGTGAGATTGCGGAGAATCCCCTGGGCCGGATCGTAGGCAAAGGTGACATTTTTGCAACGCACATCGCCACGGAAGCTGGGGGCGGGTTTAGCTCCCTGCAGGTCGCGGACATCGGGCACCGTATCGAGCAGCGCAATCACCCGCTCACCGGAGGCCACGGCCTTGGCAATTTGTCCGGTGTACTTGGCTAGCTGTCGCATGGGTTTAAAGGCCACCTTGAGATAGGTGATAAACACCAGCAGGTCCCCCGGCGTGGCGCTGCCGGCCAGCACGAGCTGGACACCGCGCCACAGCACCAGGGCCTGGACAACGGCCACCAAAATTTCCACCAGGCGTTCCTGACCGGCCCGTAACCGCTGGGCTTCGGCACTTTCTTTGAGGCTTTTACGGTTGTTTTTAGCAAAAGCTTTACCCAAAAATTCCTGCAGCGATAGGGCCTGGACCACTTTGATCGCGCCGATGGCCTCTGCCGCCGAGGCGGCCATGGCCCCCTCTCGCTTGCGCTGGGTGCGGGCCACCTTGTGGATTTTTTTGGACATGATGGCGGTGGTGAGGACAAACAGGGGGAGAACTGCGATCGCAATCACCGCTAGCTCCCAGTTAACCCAAAACATTACCCCCACCATGCCAATCAGGGTTAGAAAGTGGGTGACCAGGGGCAGGGCTGCCACCACGGTCACCTCCCGCAGCCGTTCGATGTCGTAGGTGACGCGGGTAATCAGGTCACCGCTTTTAGCCTGACTGTGAAACGATAGCGACAGGGCCTGAATATGGCCATAGAGCTGGCCGCGAATGTCCGTCATCACATGGGTGGCCGCCACCGCCATACCCACGGTGCTGAAATAGGCCGCTGTCCCCCGGGCGACAGAAATGAGCACCAGGGCGGCCGCCAGACCGGTCAGCAGCAGCAGGGGCGAGAATCCGGCTAAAACCTCAATATTGTGTCCATGGACATTAAAGCCGGTGGGTAAAATCACCCGGTCAAACATCAGCTTAAGCGGCCAGGGTTCCAACAGTCGCAGGGCGGTCTCCGCCAGCAACGCCAAAAACGCCCCCGCTAGCAGTCGAAACTGTTTCCGAATGTGGGGCCAAAACCGCTGGACAATTCGCTGTAGGCCCGGCATCGACGACCGAAAAGATTTTTGTTTAGCCATAATGGTGTTTTACTGTAGGTTGCCCTGGGGGCAGATAGGTCTAGTTCACGACACGGCCCTGAAAAGTACCAGCGGAGCTATCCCGGCACCTTGGTCACCAACGGCTGTTGCGAACTCTCTTGGTAGAGTCGCTGATAGCGTCTGGTAATCAGCTTATTTAGCTGCCGCTCCAGGTAGATCGCATTCTTTTCTAGCCAGGGGACGGTGTGGCCAAAGGTCAACCGGCGGATCAGCGGTTGCAAAAAAGCATAGTGACGCCGATGCCCTAGCCGCTTAAATCGTTTTTTAAAGTACTTATCTTTTTTGCCCTTACTGAGATCCCACTTTTTACGAAATCGTTTGAGACTCTTGACTTCCCACTCATCGCTCCAGCGCAGCATAAAAAAGGCAAGGTCCGACCAGCGATAGAGAATATCGGGTACATAGGTCACCACAGCATCAGGCTCGCAATAAATACTTCCCCCAGCCTGGCTGACGGTGAGACAAAAATCAATATGCTCCCGGGTGCTGAGCAGCTTTTTATCCAGCGGCCCAATTTGGTCAAAAATGTCGCGTTTGACCAACACACAGTGAAACTCAGCAAATTCACAGACACGGCGGTGCAGCTGGTCCTGGATCTCAGCCACCGGTCGGTTAACAAAGTAGTGTTTTTCATGGACGCGACGGCGGGTCTGGTCCCCTTTAAGCTCAAGCACAATTCGCGCTTCGCCCCCGGCCAGGTGAACCTTCTGGTGGAGCGGTTGACCGATACAGGTCAGGGGACAGACCACGGTGGCATCGGTTTCTTGGGCACAGTGCCAGAGTTTCTCTAACCAACCAGGGGAAACATGAACATCGTTGTCGACAAATAGAACATAGTCAGTTTTAACCTGGCTTAGACCCAGGTTTCGGGCCTGATTTGGGGCCAGAAAATGCTCGGTACGCACCAATGTAAAATCTCTCTCGATGGAAGCTTTTTTTAAATAGCGCTGGACTGACCTGGGGGAGCCACCATCCACATACACCAGCTCGAAGGGCAGATTGGTGTACTGGTAAATGCTGTCCAAAGACTGTTGGGTGTAGCTAAACCGCTCCCGTGGTACCACCACAATAGTAATGGCTGGCGAAGGGGCGCTGTCCGGTGAGGAGCTGGGTGAGGTGGCTAGTGTAGAAGTCATTGCAAATCTCCTGATATATGTGCGGTGCTAAACCTATGGGGCTAAAACAGTAGGGGAACGCTAGTCAGAAAATCCTTAGGGGTTAGGATCTGGCTATAAACAGTGGCCCAGTTTTTTTGCTCGATTTGGGGAGAGAGCTGCTGATGGACAGTGGCCCGGGCGGCCTGTCCTAGCTGGTGCCGCAGCTGGGGCGACTGGGCTAGGGTGAGGATGGCCTGCTTGAGGGCGGCGCTAGAGCCCGGCGGTACCACCAGGCCATTGTGGGTGTGGTCTAAAATCTCACCAATGGCATCTACGCTGGTGCCGACAATGGCTCGACCAGCCAGCATTGCCTCCAGTAAGGCGTTAGGGCAGCCATCGTGGAGAGAGGGAATGGTATAAACATCCACATAGCGCAGATAGGCTAACCCCTCGGTGCGGGGGATCATGCCTGTGAGGACCGTGCTCTCAGCCATACCGCTATCGCGAATAGCGGCTTCCCAATAGGGGCGCTCCCGCTCAGCAAAGTCGCCCACCAGGAGTAGCGTCAGCGGAATAGTCTGTTTTAGATCGGCACAGGCATCCAACAGATATTCCAGCCCTTTTTTATCGCGGAACCGTCCGACCGAACCAATCACGAGCCCCTTAAGACGCTCAGCCAGAGGTGGCTTGGGTAAGCCAGTAAACTCCACCGGCTGGATTGAATTCCAAAAGGCGCTGGATTTATCTTTGAGGGCAGGGACCAGCACCTGACCTCGTTTTTGTAAATCGCGGCTGACAAAAGTAACCCAGTCTGAGCTTTCTAAAATCCAGCTAATCTGACCGTGCTGTTTGGGGCTAAACACATGTTTGTGTAAATCGCTGCCCCGGACGCTGTTGATAATGGGAACAGACTCTTCTTTGGCGAGCAGCGTTGTAATAAAACCGGTCTCATTTATAAAAAAGCCATGGAACAGGTCAAACCGGTGCTGACGGTGCAGCTGTTTAAGCTGAAAATAAATCTCGCTGCGGTAGTCTTGCAAAATTGGCATGTTGGACCGGCTAGCTGGGGTTAGCCGATGCACCTGAATACCGTTTTGGTCCGTGGTGCTACAGTCCGAGCGATGGTACCCCTCGGCCTTGCGCTGTTTGGAGTGAAAAACAGCCACATGCACCTCGTAGCCCACCCCCTGGAGCAGATGGGCAATGCGAGCAACCGACTCGCCAACGCCGCCCACATCAGGGGGAAACTCAAGGGTGGTAATACAAACTTTAGGCTGTGTCATGGGGTTTGATAAAGTTAGTTAGCCAAAGGGGGAGAGTGTTCAAATAGACACTGGGGAGATTGGGAATGTGTGAAAAGGTGGAGTGTCTGTTTGGGTTGGGAAAGGGGAAAGGGGAAGGGAAAAGGGGGAAGCGGGTCAAACTAGAGCTGTTTCTTGGACCAGGGTTCTGACGCGGACGGCGGTCATATCTACCCCGCGCAGGTGAAAGGTCCAGCGGCTGGGATGATGACCAAGGGCGTCAACAATTTTGTGGGCCAAGGGTACGGGGCTAAGATCATCGGGGTCAATAACGGTGACGATGCCGAGGTCCGCTAGCCGGGTGGAGCGCAGTCGCTGTTCTTGATCGTCATTGCCGGTAAAGGGCAGCTGCATGGCGCGAACACCGGTTTGCAACACGTTTAGTGTGGTGTTGTAACCCGCCATGCTAATGGACAGATCGGCCTTGGCCATGTAGCTCAGCAGGTCGGGGGTATAGCGCTGTACCGTCAGGTTGGGGCGGTGGGCGGCCATGGTACTCAGACGCTGGTAAACCGCCTCCGGGGCAAACGGCCCGGTGAACATTTGAATATGGTGGGGAATGGCATCTTCTAAAAATTTGCTGGCCTGGGCGACACAGTCAAGTAGCTCATGGCCAAAGCGGCCACCCCCCACGCTGACGACAATTGTTGGGAGATCGGTCTTGGATTTGGGTTCAAGCTGTCGGTCAACGTCGGGAACAACGTAGCCGGTATAGTGAACGTCGCAGGTTAAGTCTTTTACCCGAGAAAAACTGGTCTCCAAGGGCAAAAACTCCGGATCGCCGTGGATCAGTAGCTGATCAAAGTGGCGGTTCATAAGCTTACATACCTTGGCCTCATGGCGCGCCTGGTCCTGTTTGGTGACAACAATGTCGCGCAGACTGCAGGTGGTTTTAGCGCCGTACGCTTTGGCGCGCTCCAGCAGGGGAATCAGCTCGGTGGAAAAGCGACGGCGGCCAAAGGGAAACAGCTCCACCATGACAACGGCAGGTTGGATGCGATCGCACAGTTCCAGCAGCCGATCGCGGCGATACTCCAGCGTGGACTCCACATCTGAAAACCCGTCAGGTACCTGCAGTTCCCGAAAGTGGGAATCGGTTTTAATCGCCGGTAGATTGATCATCTCAATCCCGTCTGGGATGGGAAAGTCCTGAACTACCTCCCCGCCGTTGACAAAATACACCTTAAAATCTGGGGTCAGACCACGGACAATGGCCATGCTACGGATCAGGTGGCCGATGCCGAGAATATGTTGACAGTAAAACAGTAGGGTTTTCATAAAAGTCTCTAAATTGACTGTAGATTGACCGTTGTCAGCAAAAGGAATAGGAGCTATGACGCCGCCAGCTTCAGCAAATCGCTAAGCACACCGGCCTGGGTTTGGGGTCGCATGGGCTGTTGCACCGCCTGCAACAGCCAGTCCTTGACCGCACCCACATTGCGGATCAGACCAAACTTATCCATCACGGTCAGCCGACCGGCTTTACCTAGGGTTGTTCTCAGTTCAGGCTGACGAATCAGCGCTTCCAACGCCTGGGCCAGGGACAGCTCATCTTTTTCAGGAACCAGCAGACCGTTGTAGTTCGACTCCACCAGCTCGGAAATCCCTGAAATATCGGTCGAGATTACCGATATCTCCATGGACATGGCTTCTAGCAACACATTCGGAATACCATCGCGGTCGCCATCGCCCGTGACCAAACAGGGCAGCACAAACATATCGGCCTGTTGATACATCTCAATCAGCTGGTCCTGGGTAAGCTTGCCGACTAGCGTAATGTGATCATTCAGGTCTAGCTGGTTGATTTGTTGTCGAATAGAACCTTCTAAGGGACCATAGCCAACAATTTTGCAATGGAAAGGGATACCCACCTGTTTGATCAGATGGCAAGCCTTTAAGAGATAGGGAAATCCCTTTTTCTCACAGAAACGACCAACGCTTAGAATCATCGGCACCTCGGACTGTTGAACCTTGGGTTTGGGGCTAAAGCGCTCCACATCTAGACCGTGATAGGCCAGGTGAATGGGGGTGCGAGAGGTGGAAACTTGCTCCAGGTACTGCCGGTTATAGTCGGTGCAGGTGAGCACAAACTCCGCCTTAGCCATGCGACGATCCAGTGCAGCATTATCGTTTAGATAAATATCTTTGGCATGGGCGGTGATGCTGTAGGATATTGACGAAAATGCCTGGGCGATCTCTGCGGTGGCGGTGGGCACATTGGCAAAGTGGGCATGGAGGTGAGTGATACCCAACTGCTGGAGTTTCCAGGCCAGATAGCCCCCCTGCAAAAACTCGTGCAGCCGTCGATCTTCAGTGCGCCCCATGTAAAACCTGAGGGCCTGAAAATAGGCGGCGTTGTCCTTATGAAACAGGGCAAGATGGGCATCTAGGAGATCTTTTTCCTGGGCCGGGTCATACTCAGGCAGCAGTGTTGGCAGATAGGTGACCGCCGCTTTGACCCGCCCTACGCCTGGGTGGATGCTTCCCTGGGCCGGACGTCTGAGGGAAAAGATATGCAGATTGATCCCCTGTCTTTCTAATTCTAAAATCTCATTGAGGATAAAGGTCTCCGAGAGCTTAGGATAGGTTTTTAACAAAAATCCGATTAAAGGACGCATGGTAATTTTGTTAAGTTACGACTGGATGTGCGGCTGGGCATGAGATCCTGCATCAGCTGGGCGATGCGGGGTAGACCGTCAAGGCAAAAACTGTTGAGGGCGTGGGGCCTAGTGGCGAGGGCTCGATCTAGGGTTTGGGATAGGGTTTGGGGTGTGAGCTGTTGGGGATGGATAGTATAGAGGAGACCCTTTTCAGCAAAACGCTTAGCGCGCATCCACTGTTCTTGGACTGGCCGAGTACGAGGGATCACAACGGCGGATTTACGCAAAGAGAGAATCTCGCAGATAGTGTTATAGCCCGCCATGGCGATGACACTATCTGCGGCGTTGAGATAGCTAATCAGATCGTCGCTAAATTCTAGCAGACGCACATTGGGGTATGGGGCTGCCTGGACCTGAAACTGTTGCTGCTGTTCAGCAGGCATCTCTGGTCCAGAAATAATCACTGTTTTGAATATCGGTTTAGAGGCGATAGACTGTTGACTGACGCTTTCTAAATAGGTCTTGATCAGCTGTTGTCCATCACCGCCGCCACCGGGGGTAACCACCACCAGCACTTCCCCTGGGTGAACACCCAGCTGCTCTCGCAGCAGGGGTCTCGGTGTGCGGCCACAGCCCCGACTCAAGTAGCCGCAGAACCTCACTTTTTGTTGTAGAGGTAGCGGAAAGTTATACTCAGCGGGCAGATTAAAAATTTCAGGGTCTCCCACCACCCATATTTGATCATAGTGTTTCTCAGTGAGCTGATAGTAGTTGTTGGTTTGCCACTGTTGAATAGTGGCGGCTGGAATATCGAGAATATCGCGCAGCAGCAGTACCCGTCTGGTTTGGGGCCGATGCTGTCTGAGGTAGTTGAGGGTCTCTTTAAGTTCATTACGCAGACCCTGGGGTTTTTTGTCCACCAGCAGCATGTCCGGTTGAAAGTGGGCGGCGGCGGTCAGAATCAAATGGGACCGTAGCCGCACCAGGGTCTCCGGCATAGCTTTGAGATATTTGGCTTCCAGCTGACCGGCGGTATCGCGCCCCAGACAGGGCAACTTGATGTAGTCGAGGCCCTCAGGCAGCCTCAGGGTGTGCAGGGCCGGGGAGCCTGACACCACCAGGATGGAGACGTTAGGTAGGGTACGCAGCAAGTACTGACAGATGGTCAGCATGCGACGAATATTACCCAGTCCAAAGGCATCGTGGGAATAGACCATTAGTTTCATGTCAGAATCTCCTTGAGATATCTGCTGGAACTAGGCGGCAAGGACAGGGGGACGAACCACTGTCGGCCACAGCAGCTGACCGGCACTGGGACGACCGATGGCCTGGTAATAAAACCCTGCCTGCTGCAGATAGTTGGGGTTGAGGCAGTTGCGACCATCAATCAAAATGGGATGGTTCATGCGACGGGCCAAATCGCCATAGTCCAGGTCCTGGAACTCAGCCCAGTCGGTCACCAGCACCAGGGCGTCGCAGCCATAGGCCAGAGTCGTTGGTGTATCCACCAGGGTGACCGGGGCGTCTAGCTCTTTAACAATGGGGTCATAGGCTTTGACTTTGGCCCCCAGGCGCTGCAGCTCGGTAATAATGTCTAGGGCCGGAGCATCCCGCAGGTCGTCGGTGTCGGGCTTAAAGGTGAGCCCCAACAGACCGATGGTTTTACCCTTGAGAATTTTTAGGGTTTGTTGCAGCTGAAACACCACCCGCAGCCGCTGGCGCTGATTGGTGGCAATGGTGGCATCCAACAGCGCGGTGGGAACCCCATAGTCCTGGGCAATATGCATCAGGGCCGACACGTCTTTTGGAAAACAGGAGCCGCCCCAGCCAATACCGGCCTGCAGAAATTTTGCCCCAATCCGGCTGTCGAGACCGATGCCCCGGGAAACTTGGGTAATGTCAGCCCCGATGCGATCGCAAATATTAGCAATTTCATTAATAAAGCTGATTTTTGTTGCCAAAAAGGCATTAGCCGCATATTTAATCGTTTCAGCAGACGCCAGGTCAGTTACCACCACCGGCACCGCCGGTAGGGCCGGGTCCACCGCAAACTGTCGAGTAATAATCGGCGCATACAGCTGCCGCATCCGTTCAATCGCCAGGGGTGACTGGCCCCCCAGCACAATTCGGTCCGGATTGAAGCTGTCGTACACCGCCGACCCTTCGCGCAAAAATTCCGGGTTGCTGACCACATCAAAACTAGCCTGGGTGTGGCGCTCCTCTAGCTCATCCAAAATTAAACGCCGCACCCAGTCACCGGAGCCAACCGGTACCGTAGACTTGTTGACAATTACCTTATAGTCACCGCCAATGTGTTGACCAATTCCCCGTGCCACCGCTTCCACATAGCGGGTGTCGCTCTCTCCAGTGGGCAGTGGCGGTGTACCCACCGCAATAAAGATCACCTCACCATGGTTGACACCAGCCACCAAATCCGTCGTAAACGACAGCCGCTGCGAATCCATGATTTCCATTAGCCCAGGCTCATAGATGGGTGACTCACCCGCCTGTAGGGTAATGACTTTCCTAGCATTATTGTCAACACACACTACATCGTGACCAATGTGGGCCAAACAGGCTCCGGTAACCAGGCCGACATAGCCAGTGCCAATGACAGATACACGCATAGCTTGAATTCTCCAGTAGTGCCGTAAAACCAATAGCCTCACTATGGACAGACCGATTAAAATTTGAATGAAGCGACGATTAGAGTACTTTCATGAAAAATATATAAATGGACTAATTTGCAGCGTTACTACAGTCTACTTATCGTGTCATGTCGGCATCTCAGCTGCTGGGGACCAGGCCAGAAGAAATATAAGAATATTTTCATAAAACCAATTGTATTTCCTGCAGAAATCTCCTAAGGGGGGCTTTTGCAGAAGATTTTTAATCGACATAACTCTTTTATAAAAAGAAAATTAGACCTATAGTTAATCAATAATATAAGAACTTTCTCATGGAGGATTATCCTTTTTAACCAATAGTTTTGCCAATATTAGCCAATTTTCTAAATGTCACAACCTATGTGCCTGGTGTGGAGATCAGGTTTAATTTTTATTCGATTCTACGGGGCAATTTTTACTAATAAAAAGACTTTTCTAGATGTAAATCTAGGTGCGAACCAACGTTTTTGAACCAT
>JBCDJC010000113.1:0-16494 GCA_038748225.1 Cyanobacteria bacterium P01_H01_bin.26 | reverse complement strand
CGCTTTAGGGCAACATTAACTCCTAAAGCACACCACAATTAAAATTCGTTCGAACCGTAGGGATATCGCCACAATTGCTACCGTAGACCGTTTTGATGAGGCGTTACATTACATTTTTTTACGCACTCAGCCGGGTCTACCCACAGCCAGAGGTGATTAAAAAGGCCAAAGCCCTATCCCTGGTGGGACTCCAGCCCGATAGTCTTGAGTGTCAGGTTTGTTGCAATTCGAAACTTTTCGCAACCTGAGCCCACAAATTCTAAAAATTTTGCCCGCGCCCTGCCCGTTCCCTAGCCCCAGGAAAAACTGGCGATGGTAAAAACTCAGTCAAAGAATCGGTCGAGGGCAGACTTTAGCTCCGTTAGCTCAGCCTCAATATTGCCTTCGGTGACGGCTCGACTAATACACTCACTCAGGTGTTCATCCAAGATTAACCGGGCTACTCGGTCCAGCGCTCCACGGACGGCGGCAACCTGCACCAGGACATCTGGACAGGGCCTACCCTCATTCACCATGGTCTTAATACCGCGCACATGACCTTCGATACGGGACAGACGATTAACAATGCGTTTTTGGGAGTCTGCACTGTGGACATGGCCATGGGAAGGCTCGTGGGGGCAGGGATAGGAATCAGGATGGGAAATTGTGTCCGGATGGGTATTCAAGGGCTGCAGCTAGATAAGTGTGCAAAAAAGAAGCTAAAAAATAACGAACACCCGACCGGGGTATTCGTTAATTATTGTTACGCCCCTATGGTGTTTTGTCACTCAAGGTTTTAAGCAACAGCTGTCATTGATAAGTTAGGGGGTACTCATCCCTGCAGCCAGCGAGCGACGTCTTTAGCATGGTAGGACAGGATCAGATCGGCTCCTGAGCGCTTAAAGCTCATCATGGTCTCCATCACCAGCTTCTCCTCGTCTACCCAACCGTTAAGGGCGGCGGCTTTGACCATGGAGTACTCGCCTGAAACGTTATAGGCCGCCACCGGTAAGTCGGTGGCTTCCTTGACCCGCCAAATGATGTCCATGTAGGCAAGGGCTGGCTTGACCATCAGCATATCGGCACCTTCAGCAATGTCCAGCTCAATTTCCTTAAGCGCTTCCTGGCCATTGGCCGGGTCCATTTGATAGGTGCGGCGATCACCAAACTGAGGTGCAGACTCGGCTACATCGCGAAACGGACCGTAGTAGGACGATGCATATTTGGCGGCGTAGGACAAAATTGGAATGTTTTTGAAGCCAGCTGCATCTAACCCAGAGCGGATCGCGCCAACAAAGCCATCCATCATCCCGGAGGGGGCAATGATATCGGCCCCAGCGTTTGCTTGGGAGACAGCCGTCTTTTTGAGGAGCTCCAGGGTGGGATCGTTTAGCACCCGACCGGTAAGATCACCCACCTCTAAATAGCCACAGTGGCCGTGGCTGGTGTACTCACAAAGACAGGTGTCGACCGTCACGATCAGGTCAGGGACAGCTGCTTTGACCGCTTCGGTGGCCTTTTGCACAATGCCACAGTCGTGCCAGGCTCCGGTAGCCTCATCGTCTTTGTCCTCAGGCACCCCAAAAAGGATGATGGATGGAATACCAAGATCGTAGACCTCCTTGGCTTCCTCGACGATTTTGTCCACCGATAGCTGATAGACACCGGGCATGGATTTAACTTCATTCGCCACTCCCACACCGGGGACCGCAAACAGCGGATAGATAAAATCGCTGGTGGCAACCGTGTTTTCGCGGACCATGCGGCGCAGCTGGGGGTGGCTACGCAACCGACGAGGGCGATGGGTTGGAAACATGTCAGATTTTATGAAAGCCAGATAAAAAGGGATAGACAACCAGTCTAAAACCTGCCTGGTTGTCTACTTTCAGTCAGATTAAAAAAAGTAACGTTCTACTGAGACGATACAATAGGTCGCCGTCGTGGAGGAGGTTGTCAGTGTTTGCAACGGCAGAGCTGCTGTGGGCTTTGATCGGCTTGATTTTAACCATTGGAGGCACGTGGCTAGAGGTCTTTATTACCAACGGACCCTGGACCTGGGGTAATGGTGTGGATGTGTTTTCCCTGGGGGTGAGCTTTCAGGTGGGGGCTGTGTTGCTGACTGGCTGTCTGGGGGGACAAAATGCAGCGACGCTGTCGCAGATTGCCTATTTAAGTCTGGGGATTGTGCTGTTCCAGGCATTTGATCTCCAGGTCTTTACCCAGGGGGGCGGATTGAGCTACCTCAGGGAACCCAGTTTTGGCTATTTATTGGGGTTTATTCCAGCGGCGTGGGTCTGTGGGTTTTTAGCATTTTGGACCGACCTAAAATTAGAGACCCTGGCCCTCAGCTGTTTGGGTGGGCTATTGACGATCCATGGCATAGGACTGGTGTATTTGCCCCTAGCGTATGTACTACAGTGGACTGGGGAGAATGCGCCATCCCTGGCGGAGGCTATTTTTACGTACTCAATTGCGCCTATTCCTGGACAGCTGGTTTTGGTTTGTGCAGTGTCGGTACTGGCCTACGGTATGCGCCAGATTATGTTTTATTAGTGTCGTCGCAACAGCATGGGCAGATTACGGAAAAAACGGATCAATCGGCTATTTTGGGTGGCTGCTTTTATTGGCCTTTTTCTAGATCAGGTGACCAAACACTGGGCTGTTCAAAATTTTGACCTGGGTCAGCCGGTAACTATTATTCCAGGGGTTCTAAATTTTACCTATGTGCTCAATCGCGGGGCCGCTTGGAGTATCTGCAGCGGTGAAAACTGCCGCTGGATACTGCCGTGGCTATCGGTCATTGTCAGTATCGGGATTGCTGGCTACGGTTTACTGATGCGGATTGAAGATCGTTGGGAGCGCGCAGGCTGGGGATTTATTTTGGCGGGGGCCATGGGTAACGGCATTGATCGGGTAAAGGCGGGGGAGGTCGTGGATTTTATCCAGGTTTTTCCGATTACTCGATTCCCGGTGTTTAACCTGGCGGATATTTGGATCAATGTAGGTATTATCTGTCTGCTGATTGCTATTTTGCTAACGCCAAAACGTGAGGAAACCCGGTCCTAGCCCTGATGCTCTGATGGGACGACGACGCTACTGCCCATTGGGTGGGTCATAGGGTCAGAAAGATGGGGGAAATAGGTCATGAAAAGGGGCGGCGAATTAGAATGAACCATATCTGTAATCCTGGTTGCGTTAGCTGTATGAGCAAATCGGGGTCAATGCTTCCCCCTCCGTCCTAGCTTTAATCTGTTTTTTCAAAGTGCTTTACGTCTAAAGATGACTCAGCCGCCCCGCCCTAATTCATCGACGACGCCCCCACGTACCCTCTTGGGGACGGTGACTCAGGTCTTTCAAAACGTTGCTCGGGTTGATTTTAATAAGCTTGTGCTTAAGCCAGGGGCACGGGTACCCAAGCTGGTGGTGGATTTTGACAGCCAGCGACAGGTGTATGACCTGGTGGGGGACCACTATGTACTAGGGCGCAGCTCTAAAACCTCTGACATCGTGGTGCGCAGTCCGCTGGTGAGCCAGACCCATCTGACGCTAACCCGCGATCGCAACCGCCCCGGTAATCCCTTTGTTCTTAAAGATCAAAAATCGACCAACGGCACCTACTGCGGCAAAAAACGGCTAAAAACCTTCAAACTAGAGGATGGCGACGTACTGAGTTTGGGGCCATCCGAGCTCAGCGATGCCGTCACCCTGCACTTCCAAAACCCGGCCCCCTGGTATCTCAAGACCCTGCGCTATGGCCTCTATGGCGCAACCGGTAGCGTGGCGCTGGTCGCCTTTTGGATCGTCGCCATTGAGTGGCCCAAAATCCCAATTCGGCCCATACCTGAATCGGTGCAGGGGCCGGTGTCGGTCTATGGCAACGAGAATGGTGACCGGGTGCTGCTCAACCCGATCAACAACCAAGCCCACATCGAAAAAACCCGGCTGCGGGAATATTCCAAATATCTGCCCCAGGCCGTCGTCGCCTCCGAAGACTCGCGCTACTACTGGCATTTGGGTGTGGACCCCTGGGGTATTGCCCGCGCGGCCAAAACCAACATCAGCAGCGGCACCATCCGAGAGGGGGCCAGCACCCTGACCCAGCAGATGGCCCGCAATATCTACCGGGAATATGTGGGCAGCGATGACAGCGCCATGCGCAAAATTCGTGAAATGATCGTCGCCCTCAAGCTGGAGACGTTTTACAGCAAAAACCGTATCATGCTGCTGTACCTCAACCGGGTGTACTTGGGCAACAATCTCTACGGGTTTGAAGATGCCTCCCAGTTTTACTTTGACAAGTCGGCCAAGGATCTCAGCATTGAGGAAGCCGCGACCTTAGTGGGCATTTTGCCCGCCCCCAATGCGTTTAACCCGGTGCAGAGCTACGACGACGCCCTCGATTATCGCAACCGGGTGATCGAGCGCATGACCGTCCTGGGGATGATCAACCAGGAACAGGGCCGGCGGGCCCGCCGCTCACGGATCGAGATTAGCCCCAATGCCCGCCGTCAGCTGCAAAGTATTCGGGCCCCCTATTTTTATAGCTATATCTTTGATGAACTAGACCAGATCCTGGGGGTGGGGCTAGCCCAAGAGGGCAACTTCCATGTGGAAACCAGCCTGGATCTGGCCACCCAGGAGCAGGCTGAAATCTCGCTCCGCTCAGGCATTGTCAACCAGGGTAGCCAGTACGGGTTCTCCCAGGGGGCACTGGTCACGGTAAAGTCCTCCACTGGCGAAATCCAGGCCCTGGTGGGGGGCGCAGACTATAGCCAAAGCCAGTTTAATCGAGCGTCCCAGGCGGTCAGACAGCCGGGCTCCACCTTTAAGATTTTTGCCTATGCCAGCGCCCTAGAGCAGGGGATTTCTCCAGGCACTGCCTTTGGCTGTAACAACCTAAACTGGAGGGGCCAATTTTTTGAGGGCTGTCGCTCCGGCGGTGGAGCTTTGGATATGTACAGCGGCTTTGCCCGCTCAGAAAATGTGGTGGCCCTGCGCATCGCCCAAGAGGCCGGACTCAACAATATTGTTGGCCTGGCCCAGACCATGGGTATCGAGTCTGAACTAGAGGCGGTACCGGGGTTGGTGCTGGGTCAAAGTGGAGTGACCCCGCTGGAAATGACCGGGGCCGTCGGCGCGATCGCAAACAGCGGCATTTGGAATCGACCCCACGGCATCCAGCGGGTATTGGACAGCAGCGACTGCGAAGATAGTCGCGATCGCAGCACCTGTCGCGTTATCTTCGACTTTGCCACCGACAGCATTGACGCCAACCAAGACGTGCTTAGCTCCAGCACCGCCCGCACCATGACCGCCCTCATGCGGGGCAGCATCGACGGCGGCACGGGGAGCAACGCCTACCTGGGTCTAGGGGAAGCCGGAAAAACCGGCACCACTAATGACAACGTCGACCTGTGGTTTGTGGGCTTTGTCCCCAGGGCCGATTTGGTTACCGGCATTTGGCTTGGCAACGACGACAACACCCCTACCAATGCCAGCAGTGCCCAGGCTGCCCAACTCTGGGGTAACTATATGGAAGAAGTTGCACGATAGGGCAGTTTAACCGGTGAGGTAAATCATTATTCAGGTCATGGCAGATATGAAACCGATGAACCACCTGCCAACGCTATCAATCAAGCACACGTTGCTAGCCTGTGAAACTACTCTGCTGAAGCACTACGAACAGCGGCTAAAGGGACTGATTCTATTTGGGTCTGCCGCTAGACAGGAAATGACCGATGCCAGCGATATTGACCTATTAGTAGTGTTACCACCCGCATTAGATCACTCTCAAGAACTGAGTACCCTAGTCGATTTACTCTATCCGCTCCAGTTAGAATCGACCCATTGGATCTCCGCTAAACCTGCTGCCCAGGATGAATTTGAAGCAGGCAAAGTACAGCTCTACCGAAATATTCAGCAGGAAGGCATTGACCTTTTGTCATGGGTTTAGAAGAGATTCAAACAAATTTAGAGCGAGCTGATTCATCACTCCAGGCAGCCCGACTTTTGTTTGATGCTAATTTGCCCGATGACGTGGCCTCGAGAGCTTACTATGCTTCATTTCATGCCGCCTCAGCATTACTACTATCAGATGGCTTAAGCTTTACTAGCCATAGTGGAGTGCTACGGGCCATCAGCTTAAACTTCGTTAAAACAGGTCGCCTAGACAGACGCCACGGCAAAAATTTGAATTGGTTAGCAGAACTCCGCCAGGTTGGCGATTATGGTGAATCTCGCCATGTAACCATCGATGAAGCTCAAAAAGCTATCTCGGTTTCTAAAAGCTTTTTGGAACAGGTACATTCACTATTGAATAGGTGAACAGTGCCGGACGAGTAGTTTAAACTGGTGTGTTGTAACCCATTAGGCAGGCTTCATGCTCGACGAACAGGCTAAAAAAACGATGCTGCGCAAGATTCCCCATGCGCTGTACATCTGTGGTGTCAAGGACGGCGATGAGGTCAATGGCTTTACCGCTAGCTGGGTAATGCAGGCATCCTTTGCACCACCGCTGGTGATCAACTGCGTTAAGGCTGACTCCACCTCCCACACCATGATTAAAGCCAGTGGCGTCTTCACCCTCAGCGTGCTGGAGGACGGTCAAAAAGAGCTGGCCCAAAATTTCTTTAAGCCCCTACGTCGGGTGGGCAACAAGTTCGAAGATATTGAGTTTTACCCCGGTCCTGAGACCGGCTGTCCCGTTATTAAAGACACCCTGGGCTATGTGGAGTGCAAGGTTGTTAGCGCCGTTGAGCAGGGCGATCACACTGTCTTTGTTGGCGAGGTAATCGGCGCTGGCATTCACCGTGAAGGGGAGGCACTGCTGCTATCGACAACCGGCTGGAACTACGGCGGGTAGGAGAGAGAGTTTTATTTGCAATTTACCCATAGCGTAAGATGCCCCTAATCAAAGTACAGACATCCGTAGATGCACCAGCCAGGGATACGGTTGAAGCCATGCTCAAGCAGCTATCGGCCAGCCTAGCTAAACACCTAGGCAAGCCAGAATCCTACGTCATGACGGCGTTTCAACCGGCTACCCCCATGACCTTTGCCGGTACCACAGCGCCCGTCTGCTATATAGAGATTAAAAGCGTTGGCACCATGGGCGGCAGCAAAACCAAAGCCATGAGCCAGGAATTTTGCGCCCAGGTAGAAGCGACCCTGGGGGTGCCCCAAAATCGTACCTACATTGAATTTGCTGATGCCCAGGGAGCCATGTGGGGTTGGAATGGCAAAACCTTTGGCTAAAGGACAGCGATGAATCTATCAACTTTAGTTGTTCTTCAACAAAGTTTATGGGGCATTTACGGTGGCGGCCTTAAAGATTGGTTACATTGTATCTGTGCTTAAGGCACATCCTATAAAAACCCTATATGTGTAATCAGCCCCGGCAGTTTTGTCGGGGTTATTTATTGGCTTTTAAACAAAGCTAAATCAATACTTTAAGTAGGCAAAAATATATGGACTTTTGTCCTGATAAATTTTTGTTTGTATCACATAAAACCAAGCTCACTATCTGAGATTGATCGATTAAAAATCAGATTTTTTAGACTTACATAAACGACAAAAGCCTTTTATCCATAGGATTTCAGCTATTAAAATCAGTTTAAAAATCATTAGCTTTAGTCAGTCTTCAATCGAGTTTACCGGGTATTTACGGTAGTAGGAACAGGAATTAGTTACATTGTATTTGTGCCCAAGGCACACCTTATATAAAACCCAATATGTGTAATCAGCCCCGGCAATCATGCTGGGGTTATTTATTGGGTTTAACTCATCAGCAAAACCCCATTCAAATTGAGCAACTCCGATTGAAAAAGGGTAGCTGTCCAGGGAGACCCTGGCTGAGCAAGGTCGTATAGCCGGGCGAGCCTAGCAAAGCATCTCCTTTGGAGTTGGCCAACGCTCACCCACGGCTGCGGGTTTCGAGGGTGCCACGGGTAACGCCCAGCTGGTTGGAAAGCTGCAGGGTCTGCCAGAGCTGACGCCCGGTGATCTTGCCCTGGAGCAGCTGCTGATAACAGTCAAGGATTTGTTTGACTTGAGAGGGGGATTCCTTGAGAAAGTCAATGCGAAAGTGACTAGCGCCGTGGTCAATTAGGCGGGGAATAAACTCCGCGCCGGTTTGGGCAACACCGTTGTAGAGGGTATTACGACAGCCAGCATCGGCTTGCAGAATATGCTCGGTACCAGTGCGATCGCAAAGCGTTACCTCGTGCTTTTCACAGGGCCGTCCGCAGTTGGTAAAATCCGTACCGTCGGACAAAAACGCACAAAATACACAGTGCTCCATGTGAAACATCGGCATATGCTGGTGCACCGTAATATCAAACCAGCGGGCCGGGGCCGTCGTCAGCAGGTCGCTCAGCTGCGCCACGTTCAAGTCATAGCTGGCGGTCAGACGCTCTAGACCAAACCGAGTCTTAAAATAACTGGCCGTAATTGGATTGGCCACATTTAAGGAAAAATCGCCAATACAGGGTCGGTCGGCAAAGAACTGGAGATGATCGTAGTTACGCACGAGATAGCCATCGGCATCGGCCTGGCGCACCTGTTTGAGAATGTACTGCTCACCGGGTTTTGTAATTCGAGGGGGCGCCACGTATAGGCTGGCATCGGGGTTAATCTCGCGGGTCAGGGCAACCGCATCGCGATAATGGACAGGATTTTCCAACTCGCAGTAAACCCTGGTGATGTTGTTTTCAAGCACGGCACGCAGCTGCACAAGCGATCGCACCAGCGGCACGACAGACGGTGGCCCCTCCCCAACCGCAGGGGTATCCACTTTGGGCAGCAGGTCGCCACAGGTACGCGTTGGATTTAGCGCCCAGCGTCTGGGGCGAATCCGCTGCTCTAGAAGCTGTTCCACCAGCTTTCGCCGCACGTGATTTAGCTCGCTCACCGGTAAGATCACCCCATCAGCAAGATTGTTGGCAAGGGTCGCAAGCTTAAACGGCGTATTGCCTAAACGAGAAAGCTGCTGGAGCAGACGTTCTGTTGTGAGGGGTTTGTTACGAGCAATTTCTAGGGTGCCCTTAGATATGGCTTGGACCGTGTGACCCTGGGGATCGGCTGCGATCGCAACCAGCCGTTCCCCCGCTTTGCCATACACCTCAATGTCAATCGGCTGCTGGATCTTGGGCTGCTCGCCGCTGTAGCTCTGGCGCAGGGTTTTCTCCAGCTCCGGATCGGAAGTTTTCCACACCTTGTCCCCCGGTTTTACCCGGTGCAGATCGAGCCCGTGTTTGGCGAAACTGAGGCAGACGGTACGCCCCCGGTCTTCTACACCATAGATGCGGCCGCCCTGATCCGTATCGGGGTGACCCGAGTCAAAGACAACCCCGTCTCCGGCCTTGACCGGCACCTTCGTCTGTAGCTCTACCTGGTACTGGGTAACCCGCACCACGTCCCCAAGGTAAACCCCGCGCTTTTTGGCAAAGCGGGCATGGACAAGCTCCTGGTTGTTGATACCGCGAAACCAGCCGGTATACAGACCGCGGGAAAAGGCCATTTCCAAACGGTAGCGCTCGTCCGCCGTGGGCAGGGCGGGGCGATTGGTTCGGGGCTGGCGAGGTGGTTGCCCCTGAACGGCTTGATCTAGGGCCTGACGGTAAACGCGGGTGACATTGGCCACATATTCCGGTGATTTTAGGCGGCCTTCTATTTTTAAGCAGCTTACCCCAGCGTCAATCAGATCCGGCAGTACGGGGAGTCCAGAAAGATCCTGGGGACTGAGCAGGTAGCGTTTGTCCCCGAGATCCACGGACTCGCCATCCACCGTCATGTCGTAGGTCATGCGGCAGGCCTGGGCGCATTCCCCCCGGTTGGCCGAACGTCCCCCCAGGGACTCACTGGTGAGACACTGTCCCGAATAGGCCACACACAGCGCCCCGTGGACAAACACTTCTAAAGGGAGGACCGCTGTCTGCTGCTGAATCTTTTCAATGTCCTTGAGGGAGCATTCCCTTGCCAGCACCACTAACTGTGCCCCCAGACCGCGGGCAAACTCCACCCCCGCCGCCGATGTCACCGTCATCTGGGTAGAGCCGTGGATGGGAAAGTCTGAGGACAAATGTCGGATCAAGCGACACACGCCCACATCTTGAACAATGGCAGCATCGACACCAGCGGCGATAATGCTACGCAGATAGCGTTCAGCCTTGGCTAGCTCCTTGGGGAAAATTAGGGTATTGAAGGTGACATAGCCCTTGACGCCTCGGCTGTGGAGAAACGACATCAGGTCAGGCAGATCGGTCTCGGTAAAATTTTGCGATCGCATCCGCGCATTAAACCGATCGAGCCCAAAATAAATCGCATCGGCACCGTTTTCGACAGCCGCCTTGGCACAGTCCCAGGTGCCCGCCGGTGCTAACAGTTCGGGGCCGTGGTTTATCGTCATACTCAAGCCTGTCCCATTGACTATCGCTATCATTATCCCCCCCGCCGGGGCTTGCCTGAAACCGGAGCATGATTGCCCCTAAAACCCGCCCGTCGTAGCCACAGTCTGTCAAAAATCCCCCACAATAGGGGCAGTGATGGAGAACCGGAGCTATGAAAAATCGCTGCTTGGCAATGGGGTTATTTTTATCGATGGCGGCGTCCATAGTCCTACCCGGCCGCTTAGGCCAACCCACCGCCCTGGCGGTTGAGCTAGCCGACGGTACCACCGCCTTTATCCGACCGCCCCAGTTTCTAGAGGCCACCACCACCAATAACCGGGTGATGCGTCGCAACGCCACCTACTTTTTTACCCTAGACCTGCCAGCCGATGCCGATGCCCCGCTGCAGAGCGTAGTCATTGCCCCTCAAAACCTGGCCCGCCACCTGCGGGACTATGATCTAGACGAAACCGTCGCCTTTGCCGGTACCCCCCAAACACCGCTGGCTAACCTGGGCGTGGGGGATGTATCACTCCAGGATGATACCAAAACCGTCACGGTGGTTTTTGACCCACCCGTCGCCCCAGGGCAGCTGGTGACCGTGGGTCTACGCCCGGAGCGCAACCCGCGTTTGGATGGTATCTATGTTTTTCGAGTCACGGCTGTCCCCCAGGGGGACCAGCCGCGGGCCCATATCGCCGGTCACGGTCGACTGAATTTTATTAGTCGCGATCGCGATCGACGCATCTATTAGGCCCCCTACTTGCCGAGGGCGCTGTCCAAAATTTGACGCGCGTCTTCTGCTTCAGCCCGCGCATCTCGGTAGCGGAGATTGCTTTGGGCAAAGGTCTTAAGTACCTTAAAACCGCTCTTTAACTCTTCGAGCTGTTCTTCGCTAATCACATCATCAGTAAACAGTAAGTCAACCAAATCCCTTACTTTTAGGGCCTCACTGCGGGATCCTTGCACTTTTATCTTGAGGTTGGCCAGGTTGCTTAGCATCTGAACTGCCTCAACAATGGCATTTTCCTCAGCTGTCGGTTCCGTCTTATGTTCTTTCACTTCAATAAAATCCTTTGGGGTAAAGCCATCATCCAAGTCAGCCGTTAGCCTACCATCACCCATCATTTCCGTAAGCTGATCCATCGCCTTTTCACGGGCCTTGGCCGAGTCGCGCCCAGAAACGGTAATCAATACATCTTCGGGGCTCTGGGGAATTGTGTACTGTACCATGGGATAGTATATTTGTACCCATCAACAATATCAATCATACTAGCGGATCGCGGCACCCACAGCAAAAAGCCCCAAATCTTACGATCGGGGGCTTTTTAAAGCTTAAAGTTTCACCGCAGCGCCGTCTTACCTCAGTTTTTGACCTGGAAAATCCAGGTGGGCCCGTGGTCGCGATTTATAGTTTCCGGGTACAAGCCCGGTATACTGCCACCGCAATCCTGTTCGATGCCCGTAAGAGAAAAGCATAGATCAAGAAACATTGTTGGCAGTCACCAACGCCGTAGTGAAACTAACGTCATCATAACCAACTGTCCCAGGCAGTCGGCAAGGGGGGATCGATAGGGATGATTGAGCGGTTTTCCCCACCTCAATCGAAATTTCAAATCAATATTTCAACCGAGGACGGCTCTGTAACCAGAGAGGGATACCGTAACAGACCGTCTCAGGGATACCAAATGGCCTCCACCTGTTGAATCAGCTGGTTTAGCTGATGGTGAGTGTGGGTGCGATCGCATGTCAGCGTCACATGACCGAGTTTGCGCCCTGGTCTAGATTCACCCTTGCCATACCAATAAAGGTGGCTGTTGGGCAGCGCCGATAGGGCGGCACGCCGAGGACCATAGTCGGATGTGGCGGTTTCAAACCCAAGCAAATTGACCATTAGCGCCTGGGGACAGGTCATATCCACAGCACCCAGGGGAAATCCCCCCACCGCCCGCAGCTGCTGCTCAAATTGAGAGGTCACACAGCTATCTAGGGTGTAATGCCCCGAATTGTGGGTGCGGGGAGCAATTTCATTGACGAGCACCCGGTCATCAGCGGTTAAAAATAGCTCAATGCCAAAAATGCCCACCGCCTCCAGCCGGGTCAGCAGGGTGGTGGCGATATGGGCTACCTGCTGCTGTACCCGAGCGCTAACCGCAGCCGGGGCGATGACGCGGCGACAGACCTGGTCAATCTGCTGGGATTCAACGGTGGGGTACAGGGCAATTTCTCCTGTGGGGGAGCGGGCCGCCATCACCGCTAGCTCTCGCTCAAAGGGGACAAACGCCTCTAGCAACACCGGCTGATACGCCAGCCTGGCCCAGGTTGCTTCTACCGCATCGAGATCGTTCAAGATAAACGTGCCCTGACCGTCATACCCGTGGCGACGGGTTTTGAGGGCTAGGGGCAGCCCCACCTTGGCAACAGCAGCAGCCAGCTGGGGCAAATCGGCCGCTGACCCCAGGGTGGCAAACCGGGGCACGGGCAGGTCCAGATTTTGACAGTACAGGCGCTGATCGTACTTATCTAACAGCGGTTTCAAACAGCGCAGCTGGGGATAAAACCGGGTGCCCTGGCGCTCAAGCTGCTGCAGCTTAGGCAAATCGATAAACTCATTTTCAAAGCTAATAACATCGCACTGTTGGGCCAGGGTGGCGGTAACGGCGGCATCGGCCACCGCACCCAGAACGACCCGTTCGGCAATGGCAACAGCCGGGTCCGATGGGCTGGGGGTTTGTATCGTCAGGCTCAGCCCCAGTTTTTTAGCCCCGGCGGCCATCATCCAGGCCAGCTGGCCGCCGCCAATAATACCGATATTTTTTACTGTCTGTCCCATGTCTCCTATGAAGAATACAAAGGAGCGGTAAGGCCATCTTTATAAACAGTCCACCTCAGCTGCCTTTTTAGCACCTGATTGCCATAATGTAACTCCCGCTGGACTCGATCCCCAGCCGCTCCCATAGTCCACCCAATAGTAGCGTTCCGACGGTACGCCTAGCCCTTATATGACGCAGACTACGGCCAGCTCGACTTCCATAGACTTGTTTTCTTGTCTGTCAGACCAGCTTTCTCGCTCCCCTGTGGTACTGGCCATTGTGACCGCCACCCAGGGTCATGTCGCCTCCCAAGTGGGTGACAAACTGCTGGTTTGGGGAGACGCCCAGAGCTTTGGTAGTCTCAATGACGCCGCGGTGACCACAGCTGTCATGGGCCAGTCCTTTACGGTGCTAAAAACGGGCATTGCCCAACGGCTGGTGGTTGAAACCCATGCCGTGCCCATCAAGCAGACAGCCGCCGCTGTGGACACTCCCCAGGTGCAGGTTTGGCTGACTCGCTGGCAGGGAAGCGATGCGATCGCGACGGCTCAAGCCACCCTATCGGCCCTCAAAGCATCCCAGCCCGGTCGGCTAGTCGTGCCCCTGGTCACCGGTCAGTTTCCCTATATCAGCGGTCATAATTCGCCGTCACTCCGCAACCTGCAGGGACAAAACGCCTATATAGAAGACCTACAACAGATGAGATAAAGCCAGAAAACAGCACCCTAGCCAACCCTCTGAACTATTTGAGACGGTTCAGGGGGTTTTTTAACAGCAAGAACCCCAAAAAAGACATATCGGCTAAAAACTCTCTCCCACAGTCACCCTATTTTCACCAGGCATACTTGGGACTACCCGTACTGAGGTTAAACCCCAAAGACCCCCAAACCTAGGAGTTTGGGGGTCTTTGATAACGCTCGCTTATTTTCCAACGGCAGGCTAAGCCGACTTGCGATTTCGTCTGGCAGCCAGCCATTGCTGAAAGACCAGGCCAAAAAACGGCATATCCTCAATTAGATAGCGTCTCCACAGCCGTTTTGGCTCCGACATTGTCCGATGGAGCCACTCAAGACCTAGCTCAGTCACAAACTCAGGAGAGCGCGGCTTGTGACCGGCTTCAAAGTCAATGGCCGCTCCAACTGCCAGAAATGTATTGATGTTGGACATCGCATCTTTGTGCTTAATAATCCACTTTTCCTGCTTGGGAGCACCCACACCCACCACCAGCACATTGGCCGATGACGCTTGAATCCGCTCTATAATTGCCTCACATTCCTCAGGATTTTTCTCAAAGCCAAACGAAGGGGAATGGGCTTCGACAACAATATCGCGGCCGATCCGGGCATTGATCCGCTGCTGCGCCAGCTTGGCAACCCCAGGAGCCGCACCTAGCATATAAATTTTGACCTCAGGATTATCGCGATGATAGTCACAGAACCAGGGCAACAGATCGGAGCCCGAGATTTTGTCCCGGAGGGGGGTGCCTAAAAAGCTGGCGGCAAACATAAGCAGCTTGCTGTCGCACACCCGATAGTCTGCAATCTCATATACTTTCTGGAACTCAGTGTCATGGCGCAACTTCATTAGGTGGTCCACATTGGGGGTTACCACAACGCCACCTTTAAGCGCTAGACGCTGCAAGAGCTCATCCCGAGAAAGGTTATCGATCTCAACATCTAAAATATTGACCTTGGCGATTTTATCAGTAGACGAAATCGATTGGCTTACGTAGGATTCCTTAAAATTATGCTCTGAGGAGATGGCCGAGCCGTGGTACTGCATGGGGTTTCAGAATTTTTTCTTACTAGAAATACAAAATATTCACAATCAAGGTTGAAAGGTGAAAATTGCTACCTAATGTCTTATAAGAAGAACAACTTCCTTTCAATGTAATCTTTCCCAGAAGGGGAAATGACAAGCGGAACACCTATCTCAATTTCGTTATAGCGCTTGTATTGCGCTAGTTTCGCGACTTATGCAAACTCACCAAATAAACTTAATACGACAATAAAGAACAGATGAGAATACATTTAGACGCCCTGTGTAGGTAAATTTTCGCTAGCCCCAAACCATAATCAGGTCAGGGTTTGCCGCTTCTTTTTATTACTCAGACAATCGTTAAACAGTCTTTATAAAAGAATGCTGTAATCACCCTAGCCCATCCTGCTTTAAAGCTTGTGAAGCGCATAGCGAACAGGCCGAAACCACCCATTTTTAGGCAATCACCACTACTGTGGTCGAGATGTCTAAACATCTCACCCGTAACAGGTAAATTCTCTTGTTGGTTGATTCTGGGTCAGCGGATTGGCACTGCATCATCCGTAAAATTTCGGATAGGGGCGCTGAGGCATGCCCCTATCTCACTCCCGTAGCGCCCTCGTCAAATCCTAAAAATTAGCTTTGGCGGGCTGCAACCGCCCACCCTCAAGGAATTACAATCAGCCTGGTATTTTCTAAGCTGTTGTCCGTTTCGATTTCCCCCGTATTGCTATAGTCGATGGACACTGGCCCTATCTGTCTGAGCTTGCCAAACTGTTCACCCCGATCAAAATAATCAATTTGAAGATTTGAAATTTCACTAATTCGGCCTTTATGGTGACCTCGAATAAAGTAGTCAAATCTCAGACCGGCCAAAGTTTCCAGACTGCCCGCACGAACACCACGTCGGAAATAGTCAATGTCGAAATTACCAATCTCTTGTAGAAGCCCCTCTCTCACCCCTCTACCAAAGTAGGAAACATCCACACCAGCTTCTCGCTGCAAGAGCACCAGAGCACCTGTTTCCGAAACGCTCAGACTAGCACCAGGGACCTCTAGACAAATATCTAAAATCCGACCGTCCGCTTCAGAGATATAGATGCTCCTAACGTGGGGGCCACTGTTTTGAGCTTGGGCGGCAGCATCTTGCCAGCAATAGCTAACCGGCTGGGCGGTGGCGCTGGGGGTGGCCCAACCACCGCCCCATAGCCCGGCCAGCATAAACAAAAATCCTAAGCGGCCTAAAAATTTAGCAACGGTGGCGTCCATCATGGTTCGGCGTTTCCCCGATCATCATCAGCCTTGGGTGCTAGGGCGCTGACGGCGCCGGCGTTCTAGCACCTTACTCTATAATTCATGCTCCCTATTCTATCGAGAATTTGAGTGTCGCCCCACGGGTCTGCATCAGGTTATGGGCATCGTGAGCGATCGCAACTCCCGCCTTCAACCGTTTGCTTTATCAAGCTGGTCAGGATTCGTCGGAGTTAGGTTAGAGATCGTTCGAAAGCCTGTAAGCGGAGAGCTCATTGAAGCGGCAGGTATTTGACCAAGGCCCGCAT
>JBCDJC010000112.1:0-16640 GCA_038748225.1 Cyanobacteria bacterium P01_H01_bin.26 | reverse complement strand
GCAGGCAGAACCGTGGCTCCAAAGACCTGATGCTCCGCTAGAAAGGGGACCGAAATAGCACCAATTTCGTTTTCAAAGAAAACGGATTCACTGCGAGCCAGATTCAGTCTCTCACCTAAAAGGGGGTGCTGAGAAGAGCGCCGCCGGACAGGCTGAACATCAATCCAGTACCGCTGTCTTTGGAATGGATAGGTGGGTAAAGACACCCGTTGACCTGCCTCACCCGGCCATTGTATCGGGGCTCCAGCAACGTACAGATGTCCTAAACCCATCAACATGGTGTGTCGTTCTGATGATTGCCCATCTTGTTTGAGATGCAGGCTGGGCAGCCAGTGCCCTGACCCGTCGGGTAAACACTGTTGCCCTAGAGTGATTAGGGTTGGTTTGGGGCCAATTTCAATCAGAATGTCATAGTTTTCAGCGGCTAAACTCTCCATGGCCTGGGAGAATTTAACTGGCTGTCGAATATGGCGCACCCAATAGTCAGGCTGGGTAATCTCTTGGGTGATGGTTTGCCCAGTGACTGTTGAAACCATGTCAAGCTGGGGCAGCTGGTAAGGCACACTGTGGGCAATCGCTTCAAAATCCTTGAGTACGGGTGCCATCAAAGGAGAATGAAAGCCATGGGATACCCGCAGTGGTTTTGTTTGGATGTGTTGCTTTTCTAGGTTAGCAAGAACTTTTTCCAGCGCCGTCTGTGAACCAGAGAGAACCGTATTTGTGGGGCTGTTGTATGCTGCGATCGCAACCCCGGCCTCTAAATAGGGCTCAATTTGCTCAGGGGAGGCCATCACAGCGGCCATCCCGCCGCCTTCGGGCAGGGCCTGCATCAATCGCCCCCGCACGGCTATCAACCGCAGCCCAATCTCCCAATCCATGACCCCGGCTGTACAGGCCGCTGCGTATTCGCTAATGCTATGGCCCAGAACGCCGCTGGGGGTGATGCCCCAGGATTTCCATAGCTCGGTGAGGGCGTAGGCAATGGCAAAGAGAGCGGGTTGGGTATTGGCCGTGTTGTGAATGGATACTTTAGACCTCTCAACAGAGACGTCCGTTGACGGATAAAGCAGCTCTAATAAATCAATGTTGTCTGCCTTGAGAATCTGGGCGCAGTGGTCAATGGTCTGTCTAAAAACGGGTTCAGTTTTATAGAGCTGGCGGCCCATGTTGATGTGCTGTGCCCCTTGACCGGTGAACAGAAAGGCGATTTTGGGTGGGCGCTGTTTTGTTTTGCCGGTAATTGCATGGGATAGCTGACCAGTGAGCTGGGTTTGGGCATCTTTAAGGGACTTGGCGACAATGGCAAGACGGTGGGGATGGTGCGATCGCAACGCCCAAGCACTCCAGCAAATATCCCTTAGCTCAGTCCCTGGCTGGTTTATCCTTTCACCATAAAGATCTGCCAGCTCTCTTAGCGCGGTGTCGTCTTTAGCCGATAGCATCAGTAAATAAGGCCCAAAACCATCAGGTTTAGCCGTCTGAGGCTGTTCTACTGAGCCCACAACAACGTGAGCATTGGTACCACTAAATCCAAAAGAACTAATGCCGGCTAGCCGAGTTTTCTCCTGACTATCCCAGGCCATAGCCTTAGCGGTGACCTGAACCGGTATGCCTTGCCAATCAATGTGAGGGCTGGGCTGTTGGAAATGTAGATGGGCTGGCAATGTGCCATGCTGCATCGCCAACACCACCTTAATCAATCCAGCAATTCCTGCCGCCGCTTCTAGGTGGCCAATGTTTGTTTTAACCGATCCAATTTGGAGAGGATTTTGGCGAGAATGGCTTTGACCAAAAACAGCACCTAGGGCACCCACTTCGATGGGGTCACCGAGGGCTGTGCCAGTACCGTGGGCCTCAATGTATCTAATGTCTTCTGGTTTTACCCCGGCGCTAGCCAGCGCCTGACAAATAACAGACTGTTGCGAAGGACCATTGGGCACGGTCAAACCGCTGCTGCGGCCATCCTGGTTAACGGCGGAGCCGCGCACCACCGCCAAAATGTTGTCATTGTGAGCCATCGCATCCGATAGCCGTTTGAGCACAATCACACCGCAGCCTTCCCCCCGCGCAAAACCATTGGCAGAGGCGTCAAAGGTCTTACAACGCCCGTCGGGAGCTAGCATGTGGGCCTTGGAAAAGTTAATGCTAAATTCTGGGGCCAAAATGCGATTCACTCCGCCCGCCAGCGCCACCTCACATTCCTGGTGGCGCAAACTCTGACAGGCTAAATGCACCGCCACCAATGAAGACGAACAAGCCGTATCCACCACCAAACTGGGGCCAGTGAATCCTAAACTGTAGGACAGTCGGCCTGCGGCGACACTATGGGCATTGCCCGTGGCCAGATATGCGTCGATTTCGCTTTGATCACGACGGGATAAATGCTGGGAATAGTCGTGGCTGCTGATGCCCATAAATATTCCCACCGGTCGGCTAGCCCATTGCTCGGGCACCATACCGCCATGTTCCATCGCCTCCCAGCTAACTTCCAGCAGCAGTCGCTGCTGCGGATCCATACTCACCGCTTCCCGAGGAGAAATACCAAAGAAAGCGGCGTCAAAGTCCTGCAGCTGGTCAATAAAACCACCGTTTTGGGTAACAATTTTACCCGGAGCATCCGGGTCAGCATCGTAAAACACATCCGCGTCCCAGCGGTCATTGGGCACCTGGCCGATGGCATCTGTTTCATTGGTCAACACCTGCCAAAAATCTTCTGGACTGTTAGCGTTGCCTGGGAATCGACAGCCGATGCCGACAATGGCAATGGGCTCAGTGCGGGCGGCTTCTACCGCCGTAAGTTTTGCCTGCAGTTTTTCAATGGCCTGTAATGCTCGGGCCATCCGTTGTTCATTGGCTTGCTGAAAAGACTGGCTGCTCATGATGCACCTTCCTCCCCAAGCAAGCTTTCAATGTCGTCTAGCTTTTGATCCATCAAATCGGCCAGCTGCTCGCCTGAGGGTAGCTCTGTTTCCCCTGGAATTCCTGCTGGCTCATGGTCAGTGCTCACCTCGGCTGCTCCGGCATCCTCTAACAGCTGTACCGCCAGATAATCTAACAACGCAGCTACGGTTGGGTAGTCAAATACCAGGGTGTTGGGTAAGGAAATACCCAAATTAGTTTGAAGATTATTCTTCAATTCCAAAGCCGTGAGAGAATCCATGCCCAGGTCAAAGAACCCAGTTTGCTGGTCCAATTCCTCTAATTGAAAACCTAGGGTTTGGCACACCTGCTGACAAACAAAAGTCTCCAGATACGGCCGCTGTTTTCCTGGGGGCATATCCCTAAGCTTTTCTAGGAAGAGTTTAGAAGACGCTTGTGTTAACGCTTGAGTTGATGGCAGAACAATATCTTCTCGTAAATTTTCAAACAGAGAGGAATCTGCCACCAGGGCCTGTGTAAAAAACTCTGACCAGTTAATGGGAACGATCCCAACTTGAGGTGCTGACGTATGCCAAATCTGCTCTAATTTAGCGAGACCCTGTTTGGAGGAGATTACATCTACCCCTGGTAAATGCTTGAGACTACCCTGTCGCTGATACTTGAGCGCTGAACCCACATCGGACCACGCTCCCCAGTTAATGCTTAATCCCGGCAGCCCCAGCTGCTGGCGATAGTGGGCAAGGCCATCTAAAAAGCTATTAGCCGCCGCATGGTTAGCCTGGCCCGGGGACCCCAACAGAGCCGCCGCCGACGAAAATAGAACAAAAAAATCTAAATCGATATTTTGAGTGAGCCGATGCAGATGCCACGCTCCAGCGACCTTAGGGGCGAGCACCTGCTCAAATTGAGACCAGGTCATCTGCTGCATCAGACCGTCATCTAAGACACCTGCTGCATGAATAACCCCCTTCAGACCGGCTGGAAATCTTACATGTTCTGTAATCTCCGATAGGGCATTTTTCAGAGCGCCGTGATCGGTGACATCCACCGCCAGTACAGTAGTTGTAACGCCCTGATTTTCCAATGTTCTAATGGCGGTCTGTGTTTTGTCTGTGGGCTTACGGCGACTTAGTAAAGCAATGTGCTTTGCCCCGTGGTCTATCATCCACTGGGCCATAGTTAAGCCCAAGCCGCCCAGGCCGCCTGTAATTAGGTAAGTAGCATCCGCTTGAAACTGGATCGCTGGCAGTGCTCCGGCATCTTGCGACTGTGTAACAACAACTTTGCCTATGTGTTTGGCCTGCTGTACGGTCCGAAATGCCTGAATCACCTCGTCTTGGTTAAATTCCATTACCGGTAAAGGAGACCAGCTGCCTCTGTTTATCTGGTCTCTTACATGACCCAGCATAGAATGAACTAACTTAGGTTTTTGAGGACATAGTGCTGCCAGATCCACCGTGAAATGTTTAATATCAGGTCGTATCTGGGTGATTTTTTCCGATGTTAAACCATCCCCCTTACCAATATCAATAAACCGTCCTTTGGTCGCTAAGACAGCAACGCTTCTGGTGCGAAACTCACCGGGCAGTGAATTGAGCACCACATCAACGCCTCGCCCTCCAGTGGCTGACATGATGGTACCGGCAAAGTCTAACGTGCGTGAGTTCATGATGTGAGCTACACCACATTCCCTGAGTACGTTCCACTTGCCAGGGCTAGCTGTCGCAAAAATCTCAGCTCCTGTCTGCTGGGCGATCTGAACAGCGGCCTGCCCCACCCCACCTGTTGCTGCATGAATCAGCACCCGTTCTCCAGACTGTAGGTTGGCCAGGTGACACAAACTGTAGTAAGCCGTTGTAAAGGCCACAGGAAGCGTTGCTGCTTCACTAGAGGTTATCTTTTCTGGTATTGGGGCCACCAAATCTTGGTGAACGATCACTGTCTGGGCAAAACTCTTACCCGCAATGGCCATAATAGTTTGACCCTGCTTAAGATTGCTGACGTTAGCCCCCATAGCAGTGACCGTACCCACACACTCACAGCCGAGGGGCGCTGTCTCTGGATACTGATCCATTGCGATCAGAATATCGCGGAAGTTAAGCCCCGTTGCCTGCACCTGGATCACCACTTCATCCGCACCGGGCTGACGGGCTGCCATGGGCTGCCAGCGGAGACCGGTTAGGGTGCCTGGCTGGCTGGAGACTAGCTGTGTAGGGGCATCGACCAAGCTGTATGGAGCCAATCGGGCTACCTGACGCGACTGATGGGTAGAGATTATCTGGGGCTCTAGAGACTCGATCAATAGCTCTTTAACGAGGGTATCGTAGGTATCGGTTTGAAGACGGATGCAGCGTAGTTCAGGATGTTCTAACTGTAGGGTTTGCACTATTCCCCAGAGCGGCGCATAAGCTAGCTGTGATTCTGGAGAATTGTCGGCAGATACCAGGTAAAGCTGCGGGGGGTGAGATGACTGGCTCAGCATCTGCACCAAAGATAATAATTCTTGGCAGATGTCGTTCGAGGTTAAGACAAGAGTTTCACTAGATGTCTTAGGTAAGACATAGACAAGACTATTAAAATCTGACGATTGATCGAGATTCAGGTCGCCATAGGCCGCAATCTTTACTAACTGTCCCTTAGTTGTAAGCAGATCGCTGATTATATGAGCCGTTGAAACCTCTCCTGTGACTAACCAGCGCTTAACTCTAACAGAATTTGTCTGGGCAATAATTACCGACTGAGCTAGCTTTATATCATTCTCTGGTTTGAGGGCAGTAACTGTGTCAAATCCGTTAGCTTGTAAAACAGCTTGCCATGGCTCAACGGCGAGAAGCGGATGATCCGGTCGCAGGTCTCGGTCAGTAAATTTCCACCAGCCTGGGGTTAACCCAAAAATTAGGTCGATCCAACCGACGGGGACTGTGCCTTCCAACAACATTAGCTGACCGCCCGGTGCCAGTAATTCGCTGATATGGCCCAGCGTCTGATGGATATCAGCGGTGGCATGCAAAACATTGGCCGCAATGACTAAATCAAAATTGGTGTCAAAACCCTGTACCGTAGGCGATGCTTCAATATCTAACAGAGCGTAGTCAACAAATGGGAATCTACCAAAATTCTCTTGGGCGGCCGCGGTAAATCGAGGGGAGATATCGGTAAAGACGTAGCTGATCGCTTGATCTAAGTCCGCCAGCAATGGCAATAACTGAGCCGTTGTGCCGCCGGTACCTGCACCAATTTCTAAAATACGTAGGGGACGCTGATGGGGCGCATGGGCGATGGCCTGCGTGAGGGCCATCTGCAGCAGCTGATTCATCACCGAGGCACCCACGGAACTGCGGTAAAGCTGAGTCAGGGGCGTTAAATCTCCCTGGGGAAAGAGTAGGGCGAGAGGATCAGTCTCTCCCTGGAAAACGGTGGCAAGATTTGCACCACAGCGCTGTAGCAGGGCCATTTCGTCTTCTAATAAGGGCTGCTGTTGCAGCTGCCGTTCTAGCTCTTGTACGCTTCTTTGCAGCAGTTTGCCCGTAACTTGCCATTGACCGTTGGTCTGGGTCAAAATGTCTGCTTCATGCAGCAGGGCTAAACAGCGCTCGAATAGCTTGTGGTGTTTAGCCGACATTTCTAATGTCTGTGCTAAACCTGCGCTAGAAAACGATTTACCCTGTTGAGGTGTCCAACCCAGCCGTGAGAATGCCTGCATTACGTAGGCAGTTGCTAGGTTATTTAGCTCAGGCTGCAGTCTCTGGTAGGTGAGAAAATTGGGTTGCTGAATTAATTGGGTAAACTGGGGTGCGATCGCATCCCTCACCTTATCTGGTGCTACCAAAAACTCCCCTGGTATCTGGGGGCGCAGCTGATGCTGCCACACCACCCGGTGGAGCCACTGGGTGGAACTGTGTGGCGACTCAACAGCCTGTAGCCGTAGCCCTGTGAGCACGGCTACCACCTGATGTTCAGCATCAGTCCAGGTAATATCAATCACTGGCGGCGACTCGGCTGAGCTTCGCTGCGCATATACCCATACAGCGTCCTGCTGCCGATAGCGGCTAAACCGTTCAACCGCTACGGGTAAGTATGATTTGGCAGATGTCTCTTCTAAGGTAGCCCCCGCCAGCTGCAGCCCTGCATCTAACAGGATCGGGTGCATCTGAAAAGATAGGGAGTTTGTCACTACTAGCTTGACCTGGGCTAAGGCCTCCCCCTTCCCTAGCCAAACCTGCTGAACTGCCTGGAAAGATGCACCGTAGCTGATCCTCCGGACGGCATAGAGTTGATAAAACTGTTCTCTAGAGATAGCTTCTATCAGCCTTGCTTGAATATCCGGGACTTCAAGGCTAGGCGGTGTCAATCGTGCAGGCGATAGCTCTAGGCTGCCAGTGCTATGACCACTCCACTTCTGTTCTTGGCGACTGTGAATCTCAAAGCGATAGCTGTTTGTCTGCTGCGTGACGATTGTCTGCAGACATGCCGATGTATCCTCATCCAACCACAGTCCTCTTGTAAAGGATACATTGGTTACCTCGTAACCAGATTCTTTGAAAATGTCCTGACCTGCCGCCAACGCCATTTCCAAATAGCCAGCTGCTGGGAACAACACGGCTTGAAATACTCGATGATCTGCCCAAGTTAGAGGGGCATCCCATTGCAAATGGGTTTCGTAATACCGGACTGTATCTCCTGCCAGGGATAGCTGTTTCCCTAATAGGGGATACTGGCTCCCTGTAAACTGAAGGCTAGGGGATGTCTCTGCTGGCTCTAGCCAATAGCGCTTGCGCTGAAACGGATAGTTGGGCAATAAGACTGTCTGCCGAGGGTAAGCTTTGTCAAAGCTAGCCCAGTCAATGGTGCCTCCGGCCTCATACAGGCTGCTCAGGCTTGATGTGAGAGTTTGCCAATCTGGGCTAGCGCCTCTCTCTTTCCCAGGCGATAGGCTGGATAGCCATAGAGCCTCTAACTCGGGCACACAAAGCTGCCCCATGGATACCAAAGTGGGGCGAGGTCCGATCTCAATAAAAATATTGCAGCCTTGCTTAGCTGCGGTGGCCATTGCCAGAGCAAACTGCACAGGGCGGCGCACCTGGTTTACCCAGTAGCCAGCCTGACTCATTTCTGTAGCCACCGATTGCCCCGTCACACTGGAGATAATATCAAGGGTGGGTTGGCCATAGCTCACAGTCTGAGCCACCTGTTTGAACTCCGCCAGCATGGGCTCCATTAATTCTGAATGGAAGGCGTGGGAGACCTTGAGTCGCTTAACCTTAAAGTCTTGGGCTTCTAGCGTGGTAACAAAGCTATCTAATGCTGCCAATTCACCAGAAATGACCGTATTTTGAGGTCCGTTTACGGCGGCTATTTCAACCCCGTCCAACAACAACTCGGTAAGCTGCTCTTGGGAGGCTATCACCGCTGCCATACCCCCACCTGAAGGTAGGGACTGCATTAGACGCCCCCGTGCCGTAATCAGCTTTAGTCCATCTTCTAGACTAAAGACACCTGCCATACAGGCCGCCACATATTCACCAATGCTATGACCCAGGACGTAGTCAGGCTGAATCCCCCAAGACTGCCACAGCTTTGCAAGGGCATATTCAATTGCAAAAAGAGCTGGCTGGGTATAAAGGGTGTCGTGAATGGAGCGTTGAGAATTAACAACTGAGCTGGGGTAGAGAATCTCTAAAAGAGAAACTCCCAATTTAGAAAGAATTTTGGCGCAGTGATTAATTGCATCGTGGAAAACGGACTCGATTTGGTAGAGTTCCCGACCCATGCCTACATACTGAGAGCCTTGACCTGTAAACAGAAAAGCAATCTTCTTGTTAAGCAGAGACCGAGCCTGTTGATTGTTATTAGGCAGCCGTGAAACCTGTCCGAGCCTTTGAGTCATCTGAGCTGTGTCAGCGGCACAAATGGCTAAGCGATGGTTAAAGTGAGAGCGGCCAGTATTAGCGGTGAAGCAAATGTTAGCTAACGGATGTTCTGTTTTTGTGAGCCAGCTTTGATACTGTTGAGCCAGTACCTGTAGGGCCGTTTCACTACGGGCAGATAGCGTCAAAATATGTAAAGGACGCTCAGATTCCAAAGGCAGCGACCCACCCAGGCTCTTATTTTCTGACGGTGGAGCCTCTTCGAGGATAATGTGGGCGTTAGTCCCACTCATACCAAAACCGCTGAGTCCCGCTCTCCTCGGTTCCAATGTTTTCGGCCAAGCGGTAAGCTTTGTTGGTACCTGAATTGCTAGACGCTCCCAGGGAATGTAAGGGTTGGGTGTATCCAGGTGTAAATGGGGGGGGATTTCCTGGTGTTGTAATGAGAGAATCACTTTCATCAGCCCAGCAACACCCGCAGCGGCCTCTAGGTGGCCAAAGTTGGTTTTAACCGAACCCACTAAAAGCGGTTCAAAGCGGCTTTCTAGAGCCTGATTTAAAGAAATCAACTCAATGGGATCCCCCAAGGACGTGCCGGTGCCGTGGGCTTCTACATACTGAATCTGTCGGGGTTCTAGTCGCGCATTTAAAAGAGCCTGACGGATCACGGCTGTTTGGGCCGAGCCATTGGGGGCTGTAAGACCGTTACTAACGCCATCGTGGTTTACGGCTGACCCTTTAACCAGGGCCAGAATGTTGTCCTGGTTGGCAATGGCATCCCCCAGTCTTTTCAACACCACTACACCACAGCCTTCTCCGCGACCATAGCCATCGGCAGCCGCGTCAAATGTTTTGCACCGACCATCGGGAGATAAGGCCTGCAGCTTACAAAAACCAATGGTGGCTTCTGGTGAAAGCATGAGATTTACGCCCCCTGCCAGGGCAAGGTTGCACTCTCCACTGCGCAGACTTTGACAGGCTAAATGTACCGCCAGCAGTGATGATGAGCAGGTGGTGTCCAGCTGCATTGTTGGTCCCTGGAAGCCGAACACATAGGCAATCCGACCAGCGGCAATGCTGCGGGTGTTACCCAGGCTGCTAAAGGCATCGATTTGGTCTGGATTACCGGAGCGAACGCTCCGCTGGGCATAGTCGTCAAAGCTGAGACCCACAAATACACCGGTGGCCGAACCCTGTTGGTCAAAAGCGGGAATACCTGCATTTTCTAGGGCGCTGTAGCTTACTTCCAGCAACAGCCGCTGCTGCGGGTCCAAACTTTTTGCTTCACGGGGTGAGATACCAAAAAAATGTGGATCAAACTGATCCACCGCATCCACAAAGCTGCCTGCACGGGTATACATTTTGCCGGGAACCGCCGGGTCTGGATCATAGTAGGTATCCGTATCCCACCGCTGGAGAGGAATCTCCCCCACGGCATCGATGCCATTTTGCAGCAACTCCCAGTAAGCTTCTGGTGTGTTAGCTCCACCGGGAAACCGACAGGCCATGCCAACAATAGCAATGGGGTCCACCTGACGCTGTTCTACTTGATCTAGCTGATTTCGCAGTCTACGGATTTGGACCGTTGCTTCTTGCAACAGGTCGCGGTAGTTTGAAGAGCTGTCTCCAGAGGAATTGTTACTAGTGGGCCAGCGCGATTGGATCATAGCTACCTCCTGCGCACCACGGCGAGTTCTGCGGCCAGCATATCTGCTACTTCAGCTTCAGATAAGTTGTCAAGATTGGGTTCTTCTGATGCAGATACATTGACTGGCGGCTTCTGAATATTCTCTAAAGTTGGAGAGGACAATTCTGCTAGATGCTTGGAAAGTGCTGCAATAGTGGGAAAATTCCAGGCCAAGGTGACATCTAAAGGCTGCGATAAAGTGAGAAAAACTTCTAGATCCTGAGCCAGTTCAACGGCCATGACAGAATCTACGCCATAGTCAGCCAGGGCTTTGTTTAAGTTAATCTGAGCTGGTGCTGTTCGCAGGCGCTGAGCCAACCACTGAATTAGCCACTGCTCAATTACTTTTTTCTGCTTTAACAGAGGCTTGCTGGGAATATCGCTTTTAGCCTCATAGACGTCAGGCAACAAGTCCTCTGGTTGTTTTGGTATGGGCTGTTCTGGAGAGCCTATCCTGAGCCACTCGTCTAATTGCTCGTCAGCACTAGGAAGGGTTTGCTCAAGCTCACCAATACTGTTGCTGTAGTGAATAATCTGCTCTTTTAAAGCTGTTTCGGTTGATGCCTGGTTGGCATTAGCTATTTGGGCAACTGTCTGGTCAAAACAATGTTGTGACCATTCAATATTGGAGGATGTTATCTGGCCAGATTCTGCCGGTAGTGATTTGAGGGCTGCGATCGCAAGTCCCCAAGCCGTTGCCTGCCCGGCAACAAAATTAGCCTGCTGCCGAGCGATTACCTCGTCTGAAAACGGCGACTGGGAACTTTGATAGTAGGCCAAAATCTCATCAGTCGCTTTAAATAACGCATCGGCCAGTGGGATCAGACTTAATTCAGTTAGAAAGTCCCTGAGGTGGGCCGACTGGTTGAGCACCCGCGCTCCCAAATACATTGCCAACGATTCTGTTGGCCCTTCAAAAATCCTTAAAACCCTGGCATCCCTGAGAATCTGTGGCGCTATGTTGGTTTCGATATAGCCCCGTCCCCCCAGGCACTGCACCAAATTGTCAGCCGCCTGCCAGTAAAGCTCCGGTCCTAAAATCTTGCAGGTGGCATACAGTTCTTCTGGAACCGGCAGGTTTTGATCTAAACGCTGGGCGATAAAGGTGACTAGACCGTGGAGCGTTGCGATCGCATTTGTCAACCAGTTCAACCGGGTCAGCGTGACCGGATTGTTGAGTAATGTCCCGGTGGAGATACTGCGACGAGAGCTATAGCGCAGCATCAGTTGGGCACAGCGCTTCATCCCACCCACGCTGGCAGCTGCAATGGCCAGGCGGCCATACATCATGGCATCTTGCGCCACTTCCATTCCTGCTCCGGGCTCCCCTAGCAGCTGCGAGCTATCCACCGATACGTTGTCTAAAAAGACTGTGTTTTGGACCATGGCCCTCATGCCCATGGTCAAAGCCTCCGGCCCCTGACGCAGACCCGGTGAGCCCTTTTGAACTGCAAAGCTGCTAACGCCAATGGGATTGCCGTTGGCGTCATACTGCTTAACAAAGACATTGATAATCCCAGCCCAGGCTGCCGATCCGCTCCAAATCTTTTGTCCATCCAAATGCCAGCCGTCACCTGTGGGAGTGGCTTTTGACGTCATACCCAACGGATGGGAGCCAGCCCCTGGTTCAGTCAAAGCAAAGGCGGCTAACTCTCGCCCGGTGGCTAGCTGCGGCAGTAGCTGCTCTCGTAGTTCAGGCTGTGCGTAGCGCAAAATCGGGCGAACCCCCAGCACATTGTTCAGCCCAACAAAGAGCGCCAGCGTGGGATCAATGGCTCCCAGCTGCTCTAAAACCTGCAGCATAGCCTGATGGCCCAGCCCCAGACCACCATATTGCTGGGGTACCTGCATACCCAACAGACCCTGGTTGCCAAAGTCTAGGATTACCCCTGGTGAGATGCAACGCCGCTCGTCCATGAGGCGAGAGTCAATTGACTCGTTGGCGTATTGGCGAAGCCAGGCGAGAAGAGATTGGAGCTTGTTGTTGGGAGGAGGAGACGATAACTTAGAGCTGAATTCAACCCAATTGAGGCTGTGTTCTTTTGAACTTAAATTCTCGTGTTCCCATGTTCCTTGATCTGAGGACCACTTCCCTACCGTCGTTAGTGTTTTCTCTTGGAATGCGACTTTGCATGCCTGCCGCTGCACTTTCCCGCTGGTGGTTTTAGGTAAGTGGCTAGGCTTGAGCAGCCAAATGGCCGATATCTGTAGACCATGGTGTTGAGAGACCGCTGCTCGAATGGCCCTGAGAATAACCTCTGTATCTAACCTTCGTAATGCTTCACGCTTTACCTCCTGAAAAACAACTAGGCTCTCTTGTCCTTTTACATCAATGCTAAAAGCAGCACCATATAAGTTCAGATCTGTATGGCTCTGCGCAATGGTTTGTTCGATATCCTGAGGATAGTGATTCTGCCCACGAATCACTATTAAATCTTTTAGACGCCCGGTGATATAAAGAGAGTAGCCATCATAAAACCCTAAATCTCCTGTGCGCAGATAGGGGCCACTGCCGTCAGGTAAGTAGACATTAAAACTTTCCTGGGTTGCGTCAGAATTTTGCCAATATCCTTGGGCAACACTATTCCCTCTCACCCAAATCTCACCGACTTTTTCTGTTGAGCAGCGTTGCTGACTATCTGGATCAACCACGATTATCTCGGTACCCTTGCAAGCGCTACCACAGCTAACAACGGATAGGGCTGTTTCGTGTACAGAGGGCATCTCAACCACGTTTCCCCGGCTGAGATCTGAACGACTCAGACTGCGTATTTTAGCAGGAGCATCCCAATGACCACCAGAAACAAATAAGGTGGTCTCTGCCAATCCATAGCAGGGGTAAAATGCTTTGGCCTTAAACCCACAGCTGGCAAACGTGGTCGAAAAGTCTGCTAACGTCCTTGTCCGCACCGGTTCAGCCCCAGTAAAGGCCAGATGCCAACTGCCGAGATCTAACTCTTGCCGTTGGGCAGATGTAATCTTCTGTAGGCAATAGTTGTAGGCAAAGTCAGGGCCACCGCTGGTGGTTGCTTGGAAGTGAGAGATTGCCTGCAGCCATCTTACTGGCTGGCGCAAAAAAGACTCCGGCGGCATTAAGGTAACGGGAAAACCTCCGTAAATAGGCTGTAAAATACCGCCAATCAAGCCCATGTCGTGGTGGGGTGGTAGCCAGATAACTCCGTGACTATCAAGATTGTGACCAAAGTTCTGGTAGATTACCGCCAAATTATGTATCAGGTTGCCATGACTGATCATGACACCCTTAGGGTGATTAGTGGACCCAGAGGTGTATTGCAACAGTGCTAGGGCTGAACCTGATACCGTCTGTGAGGCCTGAGTCTCTAGAATATCTGGTTGATTGCTCTGTTTAGCTAATCTATCAGTGGCTAAACAGAAGAACTTGCTATTATTCGCTGCAACTAACTGCTCTACCTCAGACAACAGATTTTGACTTGTTAGAATACCCTCTGCCTGGGCATCGTGCAAAATATGTTGCCAGCGTGCCCCACCCTGATGACGACGGGCAG
This sequence comes from Cyanobacteria bacterium P01_H01_bin.26, assembly GCA_038748225.1. Classification (GTDB taxonomy): domain Bacteria; phylum Cyanobacteriota; class Cyanobacteriia; order Phormidesmidales; family Phormidesmidaceae; genus Leptothoe. Next base: position 2,679 of record JBCDJC010000112.1, on the reverse strand, counting down.
GCTGCACAGGCACTGCGATCGCCCCCACGTACCAACAGCCAAATAGGGCGGCTATAAATTCTAAGCCCGCAGAGTAAGCAAGTAGGATTCGCTGCTGAGAAACTTCCTGGGGTGATAGTTCCTTCCTTAACTGACTGGCAATTATCCGTGCCTGCCGCTCTAGGTCAGCATAGGTCCATCGGTTGGCTTGGGCGGCTTGGGCAATATCATCGACCCCAGCAGGCAAGAACTGACAGGCTGTTTGCTCAGGCTGGTGAGACGCTCTCGATCGCAACACATCTACCAGCGTGCCAAGTTGATATTGACTCTCTACTTGCAATGGCTCTGTATGTGCTAGTCGATTTGCCATGCTTTTTGCCTACTACTTCCCTCAGCCTAACTACATCGGATACATCTACTACTTTTAACTTTGGCCAATCGGGTAACCCTAAAAGTCCTTATGCCGTTCCATATGCCTTACCATTTCACCAGCTGTTGTCAGCAATGCATCGAAGAAATATTTCCGTTGAAACTTCTTGACAACAACTTAACTAGCAGCCGCTCGTTGTGGTGAAGATAGCAATTATTGCGAAAGATCGGAACTATTCTCAATAATATCGCACTGTATAGTTTTCGTAAAGTAAAACCAAGTCACATTTTTATCTTTATTCTATATCGCTGAAATTTTGCCTGTAGAGATGCCTAAAGAAGGCTATAACGTTTGCAGATCAATGGTTTTGAAAAATAACATGGATGAAAACTACAGACTCAAGAGTTCATGAGCTTTAATTCCAAGTAAAATTTAAGGTTTAAGGCATTGCTCTATGCGTTCCATTAATAGAAATAGAAGTCATTAATGAGTCCCACTTCGAATATGCGTAGAGAAAAATAAATGCCTATTCTCCTTTTGGACTAGTGGCGATAGCTAACTTTGCATTCTCAATTGTTCTAACCTCGTCTATGACACTGACAACTTTGCCATGGGAGGCATCTTCATCGGCATGAATAGTGACGACAGTGGTTTGGCCAGGATTCACTTGTTTTAAAATAGCGCTTTTAAGAGATTCAATCGAGATGGGCTCTCGATTTAGAGAAACTTGTCCTGTGGCATCCACGGTGACGGTGAAGTTGGCATCGGGCTGACGTTCGGATGTTTGGGCATCGGGTAAACTTACGGGCAGTCCATCAAACCGAGTCAAAAAAAGTGTGGATATGATGAAATACGACAAAATGGCAAAGATGACGTCGATCATTGGCAAGATATTGATCTCTACGTTATCTTCTGCCTCTTCATTGAACCCGCGCATGGGAAACGTTCTCCTGCTGGTTAGCTCGTTGGTAATGCCACTCGTGCACAATCTCTAACTGACTGGTGCATTCCTGCAAAAAATCCATTTGGCGACGGTAAAACGCCCGAAAAATGTTAAACACCGCTAGGGCAAAAATGGCAACTACCATACCTGCCGCCGTAGAGACCAGTGCTTCACTAATGCCGCCAGTGACTGTATTGGCATTAGCACCAATTTCACCAATGCGGACGGCGGCAAATGAACGAATCAGTCCCAAAATGGTGCCGAGTAGCCCGAGCAGTGGAGCGAGCGCAATAATGGTTTGAAAAACGCTAGAAAATCGTTTGAGTAGAGGTCGCTCCGCATGGGTGGCCCCTTCTAACGCCAATCGAAACTGGTTAGGGGAGGCGTCTTCCAGCTCCAGCGCCTCTAAAAATATCCGCGCCATTGGAAACCCAAGATTTCGTTTTAAGAGGGGAAAGACCTCAGAGGGCTGCTGACGATAAAGATTTAATACTTGTTTAATTATTGGCCGCTGATGTCGATTGATGCGAAGCCAGAATACGGAACGCTCTACCGTCAGAATCAACGTTGCAATGGAGAACAAAAGTAGGGGCCACATGACGATGCCGCCTGCGGCAAATAATGCATTCATAAACTGAGAAGCTCACCTTTGAGAGGTTTAGAAAGCGCAAAAGGATATCGTTATTGGTCAATCATTATTTCCACCCATGGCCTAGCAACATACGCTTAATGCGATTGGATGTCAAGTAAGTTCTGGTACGATGAATAATCTACAAGATAGCTGCTGTGATTGACTTTAAGCTACTTTGAAGTCTGCAGACATCCAATTGCTATCGCTAGATAAATGCCTCACCTTTGCTCATAGTTGTAATGTATCTTTAATATATTGCGAATGATTATTGATAAAGTTTGGAGAGTTAAACTGCAGGTTATGGCGTAGCGGATTGTTTTTTGTTAGATGGGTGCTGGAAATCTGGGTGCTAGAAATTGAAGTGCTGCCATTGGAGCTGTAATGGGATTTTCTAAATCATGTTTTGAGCAATACCGTCGGGAAATCCGATTCATGTGGCGGGCGCTGGCTATTGGTGCCTTGGTCGCCACTGGCTTTCATGTGTTTTCAGTGCCCCTAGCAGCTCGGTTCGTATCCAAAATAATGGGGGCCTATGACTCCGTTGTTGAGTTAGGGGCTACGCCAATTGAGGTTGTCGTTGTAGACGAGGAGGTCATCCAGCAGGCTCCTCCCCCTGAAGAGGATGTGATAGAGCCGACACCTGATGAACCTGCTGCTGCTGCAGAGCAATCTTCTGCTCCACCTCTGGCGACAGCAACCGAACCGGTTCCCACCAACACTGAGTCAGCGGACACGGTGCCAACGGCGGCGGCGATC
>JBCDJC010000111.1:0-16678 GCA_038748225.1 Cyanobacteria bacterium P01_H01_bin.26 | reverse complement strand
TCCTGGGGGGAAATGACGCCTCCTTGCCCTATGTGATTTCACCCCGTAATGCCTGGATTCAACAGCCAGGGCCAGGGCAACCCTATCCCATTCGCTGGAACCCAGTTGACGGCGTCAGTCGCTACACCGTCAGGCTCTGGCAATGGACCTACGAGCGCGACCTGCCTGATCTTGCCCTTTGGGAGACAACGGTGGAAACAGCCGACCCGATTCCGTTTCCGGCCCTGATCTTAGATCCGGGAACCTATTATTCCATCGAGGTTGTTACCGATACTGGAGTCTCTTCTGATTTGGATGCAGGCTATTTTGACTCCGGATTTCAGCTGCTGTTTGAGGAGGATTATGACGTGTTGCGATCTCAGCTGGCGGCGGTTGTTCCGGCTGACCCAGCGGATATGTTGCCAACTGGTCAAGAGACGTCTGAAAATGCAGCCCTGGCTCGAGCTGGCGTATTTTTTCTAGAAGAAATGTATGCTGATGCCCTGGCGGTGCTGGAGCCCCTGACAGACAGCTCCACGGCCTCTAATTTGATCTACACCGCCCTGGGTGACACCTACAGCAACATTGGGCTCAATCAGCTATCCATCGATGCCTATGACCAGGCACTGACCCTGGCTAGGGCCAATGACGACATTCTGAGTGAAGCTGTAATCCGCGTCAATTTAGCCGATGTCTATGCCACCCTAGGGCTGTTCGAAGACGCCCTCCGGCAGCTGCGTCAGGCCCGTAGCGCCTATGGGCAGCTCAGCGAAGAGACGGAAGTTGCTCGATTGAACCGTCGCATTGATGTGATCTCCAGTCGCCTAGATAGATATAGCGAGGACTCGCCCGCCCCCTAGGGTGAGGCACTGTTCAATTCAGGGTCCGAATGTTGCGATCGCTGATTTGCCCAACGGCCATAGGGCCATAAAGCAGATGTAATTTCCCAACCGTGTTTCTCCTCTACCTGTTCCCGACATGTCTATCTTGTTTAATCGTTGCTACGTTTCACTTTTATTGTCGCTGCTGGGTCCTGTCTTGGTGACTACTGTTGCTCAAGCCCAGTCAGTCACAGCCGCCGATCCGCTCACCACCGTTCAACAAACTGACAATCGATACCAAATTGACGGGGGGGCTCTATCCGCCGATAGCACAACACTTTTCCATAGCTTTACCCAGTTTGGTCTGCTGACAGGAGAGTCAGCCCTGTTTAGCAACCCAGCCGCCGTCGAGACTGTTGTTGGCCGGGTGCTAGGTGGCGATGCCTCAATGATTGATGGACAGCTAGCCGTTGAGGGTACGGCCGACCTTTACTTGCTAAATCCAGCCGGTATCCTATTTGGGGAGAACGCGCAGCTTAATTTAGACGGGTCGTTTTCAGCGTCAACCGCCACCGGGCTTATTTTTGATGATGAATTGTTTAATACCCTGGGCACCAATGAATTTAGTCTTTTTAGGGGTGCTCCCGAGGGCTATGTGTTTGCCAATGGACAAGCAGGAACGATTATAAATACTGGTAACCTTGCGGTCAGTTCGGAGCAGTCCCTAATCCTGCTAGGGGGAAACATCATCACTACAGGACAGCTCTCAGGCGGCGACGTTTTAGTCATGGCTGTCCCAGGCGAAAACCTGATTCGGTTGAGCCAAACTGGCTCACTGCTGGGGTTAGAACTTGAGACCTTACCCGCCGCGTTTGCTCAGCCGACCGCTGCTTTTAGCGCCTCAACGCTGCCCGCTCTGCTCACTGGGGCCAATGACCTGGGTATGGCAACCGATATTACGGTCAACCCCGACGGTACTGTGAGTTTGTCGGGGTCCTCACTTCAAGTTCCGTGGGAGCCAGGAACTGCTATTGTCAGCGGGCAGATCGACACCGTGGACAATTTTGGGGGTGATATTGGCATCCTAGGTGACCAAATTGCCCTCATCGGTGCAGCGGTGAATGCTTCTGGAGCGATGGCGGGGGGCACAGTTCTGGTTGGCGGAGACGAGCTGGGCAAGGGCCCTGTCCCCAATGCCACAGCAACGGTAATCGATGCAAATTCCGTTATCCAAGCTGATGCATCCGATCGAGGTGACGGCGGCAAGGTTGTTGCCTGGGGTACTGAGCTGCTGAGCACATCCGGTCAGCTGTCTGCCCGCGGAGGCATAAACGGCGGTGACGGCGGCCTGGTTGAAACTAGCAGTTTGGGGCTGTTGGATGTGAGCACGACCCCCGATGTGGCCGCAGCTGACGGCGCGGGGGGGCTGTGGCTGTTGGATCCAGCCAATATTCGCATCGTTGCCGGTAGCGGTGCGAACAACGTGAGTGCAACAAACCCCTTTGAGGTCGGAGGAAATACCACCGACGCCCTCTTGGGAGTAGATTTGATCACAGCGGCCTTGACCGGTGGAGCAAACGTTGAAGTTGTTACGACAGGTACTGCCCCAGGAGATGGCAACATAATTCTGGAGACACCGCTGGACTATCACCAAACCAACGGCGGCACCCTAAGTTTTTTGGCTGAGGGCTCAATTGAGATTCGAGAAGATATTTTTGATAGTCAGCCTACGGTCGCCACGTTTGGGCCGACGGGAGGCATGTTGACGATCCTCGGTGATCCTGATGACTTGAGTTTCACTCTGCAGGCAACCGATCAGATCATTGTCAGTGGGAACATCAATACCGGAGACGGGGCGCTAACGATCGAGTCTGCCCAGGGTAATATTGATGTTAGTGGTGAACTGGTTACATCCTCTGGAGACATTGCTATTCAGGCTCCTGAGGGCGCTGTTACCATCTCTGAACCGATTTTAACAGCACTGCTTCGACAGGTTGGCTCAACCCCCACAACCATTGTTCCAGCCGGTGGAGATGTCACTATCACAGGCCAAGACTTGATTAGTGTCAACGATATTTTTACTGGCGCCGACAATACCAGTGGAGATGTCTTTATTGAATCGCAAGCGTCTATCCAGGTTGGTGAAATCGATACAAGTAACGCGGTGGGTAGTGTGGGTGCCGAACTGGCAGGGGATGTTGACCTGATTGCCCTGGGAGATATTACCTTTAGCTCAATTGATGCTGGCAGCACCGTTGGCAATGGAGGGGCGGTTACTATCGACTCGTCGTTGGGGCTGGTGCGGGGAATCGGTACGATTGCAGCCTCATCGGCCACAATCTTAACCGATGGCGGTGGCGGTGACGGCAGCGTGACTATTTTCCATGATGGGGGCAGCACTAACACACCGTTTGATATTGGTGATGCTTCCTTAAATGGAACTGCAGGCGATATTCTTGCGGGTATGACAAATCTGACTAACGGGTCCCCGGGTGAGCCATTTAAGGGCAGTTTTCGAGTGGGCAATATTGAAATTGTGACACCAGAAACTGTGGAGGAGCCTGAAGAGATTGACGAAGGTGAAGAGATCTCCGCTGGGGTTAGAGAAATCCTAGATAATGCCGAGTGTGAATGTATTCGTATCGAATCTCCAACGGAAGTTGACCCCACCGTAGATATAGGTTCGATCCGTTTTTTCACCGATATGGGTTTGGCTCCTTCTTCCACCGATATCGCTTCGATCCGTTCTTCTAGCGATACCGCTTCAGACCGTTCTTCCACCGATACCGCTTCGGCCCGTTCTTCTAGCGATACCGCTTCGGCCCGTTCTTCCACCGATACCGCTTCAGACCGATCTTCCACTGATACAGACTTGGATACTGATACAGATTCGGATACCGATACAGACTCGGACCGTTCTTCTACCGATACCGCTTCGAACCGCTCTTCCACCCCGGTCTCCAGGGAAAATAGGCGAGCTGCCGAGCGGTACTTCTCAAGCCTTGAAAATCAGCTAACTGCTGAATTTGCAGACTATCTACAGCTGGATTCAGAGCTGTCAGCTGACACGGTAGATTTGGCCAGTGCCCAGAGTAATCTGCTGGCAGTACAGCAAAAAACCGGTAAAAAACCGGCACTGATCTATGCGGTTTTTGGGCTTGGTGGAGCCACTGATGGACAAGGAAACGTACTGACTACTGTAAAGCCCACGGATCCCCTTGAACTGTTGCTTATTACCGCCGAGGGTGACCCAGTCTTTGTTCCCCTAGACGTTACCCGTCAAGAGGTGATCACCATGGCCCAGCGTTTGCGCCGTCAGGTGGCCACCCCCAGCCGTGCCGATCGACGGGATACGACCTATCTCAGTGCGGCTCAAGCCCTCTACCAATGGCTAGTTGCCCCTGTTCAAACCCAGCTAGATGAACAAAATATCGATACCATCAGCTTTATCACCGATGCGGGATTGCGTTCTGTTCCCATGGCTGCGCTCCACGATGGTGAGAACTTTATCATTCAAAATTATAATGTTGGGCTGATGCCCAGTTTGAGCCTCACAGATCTGACCTACCAGGGTCTAGATAATGTCAGTGCCCTCGTGGCTGGGACCTCTGCTTTTGCCGATCAGGCATCGTTGCCTGGGGTGCCGGTTGAGTTAGAGGCTATTTCGTCAAAATGGGATAGTACTTTGCTGCGGGGGGAGACGTTTAATCTGGATAAGCTCCAAAATGAGCGCCAACAAAGCCCCTACGGGATTATTCACCTGGCCACCCACGGCGAGTTCAATATTGGCGATTTGTCTCAGTCGTACCTCCATCTACACAATGAAAAATTGGGGCTTGATCAGCTGCGAGACCTTGGCTTGCATCAGTCTTCGGTGGAACTGCTGACTTTGAGTGCCTGTCAAACTGCCCTGGGCAGTCGCTCGGCAGAGCTGGGTTTTGCGGGCTTTGCTGTCCTAGCGGGGGCAAAAACCTCTGTAGCCAGCCTTTGGAACGTTAGTGATGAAGCGTCGGCGGGTTTGATGATCGAATTTTATCGACAGCTGCGGACAGCCCAGCCCATTATCAAAGCGGAGGCGCTGCGTCAGGCCCAGCTGGCTATGATTCAAGGCGATATTATCGTTGATAATGATCAGCTTAAGGGGCTAGTCGAGTCTAGAAAGCTACCGGATGAACTGGTGATTGAGGGTCAACAGGAGCTTAGTCACCCCTATTACTGGGCGGCATTTAGCCTGGTGGGCAGCCCCTGGTAGGGCTTGGGCATTGTCGTCTTAAAGTGGTGGGTTGTCTGGTCGTAGGGGAGAGAGACGAATAGGTACACAGCGTTTTAGCTCCTGCATGAGACGATGGGCCTGGTAGTCGTAAAGGGCCAGCTGTAGTGTGTTTGGCAGGGTCTTCATGAGCCGGTTGCAGTGTTCTAAAGGTACATTGGACAGCCTCGCCAAAAGACTACTAGCTTCTGTAATCATGTGGGGGTTGAGGGGCGGGTCTACTTCTAAAAGCCACTGTCGAGGTGAGGTCATTTCTCCCCGTTCGATACGACGCAGTCCGTTGATCGAAGAGAGAACGTAGAGCTTGTCCTTGATGTGAACCCGCAGATCGTCGGAGGGCATCGGATGGTTTTGATATTGTCGATTGGGCTGACATTGTTGTAACAAAATGGGAACAACTCCGTACCCATAGGCGATTTCCGCTAAGGGCTTACCGTTGAGGGTATCACCGTACTCGATAACGTACTCCGTAATTAAAATAGTTTGGTGGTTGAGTCGAAACAGTCCCAGGATATTCTCTCCAAAGGCGGCTCCGGCAAATGCTTCTGCCGATAGGGCATAGACGGAATAGGAGCGAGCCTGGGGTAAAAATGACTTGATATTGTCGCTAAAGAGCTGGTTGAGGGTGCGAATGACGGGGGTAAAGGGACGTTTGTCGTTTTCTAAGACCTCCGCTGCGATCAGGGCCACTTCCAAATTGAGGACCGGATCGTCGGTAACGGCAATTACGCTGCGAGCCGTGGAGAGATTGGCTTCCTGCAGCTGCTGTAGCATGGGTCCCTCTAAGAGGGGAACCTGATTGCGCAGGGCGGGGTGATCTAGGCGATCGGTGATGGCCACCAGGGGCTGCCGCAGGTCTCGTAAAATTCGGGTAACTCGCTTGCCGACTCGACCCAGCCCCACGACAATGACGTGGTTTTCCTTGGGTACTTTGGGACGACGCTGGAGAAACTCAAATCGGGAGCTGATCAGCTGGTCTGCCAGTAGACCCAGGACGCCGATGACCATCAGCAAGCTGGTGATGGCAATTAGCAAACAGGCCACTAGTACCCAGCCATCGGCACCGCTGTCTTCAAAGCCGCCAAATACGTCGCCATAACCGCCTAGGATAAGAATGGCCCCCAGCACAATGGCCTTGGTAAAGCTGATGGTGGGGATATTGAAATAGAGTAGCAGCGTGCCGATGATCCACAGGGTAAGGCCCGTGGTGAGTGCGATCGCAACTACCCGTCGTAATGATTGCTGATCCGAACGTTGCCAAAAACTTAATAGCCGCCGCCACCAGTCACCGTCAATCACATCCCCAATCCCCTGGCGCAGCTTGATCCAGGGACCAGAGCGTTTGGGCAGATGCTCAATCTGACTGTGGGTGAGGGTTTTTACCTCCACATAGGCCACCTGATCGCCCTTCTGTACACGCACGTGGGGCTGCCAGCGATGGAACATGGATGAGGCCGTTGTCGCCCAGCCGATGGGCTGGTGCGGGTTATTAAAGGGTGTGAGATTGAGCAGCCGGACCGTTTGTCGATGTAGCTGGTGTACCGGCAGATTGCAATACTGGGTATCCCTGGCACTAATTTGCCGTTCTACCACCCGAAACTGAAAGCTGCCAATATTAAACACACTCAGGGTATTATCCTCTAACCCTGCTAGGGCAAAGGTCATGGCCGGTAGCTCCGTTGCATCCAGCGCCACAAACTGACCCAGCTGCCGACTCAGTAATCGATTTAGCCCCTGACGTGATGAGCGCACAATAATGTGCACCTTAGGATTTAACCGACGTACCGCAATGGCTGTCTGTACATTGGTACTCTCATCGCTGGTGACGATCAAGACCGCCCGGCACCGCTCAATACCCGCCTGCTCTAAAACATGATCGCGGCGGCAGTCTCCCACAATTGGGGGTTGGCTGAGCATGGCTGGTAGCTGCTCCACCTCCCACTCTTTAACGGGGGCTCGGTCGATGCCTGCGATCTGCACCTCAAAAGAATCAAAACTAAACTTAGTCAGATTGACAATTATTTGCTGACCTAAGCTCCCCAGGCCGCACACAATAAAATGATCTTGATGTACCCCTGTCGTAGGCGATAAATCAGGAATGTAGGTTCTAGGGTTGAGTTCGCTGTCATCAACAGCCATAGACTGTCCAAAGTGCGTACAGAGTTTTGTCATTATGAACCATTTCTGGCTCTGGTCTGGTTCGCTCGCTGTGATACATGGTTTAGCCTAACGTGGCTCTGGTATCCTGGGCTAGGTTGTCAACTGTTGTCTGATGTCCCCACCCCAAGACGCGCTACCTCCCGATTTACAACGCCGCATTCGCGCGGAGCGCAAGTTTAGCCTGGGTGAAGCGATCGGTCGTGAGGGCGGTTCGTTTCTAAAGGATAGTCAGATGCCCCGCCCTCTGAGGGCCTTGACTGCCATTAACGGGCTGATTGATCGGTACCTCAGCGATAGGGACGGAGCGCTACAGCTCTGTCTTAAAAATTGGGTCAAAACCGACGGACGGATTGGCCAATATCTAGACGAGCCGCTGGTGGCCCTACAGCTGATCGTGACAGACATTGTCGAGCAACCCCAGATTTTGTGTGAATTTGCTCGCCAGGTGACGGTGAGGTGGGGAAAGCTCAATGGAGAACGTCCCCACTTTCAAAAATTAGGGGAAGATGCACATCCGGAGGCGGCCTATTCCCATGACAGTATTCGGGGAGTTTTAACGGTGCTGCTGGAGCGGCTGTCGGCTGACTCGGCCCCATCGGGATGAGAAATTGATTGTCTTTAACGCCCATTAGATTGTGCTAGTCGTATCAATGGACACTCCGGTTTCTCCGCTAACTGCGATTGCCATTCAAAAAATCAGTGGTTATATTGTGTTTGGTTTAGGAGGTTCAACAAATATTTAAAGACTGTTTATATGAACTTCACAAACTGAGTCCTATTCCCGCTTGTTTATCTCAGGTCTGCTAGTAGAGACCTTGAGGGAGATATTTTTATAGACGCTGTGTTCCCAAACTGTTGTTTGTTTTAGCGCTAAAAAAATCTTTGAATTGGGATTTTTTTAGCCACTCTACCTTTTATCACTAGATCAGGGTCATTGCCGCAGTCCTTTAGGTGGTGAAGACCATGGAACACGTCAAACAAACTCTGCGTCGTTTATTAAAAGAGACATTAACTACGGCCCAAATGCTGCCAGTGGCTAAGCGCCGACAGGCTGTTCATCAGGGGCTACGTACTATTCAAGAGTACTGCGCCAGTGTTGGTAAAACATTTATTGTTTGTGAACTTAAAATTACCTGTGCACAGTATGAGCTGGGCGGCTGTCGGCAACAGTCTGCTACCCTATTTCGCGGTCCAAATGAAGATGCTTCGGTGGCGATTTGCGTGACCGAACAGGGTTCTTTGCTCCATCGCAACGGCAGTCCTTGGAAAATCTACTGCGATGCTGGAGATATAAACCCTGTGCAGCCAGCGGTACTGGCTGCTGTTGGGGCAAGATGACCTTGCCCCGGCTGCTTAAAAATCTAAACCGTCAGCGTAGACCAACCGTGTGGCAGCCCGCTGTTCAAACAGCAAATACTCTTCCATAACGCTCCAGAAAAAGGCCCGCAGCGTTTTACGCCGTGTGGCCTCTGGCAGCTGGTAGTCAAAGGATGAGTCACACGGTTTGAGCTTGGCGAGGTGGTTTTCACAGCCGCAGCCGTGCTCAATAAAATAGCCGTGGCGGCTAGAGACGCTGTCGATTAGCCGTCGCAGCATCGACACATAGCCCCCGTGCAAGATCGCGTCAAACTGTCGCGCCACCCCTAAATCTTGTTCGCTAAAGCGAAAGGAGCGAATTTCAAATAAATCTCCCCGCTGTAGTGGATGTAAAAATGTCCAATAAAATGTAGCTGGAACATCGTGACCGAGCTCGTCAAACAAATCGCTGACCGTATCTACCAGGGCCATCCGTTCTGGCAGCTGGTCTTTGTTTTGCTCTGATACTAGCTGCGATCGCACCTGGGCAAAATCGGGATAACTCTCGGGTAAAAAAGCCTCCCCATAGTGTTCAACAGCTTCATAGGCCAGCTGGCCGTTACCCTCACAATAGGCCGCCTTGAGGTGGGCGGTCTCCGGACGCTCACAAAACAATACGTTACCCTGCTGGTGTTTAGCCAGAAAAACCTGAGCCATTGCCGTATACACGTTGGGCTCACTCATCCAATCTCCGATAACGATACGCTGCCAGCTGGCGGGCATATTTTCTAGGGGGATAGCAGGCTCGCCTTGAATTGTTGTTAAAACGGAGTTGGGGGCAACTGGGGTAAAAACCATAAAATTTGTTTTCCTAAGAGATAGATACACAGCCTGGGGGGAACTAGCCCATTTACGAGGTGGATTATAGCAAATTCTATGTTGCGGATCTTGAGCCTAATCTTAAGTCATTTTGTTGTCTAAACCGGGACAGCGATAGCTGGGATTAACCGGGTATAAGGGATCTGCCAAAAAATAAGATCCCCGGAGTAGAGTGGGGAAGGGGTAAAGGTAAAGGGGAAAAGAGCTATTGGCGGGTACCTTATTTGCTAGTAAGTCCCTAACAGTTGAAATCCTCTAATTTCTGGCAATTTCTGGTGATTTTGTCTGGAGTTGCCAAGACAGGTTACCGGCAGACCTGTCCTCCTTGCTCGAATTTGTTTGCTGACAGTTTGTCTACTGATAAATAGTAGTAGGGGATCTGCGGCTAAATGACATACTTGATTATCCCGGTTTCGATCTACGGGTATTTTATTTTCAAGCCACTCCCGAGGCTCCATCGAGACCGGTAGCCGTCAAACCGAGACTATCAATCAGCCAGGATTGTAGGACAATGTTTTGGGTATTGACGCGGGTCAAATGGTTGCCAGGGGATTTTTCTTGAAACGACCGGGCAAAATTGATTGTTACACCGTTGAGAGGGCAATGACCCTCAACGGTGAAGCCTAATAATTTTTGATTCCTATGGTAAACCTGGGAGCGTGGGCAGCGATAAAATCCGTCCGCTCAAAAATGTCTTTGACAGAAAATATCTGGCCCCTTAGTATGTCACAAAGTTTTGCTAAACCTTAGCGGCATGTCTGTACAGCTGAGCAATTGGTTTACAAACGTATCGCCTGCGATAGATTGTCACTTTCCATTCGAGTAGAATGAATCCATTAGAATAAGCGTACTAATGTACTACCTGGCGAGGCCTCGTCCCTATTCCCATGGCTAAATATCAGTGTTTTATCGACTTAGGTAGCTCCGGCACAAAGGCCGTCCTCAATGACGGTGAACGGTTCTATGCCTACCAGTGTCCGCCCCTGGTGGCGGATATGCCTCCGTCTGAGCTCACCATTATTGAGGCCCAGGGTGAACAGCTGGGCTCTGGTCTAGAATCAGTTAGCTATCTACAGCTTGACCCGGAAACGCCGGCCTATGCCCTTGGGATCGATGCCCAGGGCCGCCCTAATAAAGCCACCAGCAGTTTGCCAAAAAGTGCCCTGGCCCATATTCGCGCCCTGGGGGTCATTGGTGAATTTGCCCACCGCCACGAGCTGGAGCGGATCACCTTGGATGTGGGTATTGCCCTGCCGTTTAATGAATATCTGACTGACTATAAGGCCCTGACCACAGAGATTCTGGGCCATAAGATGTTTACCTATCGCGGGCAGGACATCTTTCTAGACTTTGGTAATGTCAAGGTGCTGCCCGAGGCGGCGGGGTTAGTTCAGTGGCGCAAGGTGCAGCGATCGCAGCAAAAAGAACGCTCCAGTCAGACCTTTGTGGTGCTGATGTTTGGCCACCGGGATCTGAGCTTTTTACTGTTTAACGGCGGTCGTCCCCCCCAGGGTGAGCCCAGCAGCACCGAGCAGCTGGGCTACCAGCAGCTGCTAAAGGCGGTGGCTCAAGATTTGCCATGCAATTCTGACGATCCGTTTCTGTATGATGCCCTCATCAGTAATTCGGCCCGGGTGGTCTTTCCCAACCGCCCTAAAAAAGGGTATCCGCTCGCTGAGCGTCGTGAAAAAGCCACCGCCTACTATTGGGAGCTGGTAAAATATCGCCTCAACGAGTGGCTGGCCTCCGTCAGCGTTCCTAACTATGAGGTTTTGATCAGCGGTGGCACGGCTACCCAGCTCCGCGATGATTTAGAAGAGTACTTTGAAGAGCGGTCCACCTTTTGTACGGTCAACTGGTTGGAAGACCTGCAGGATGAAGTGGCCGCCAATCTGGAGCTAGAATCAGACATCGATCAGCTGCGGTTCTGTGACTGCTATGGCGGAGCTAAGTGGCTGGCGCTAAAGTTTCAAAAGCTCGCTGCCGGGAGGAGTCGTGGATAGGAAAAAAAAATCACCTAAAAAAGAAACGCCCTCGGCCAGAAAACGAATCTCTTTTAGCATTAGCTCTGACCCTGACACCGTTGAAGGACGCATTGTTGATCATTTGCGTGACAACAAAATGGTCAACCTGCGAGAGTCGGTCATCCGCGCCCTCAAGGCCTACTATTTACCATGGGCCTATGAAGATGATGTTTCTAAAGAAGAGACCCAAGTGCTGGCCCGCAACGCCATTGACGAGTTGGAGTTTAGGATTTTTCAAATTCGTCGACATTTTTTAGCTGGGGAAGCCTACGGGCCTAAGCTGAGTGAATCCTTGGGGGGAGGCCCTGCTCCAGCTGCCAATAACGGTAGCTCTAACGGTCACGCAGCGCTCTCCCAGGATGCCATTATCAACAAAATAACGCCCCCTAGAATCTCTCCAACCGACACCAATCCAGCGTCAATATCCGACATTCTCGAGGATGAGAACATTGACCCCGATGTGTTGGATGACTTTTAGACCCCCGACATATCAATAGGTTTTGCCGGTTGAGCCAAACCCGCCCTCGCCTCGCTGGGTTTGGTTGAGGCTATCTACCATGGCAAACTCCACCCGCACCACCGGAGCAATTACAATTTGGGCAATCCGCTGCCCTGGACTAATTTCAACTGTAGCCTGCCCCAGGTTGATTAAAATCACCTTGATCTCACCGCGATAGTCCGCATCGATCGTGCCCGGCGTGTTTAGTACCGTAATGCCATGGTTTAGGGCCAGACTGCTTTTTGGGCGCACCTGCATTTCATAGCCCCTAGGAATGTCCGCTGCGAGCCCGGTGGGAATGGCGAGTCGCTGGCTAGGCTCTAGAATGTGCCGATCGATGGCGACGAGATCGGCTCCGGCGTCGCCGGGGTGGGCATAGGCGGGAATAACAGCGGCGGCGGAGAGTTTTTTAAACTTGATGGCGGGCATGGGGACTTGTTCTCGCTGGAGACGCTTAAAACGACCGTACTCAGCCTAGACGATGGCGGTAGTTTGAGCCTGGAGGTCTAGGCTGAGGGGGGCCATGGGGCGCGGCGTTTTGATTTCCGTTGGGAGATTGGCCTGGGCTAGCTGCGATCGCACCGCATCTACCCCGCCAGTAGCGCGCAAAAATTTGACCACCAGCCCCTCGTAACTAACATCGCTGCTGTCTGCCGTGGGCAACAGCCACTGGGGTTTTGCCTTTTGGGCTAGCTCCAGTGCCCCCTCACCGCCGCGAATCACCGGGCCAATCACCGGCAGCGTCAGGCTTACCAGGGGGGTAATGGCGACGTCCACTGGCGGGCGCTGATTTAAATCGGCGGCAGGGTAGCCATGGGGCTCATAGTATATCCGTAGTCCCGTACTTGCCACCGTCACGATATAGGCATTTTCCTGGGTAAGCGGTCCAATTGGGGCTCCGGGCAGCGCTTCAATCAGGATGTCACGATCTAGCCAGTAGCTTTGGCCAGGTTCTAGGGCCGTCACCTGGGTAAACCCTTTCTCGGTAGCTACCTTGGCCCCGGCGGCTGAGGCGACCACCGGAATTGACTTATCCAAGACCCCCAGGGTTTCTGGATGGGCATGGTCCGCTAGCCCCTGGGACAATAGCAGCAGATCTAGCCGTTTGGGAATGGGCACTGGCTGTGGTCTGACGCCGCGAATCAGCCAGCTGGTAGGGCCAAATACCAGGTCACCCACCAGCCACGGGTCCACCAGTAGGGTGCGGCCCGCCAGATTAAATTGCCAGCTATTGACATCTAACCAAGTAATATTGTCTGACCCTATTGCTGCCATGGTTGTCCCCTTTAGAGGTGCTATAAAATCGCCAATCGCCACTATCGGCTCTTAAAATTATTACTAACGTTGGCTATTAACGCTAACTAAATGACCCATTTAAATGAACGTTAATCCGTACAAATCAACGAATATTGTGGGTCATTAAATAATTAAGTTTTCCTTATGATCTGGGTGTGCTTTATACGTTTCTTCAAATTCATTTGCATTTTATTGAAGCGATCCCCGTATAATCAGGCTGGCCTATATACAGATTGACATAGCGTTTTAAGGCATTAGCTATCTAGCCGGTGTTCTTAGGAATAAATGCTTAAATTCAGTGCCTATGCGTCGGCAATTGCTGAAAAGTTACACAGTTTTGGTCACCCGTTCTGGGCAGACTCCTGTCACCATTACATTCACTCCACTGGCCGGAGTTATTGCTGCTTTTGTCATTATCGGTGTGCCCCTGGGGTGGCTGGGGGCCGTTATCTTCTCTTTATTTCAAAGTAACGTGCAGCTGGCTGATGAAAACCGTCAGCTAACGGATCAGGCTCACCAGGTTTTGACCGAGCTAGATACCCTCGATTCTGAAATTGAAAACTTGAAAGAGCGGGCTGGGCTTCCCGATGAGCTGAGCGATCGCGATATTTCGTCCGATGGGAGTAGCCCCCGGGGGGGAGCTGCGATTGTTGCCACCGGGCTAGAACTCTATGAAAAAGCCAGTACGCAGCTGCCCCAGCTGAGCCAGCTGTTGGATGGCAGCGTCAAACCCGCCCTGGAAAGAACCCTGGCGGCTGAGGCGGCTGAGATTGCCGCTTACCCCGACGGATTGCCCATTGGCGGCCCCCTCGATATTTCATCCGAATTTGGTATACGGCGTAATCCCTTTGGTGGTAATTCCTACGAAACCCATGAAGGTACCGACTTTGTGGCCCCCTACGGTGCGCCCATTTTTGCCACGGCGGACGGTGTGGTTGAACGGGCCGCCTACCATGGCGGCTACGGCAACACGGTGACCATCAAGCACGGCTACGGCTACGAAACCCTCTACGCCCACATGTCTAAACTGGCGGTGGAATACGGTGCCGAGGTCAAACGCGGCGACGTGGTTGGCTACCTGGGTAATACTGGCCGCTCCTCGGGTCCCCATCTGCACTATGGCATCTATTACAAGGGGACGGCGGTGAACCCGCGCAACCACATGAAAATGGACCACGACATGACCGAAACTGACTACTGGCGACTGAGGTAAGCGGTGGATAGACGGAGACGGCTGGTGTGCTTAAAGGTACGGTAGGATTGAAAAGCGCTTAATCCATAACAACCAAACCTATGGGCAATACCTTTGGTCACCTATTCCGAATCACCACGTTTGGAGAATCCCACGGGGGAGGTGTCGGTGTTGTTATTGATGGCTGTCCGCCTCAGCTTGAGATTTCCGCTGAGGAGATTCAGGTTGATCTAGACCGACGGCGACCCGGACAAAGCAAAATTACAACACCGCGCAAGGAAACCGACACCTGTGAAATTGTCTCTGGTGTATTCCAGGGCAAGACCCTGGGCACACCGATTACGGTGCTGGTGCGTAATAAGGATCAGCGACCCCAGGACTATGGCGAAATGGCCACTAAGTATCGGCCCTCCCACGCCGATGCTACCTACGATGCTAAGTACGGCATTCGCAACTATCAGGGCGGCGGTCGGTCTTCGGCGCGGGAGACGATTGGTCGGGTGGCGGCGGGTGCGATCGCAAAAAAAATCCTCCGTCAGGCAATCGGTGTTGACATCGTCGCCTATGTCAAACGCATTCAAGATATGGATGCCCCCGTTGACCCCAACAGCGTCACCCTAGAACAGGTAGAAAGCAACATTGTCCGCTGCCCCAATCCCGACTTTGCCGACGAAATGATTGCCCGCATTGACCAGGTACGCAAAGATGGCGACTCCATCGGCGGCGTGGTCGAATGCGTAGCCCGCAAAGTCCCCAAGGGATTAGGCTCGCCCGTTTTTGACAAGCTAGAGGCTGACCTGGCCAAGGGCATGATGTCCCTGCCCGCCAGCAAAGGATTTGAGCTAGGCTCCGGCTTTGCCGGAACCTTTCTAACCGGCAGCCAGCATAACGACGAATTCTACACCGATGCTGACGGCACTATCCGCACCCGCACCAACCGCTCCGGCGGTACCCAGGGGGGCATCTCCAACGGTGAGAACATTATTATTCGTGTTGCCTTTAAACCCACCGCCACCATCCTCAAAGAACAAAAGACCGTCGATCAGCAGGGAAATGAAACCACACTTTCCGGTCGTGGTCGCCATGACCCCTGTGTGCTACCTCGGGCCGTGCCCATGGTGGAGGCCATGATGGCCCTAGTGCTGTGCGATCATCTGCTGCGTCACCAGGGTCAATGTACGGTGCTCTAGGTCCCTGGCCCACCCGCGCCATCGTCGGTCTGTTTTGGGTTGCTGCCGCTGGCCTAGGCTGGCGCTATTTATCAACCCCAGATGCGCTTGCCCAGCCGACTGGTAGTGTTGCCATTGCCCTGGCTCTACTCCTGGTATGTATAGACCAGGGGCGCATGGTCTGGGTCGATCTATTCAACGTTTACCAGGTTTCCCTAGCGGATCGGCGGGTAGTCGCGTTCTATGCCATCACCCTGATCACCATTGTTGTAGAACTGATCGGTTTTTACCTTGCCTGGCAATACCTGACCCTGGGCATGGCAGTTTTTCTCATCAGCCAGCTATTTTTTAATACCGTTGCCAATCTTCAGCTTTACCCTGGCAGCCACGAACCCATTCGTCCCTTTCCTACCCAGGCACGCTGGCCGGTGCTGTTAGCCAATGGAGTTGCCCTGGGTCTAATCGCCCTTTGGCAAGCCAATCAGTTTCGTCAGCTAACGTCGTTGCTTTGGCTCGGTATGGTGGTTATCTATCTGGCGGTTAAGTATCTGGCTGCTGGTAAAGATGTTGCAGACGGCAAGCACTCGTAGGCCATCTACAGCACGCCCTATGTAGCAACTTGTGGCAGGGCCATAAAGTCACCAGATAAGGAATTCAATGGTTGTTTCGCCATACTACGCTCTCCCTTAAGCGTTCTAGTCGTAGGGATATTTTTTCCTGGCTTTACCGATAGCCGTTAGCCAGATTTCTGAGCCTTAGGCACCGTTGACAAGACAGTGTAGTATAAAGGCAGCGATTAAGTAATACTCAGGTTCTTGCATGGTTATAGCCACAGGAGCTTGGGTCAAGCCATGTCTTTGAATCTTAAAAGATTGTAAACATGACTGATAATTTAACACCGCCTGATTTTCAAGAAGTCGATGTACTTCTAACAGACCTATTAGCAGAAACGAAAAAATGGGGAGGTGTCCTCTCAGGAGGAACCAAGCTAGATATTAGCTCCCAGGCTGTTCAGGACCTGTTTGAGAGTGAGGTTTGCCTTGGAAATCCGCGTGATAATCTGGTTCTCCTGACTGAGGATACCTTTGCTAAC
>JBCDJC010000110.1:0-16730 GCA_038748225.1 Cyanobacteria bacterium P01_H01_bin.26 | reverse complement strand
TCAACCCGAAAACAGCGAGCTGCTGACAACAATCTTGACCTACCATGTGGTGTCAGGTAGCGTACTCTCCACCGACCTGTCATCGGGCAGCGTTGATTCTGTTGCAGGCGCTCCTTTAGAGATTGCCGTTGGCTCTGGGGTAATGGTAAATGAAGCCAATGTCGTATCGGCTGACATTGAGGCCAGCAACGGTGTTATTCATGTGGTGGATCAGGTGCTTCTGCCACCCCAGTAAAGGGTAAAGAATGTTTCCGTGTCCGAAGTACGGGGCTGAACATATCCCATAGTTTGTAGCCACCCCAGCCCACGGGGTGGCTGTCTTTTTTAAAGTGGAACAGGGGCGTCAACGGGGCTATAGGTTTAGTCAGCCAGATCTGTTTATCGGTGCATTGGCTACTCAGCATAGTCTCTGTGTCGCTACACGTAATGTTAAAGATTTTTTCGAATCAGGTACAGCAGTGTTTAATCCATTTGACTATGGATAAAAACAAGGCTGACAACTCAAACAGTAGATTAGGGCTGGCTTGAATGCAGGTTTAAATAAAGCCTAGTAAAATTGTCATTGTTCCTAGAACAATGTGGCTGAAGGTTACACTGGCCAGATTTCTAAATTTGTCGTAGTGAATGTTCCATAGGATGCCTGCAAAGAGTGTAAATACCAGAGTCCATATGTCTTGGTAAATAATGTGGACAAAGCTATAGAGTGCGGCCCCTATTAAAATTCTCGACCATTTACCCAGGGAGAGTAGCTGCATGATGCGAAAAAGATATCCTCGATAGGCAAACTCCTGAAAGGGACAGGAGATGAAGATATAAAATGCATAGAATGCAATGGATAGGCTGGAGTTATCGACTCTGGGCGTGCTGGCGGTTAGTGAGACAAGCAGCATCGGCAGTATCAGCAGGATAGTCAAGGGAATGATGGTGACAATCGACTTATGTGAATTTCGTAACGTTATCCCCAAGTCGGCAAGTGTCGTTTCCCGATCGGGTTTAACGACCATCATTAAGGGGGTTAGGGCCATCAATAGGGGAAAGCGATACTGAAAGGGAATAATGTTGACTAAAATTGCCACGGGGGGCAGCACATAGAAAACCAGTATTAAAAGGCTAGCTCTGAGGCGCTTGGCGCTGTTAGAAGAGGAGATATGTGTCATAACAAAAACGCATGGATATATGCTGTTAAAACTTTTTCACGGTCTAGCGCGGTTGACCCGCTTTGGCTGAAAAGACGTCAGAATAGACCATGTAGAGCACCAATAGGCTCAACAAAGGCCACAGTATCCATGTTCTAGGATCGCTTTGTTGGCCAAACAGTAGACCGACAATCTCTGGGTATTGAATCCCTAGAAGAATACAGCCGACGACAATGATTAGGGAGGATACGCCCGCAAAGTAGCTAGCTTCAAACTGCCAGGATTTATAAATGCTGGTGGCAAGCAAAATTAAGACCACTGGATAGGCGATATTATCTAGTCCGCTAATGGGTAGAAGATTGCCAAAGATAGCCCCCTTGGTTTCAATGTTGTGATAGGTCCGAAACAGGAACCAAGAGACCAGAATTAGCTGCGTGGCGATAATATAGCGCACATATTTAGTGGGGTTAAAGACGTATCTTTGACCAATTTCTCGCCAGAAAATGGCAGAGGTGAGAACGGCGGCCACAATGGCGATAAAGACAATGCTGTAGAAGACTCGACTGACTGAAAATAGTCCTGAGCCTTGCCAGGTGGAATAGGATAGTCCCAACTCCATAAAGCGGTGGTAGCTGGAGCGCTCTTCTTGGGTGAGAGCTGTGGTGGCTGACTGGAGCTGGGTAAAGCCGTAGAGGGCCGTTTCTAAATCGGCCTTTCTGATGGTAACGGTCCTGCTATCTGAGCTAATGATAGTTGATGGATCGATGATCGATGCTGGTATGTTTTGAATATCGTCGAGAACCGTCTGGCTGACGGCGATCCTGACTTCAGCCCCATTTTGAAGTTCAAACAGCATCATGTTGTCTGATGTCAGTTCAAACCCCATCATGACAATCGTTAGGGCAATACAGCCTGCGATCTGTCGCCATAGCTTAGGTCTTGTGCGAATCTGGCACCAGGCTTTGTATAGGGTATAGTAAGCGGCCCACAGAAACAGCCAGGGGTATAAAACAATGTGGGGATATAGCTTGGCGTAATAAAGATAGGAGGGTTCACTAAACTGGGTGGTTTGACCAAACTCAAAATACAGGCTGACAAATAGTCCGGCGCACATGCATAGGACAGCCATAACGAGCGGTATCAGCTGCCGTTGTGACAGCGGGGATTCAGCTACAAAGTCGCTCCATCGAGGCAGGCTAACAGCGGGGTTCCGTACAATTGTGGGTAGCCAGCTGGCACCGGGATATTTATTTTGAACATCCCACTTTTCTTTGAGGTACTGCCGGGCGCGTCGCACCGACTCGAATAGTGACTGGTTGTGGGAAAATGCGTTTAAGAACTGTTGGAGAAAGTCTTTGGCGACGTCATCGGGAACGGGCTCTCGCATGACGATGCTTTGGGGCAGGTTGAGTTCAGAAAGCTGGCTTGCTAGTCCTAGACCGTCGCAGGAATTAAAAATGGCTAACTGGAGACCGTTGTCGATTGCGATCGCAAGCTCATGTTTCAGCTCATCAATGCCTAGGGGCGGTTCTTCACTGTTGAGGACAACGGAGCCGATGGAGTTATCCTGCTGACTTTTGCTGTGCCCAGCAAAGAAAAAGATGTGCCAACCGTCAGGATCTCGAAGGGCCTCTCTCAGGGTCTGGGCGCTGGGCTGCTTTAAGGTTTCAATATAGGCTCCACGGGCCTGGGTGCGCTCTAGCTGCTGCTGGTCAAAGTTGACATCGATGGGGCCGAGCTCGGCCGCTGAACGAGTCTCGCCAGGGCTGCCAAGTACCGCCAGTATTCGCACCTGGGGCTTGACGCGCAGGTTTCCTTTTCTACGAAATTCACGCGCGATGCTAATGGAGGTTTCCACCTGCTGATGTTTGGTGGCAAAGGCTTCATTCCAGGGCAGCAGTCGCAGCCGCTCATCAATGGTCTGAATATTGACCTGAACCTCTTCTCGATGGGAAATCGCCTGCTGGGTATAGCTTTGGAGCCGCTGCCAGCCATCCTGGGAATTCAACCATTGGGTGAAGGCCGTTCTGACCGCTTCAGCGGAATTTGAGCAATTTCCCGAAAATGTTTTACCGGCTTTAATCGTGCCCCTACGGGTGCCGACCAGCTGAGAAAAAGATCTCTGCCAGTTGTCAATGGCTCGACTAAGCTGGGGTGGCATCGGCGATAGCGAGTCGACAACCTGGGATGGATTGCCTAGGTCGTCGAAAACAACTAAATCAGCGTCATATTGGTCGGTGTTGACAGACTTCCGTAAAATGAGCTCTACTCTGGCCATCGAATTTGCCTGCGCGTTAAATTGTTGCTAACGTTTTCTTTAGCTCACAAATGATTCTGTGATGCTGTCATTGCCGACTGTGATTCTGACGCCAAACGCCTCTTGGGACTCAATCTGAAAGTCTAAGGCCCTAAAGTTGTCGGCGGCTTCTGCTGTTGTCGCCATGGCCACATTTGCGTCATCATCCAAAAGTTCTAACAACAGCCCCTGGGGCAGTACCCGTTCTACACCAGGATGAACTTTTAACAAGATATCTAACTCTGTTTGGGTAACCTGGGTGATTTGGACCACCAGGATCAGGCTGTGGAGACCCACCGTGAGGAGTTTGGCCCGTTCCTGCTGGTTGGTTGCCTCAGGGCTGTCGGTGAGGCTGGCGATGCTCCGATAGCTGGCCGCCAATACCAGCTCAGCGGGCTGCCATGGCTCTTCAAACAAGTTGTTTAACCAGCTGCTGAGCTGGGTCGGCAGCTGTTCTAGCGATCGCACCACCGACTGGAGCTTTTCCGGCAAAGGCTCGGCTGGGAGCAGGGTGTCGATCAGGTATTCCAGAGATTGTAGGTCAGCTCGATGCAGGAGACCCTGGGGAGCCGTTTTGGTAAATCCGAGGAGTGTTGCTCCACTATTTTCAATATCGATCTCGACCATGACATAGCCCAGGTGCCCATCGATGGCCTCCGGTGGCACGGGGCAGGTATCCATCCCCCGCAGCACGGGACGACATTCCAGACTACCGCCAGGGACCGCCAGAGCGGCCGTATCTAGTAAGGTTTGCATCGCGGGCTGCCAGCTGTCGCTGTCTAATAGCTGGGTGTCAACACCCATGCAATCACAGTAAAACTGAACAGCATAGACCGCCAGGGTATTTAAATACACCTGCTGTGCCTTTTGCGGTGATTGTTGCTGGCGGCGAAACCCATTGGCTTTGGCCAGTAAATCAGCCGGAAAATTGACGGCAAATGTTAGGGGTGTAGAGATGTCAATCATTAGTAATCACCGTGTTCACACAGATGGTTGAGGTTGCGATCGCACCGAGGGCCTAATCCCTCAGGTATTGATCAAAGTTAGCCCTAAAAGCCTTGCAGCTACGGGTATAAAAGCTATACAGCGTCTGTTCTTGAATGCCCCATACTTCGGCAATCTCTCGCCGACTGTAGCCAGCAAAGGTTTTGAGTGCGATCGCCTGAAAGTTGACCTCGGGCCGCCCCCTCAAATGTCTCTGCTTAAACATATCTCCAGGGTCCTCTTCCACTATTTGGCGCACCCGTTCAGACAGCAGTGGTGTGTTGTTTGGTGGTGCTAAGGTATCTTCCATTGTTTTATTAGAATCATTTCCGTTGCCATAGGGGTTAGCCGATAATGAGACCTGATTGGCCTGCCGTTTAAGATATTTTCTAATTGCATCCTTAAAAGCAAAGTCGAGTTTACGATTAACCCAGGTCATCATTTTTGCCTTGGTCGGATCGTAGGTATCCAAACTTCTAAATACATATAGACGCACTTCCTGTAGCGCTTCGTGATAAACCTCAATGGGATAATTAGCCTTTTGCGGACAGAAATATCTGCCCGATTGTTCAATTGCCATAAGCAAGCGGCTTGCCATCCTATTGCGGGCTCTGCTGCCCATGGGGTGCTGCTTCGCCAATGCAGCTAGCCTTTTTAAGTCACTATCCAATTGGTCCATCGCATCTCTCTATACACTGCATATAACTGTTGTCCAAGAGCCAGAACTGCTCTACCGCAGCATATCAGTTGCATATAAAAAGGACAGCTGTCTGATTGCAAAACCGTAAATATTCAGTGTATTTAATCATTCATGGGTAATTTCCTATACCTGATAGATCTTGTGTCAATGCTCTTTACTATCTACGGATACCCATCTACAAAATTATGCAAATCAGAAATCAGGATTGTACTAAATCCCAAAAAGTTTTTCTCGCTTGCATAATTTTTTGGCAGTAGGCTCGTTAATACCCACATAACCAAGTGGCAGCAACGGCAATAGACCGCTGCCCTAAAACGCACCAGCCGACTTCCCTAAGTTATCCACAAAAAATCATGAAAAAAATTCTTATGGCAGCCCTACTGATGGGCGTTTCAGCACTCATGACTCGACCCGCCCTAGCAGAAGACCTTATTCACAGAGACGACAGTCCCAAGAATTGCAGTGCAAAAGTAAACGATCAAGAACAAGCGGTATGTGAGCAATTTCTTTTACTTGAGTCGGAGGACTTTCTCTACTTTGTATTTCGGTTTAATGGAACACCCACCATCTTTGTGGCTCCAGACCAGCCGATAAAAACAGAAGAGCTTAGCGGTGGCCTTGTGGCTAACTCTTACTTTGCCCCTCTGTCGATAACGGGGGAAGAAAAAACGGAAATCGAAGGATTTTGCACCTGGATTGCTCCCGAGACGGCTTTGTTTGGTGGGATGGCGTCCTGTACAAAACTGGATGGCGACAATGATTTAAGTATCCGTTACTCCGGGCACATCTAGCCTGGCTTTGGGTCTAAAGCTTAAGTAGTTTAGCCGCTTGTCAAGAATTTGGCCCTATGCAGGCGAAGACTATTCTTCGCCTGCCCATCGCTCTAAACGTTTTATCATTCATCCAGTAATGCCCATGAGGATTATCCAACTATCTCTAATTGCGTTAGGCATGCTCTTTGCCTACGTTCCCCTAGCCCCAGCGTCTGCAGAGCACGAGTATTCAATAATTGGTCCAAGCAGTTCTGAGGCTACATCCGATACCTATCTTGCCCAGGCTGCCCCAGGGCAAGTTCTGAGTGCTCTGAGTGAGCATATTCAAAATAATCAGGGGTATTTCAATGACTATGCCCTGGGGCAGGCCAACCGAATTGGTGAATCTGCCAGCTGGCGAAGTGCCGCCCTGCAGTTTGACCCAAATGTTGGCGGTATCTTACTGGACCTGAGTGGGAATGTAATTCTTCCGCCAGAAGCTGCGGCTTGGTTTGGGAGCCCGCCCATCCGTCTGGCGTTGTTATTTACCCCCGACAGCTGTTTCCGATATAGCTACACGGACTATGGCCTAAGGGGAGGGGGACTTTTGCATAGCGAAATCAGTGCAGAAGTTGCCGCAGCGCTCAACGCAGTTAGGTCTGACATGGAAGCCTCCCTTAATCAAGAAGTTACCCAAAGCTTTTCCAATATCGGGCTCAGCCCGCAGTGTCGCTAGTTTTTAAGAATTTTATTCATTCTCAGCGATAGTAAACGATCAATTTTCGGCAGAGTCCGACATAGATATTGCCGTCACCGGTATTGCCAAGGATCGCTTTTTTGAAGCGATCGCAGTGGTCAATGACGGGTGCGATCGCTGGGTAGACCTAAAACCGATAGAATCGTTGGAGCCTTACTTTTGGCAACGGATTCAATCCCAGGGAATTTGGATAGATGAGGCCACTGAGTTCAACTAATTTGAGGGAGCTAGCTGCGGACATTGAGTTTGAGCTAGACCGTCTACGGCAGTTGGAGCAGTCAATTCAATACGTGCGGCAGGAGATTGAACGAGATTCAGACCATGCCGAGCTATTTTACGAAAATTTAGCCCTGAAGCTACACAGCTTCTACACCGGTTGCGAACGTATTTTTAGTTTGGTTGCCACCGAACTAAACGGTGGGCTACCTTCAGGCTCAGATTGGCACAAGCGGCTGTTAGATCGTATGAGTACCGAGCGCGCGAGCCGGATGAAGCCCAATCATCGTAGTTCGGCCTGGCTTGATTGATTTTAGTAAAAGCCAAAATTCTTTTTTGGGGTTTGCATAATTCTCGTTCTGAGGCCCCGTTAAGTCAACCATAAGCACACAGGCTCAAGGAGCTTGATTCATACCGAGGTCTTAACCATGGCTATCCGTTCTGATTTTTGTCCTGCCACTGTTCTCTCTACTGCTAAAAAAGGGTTAGGTTTAGTTGCCCTGGCTGTCATGTCTAGTTTAATGAGCGTATCGCCTGGTGTAGCAGCGGTTCCCGGACAGACAGCCATATCGCTGTCTGAGCCTGTGATGATTGCAGGCTTCTTTGACGATGCTTTAAAGATTATCAATACGGGTATTGAAGTAGTAGAAACATTTGAAGCCAGGGCAGAGGCACAGCGGGAAAAAGAAGCACAGCAGCTACGGGAATTGGAGGCTATTCGCGTTCAGCAGGAACGGGAGGCGGCTCAAGCAGCGGCGGCTGAGCAGCGTCGCCAGTATTGGGAAAGTCTGACACCGGAACAGCAGGAAGCCTATATCGCTGAGCAACGCGAGAAAGAACGGGCTCAGATGGATGCTGTTGCGGGTCTGCTGTTGCTGGGGTTGATGAGTAGTGGTGCCGATGACGGAGGCAGCCATGACTCTGGTGGTGACTATATTCTTTATCCACAGCAGCAGCGGCCACGTTCTCAGCCTGTTCGTCGCCCGACAACTCCAGTTGGTGGCAACGGTGGTTTTTACGGCAACGGCTGGTAGGAACGTTTGCCTTCCAGGTAGCAAAATCAGTTTGCAAGCTGCTGGAGTACTCAGCGCTGTTAAGGCTGACATGGAAAACTCCCTCAATCAGGAAGTTACCCAAAGTCTTTCAACTGTTGGGTTCCCTAGCAGCTTTCAGCGCAGTTGGTTTTCAAAAAATTAAATCATTATCAATTTCCACCGCGAAACTATCTATGAAATTTCTATCTTCCCGTACTTGTCGACCAGGCAGCTTACTTAAGCCTTTGGTGTTGGCCCTATTGGGTCTATCTTCTCTGGGGTTTGCTGTTAAAAGTGCATCAGCTAGCTGGCAACCTGAAACCTTGCGAAATATATCTCAGCTGCAGGTTCAAGTCGAAAAAGAATGTCGTGTTGGCGCTAGTGAAGAACGATTAAAAACAGGTATCGAAAACTATCTGAGTCGAAACGGCATTCCCATTAACACCAGCCCGTCCACGACAGGTATGCAGCCCTACCTATATGTAGCTATTGAATGCTCATCAAGGAGCGATAGCTTTGCCTATGTTGTGGCGTCCAGGGTCTATCAGCTTGTTAACCTCAATGGCACCTCCATTGAAGCCGCCACCTACTCGGTGTCTGGTGCCTTTGGTACCGCTAATGTCTCTGGCTACGCTGGCGGGGAGTCAGACATTATTGTCGAAATTTTGAATGATTTTATTGCTGACTGGCACTCGGTGAGGTAGTTCGATCTGGCTCGATTAATTTTAGTAGAAACCAAAATTCTTTTTTGGGGTTTGCATAATTCTCGTTCTGAGGCCCCGTTAAGTCAACCATAAGCACACAGGCTCAAGCAGCTTGATTCATACCGAGGTTTTAACCATGGCTATTCGTTCTGATTTTCGTCCTGCAACCGTCTTCTCTAATACCAAAAAGGGGCTAGGTTTAGTTGCCTTAGCTGTCACGCCTAGCCTATTGAGTGTATCTCCTAGTGTGGCGGCAGTTCCTGGCCAGACCACGATCTCGCTATCTGAGCCTGTTATGATTGCTGGCTTTTTTGATGATGCCTTAAAGATTATTGATGTAGGCATTGGTGTAGTAAACGCGTTTGAGGAGCGGGCACAGGCACAGCGCGAAGAAGAAGCACGACAGCTACGGGAACTGGAAGCTATTCGCGTTCAGCAGGAGCGAGAGGCGGCCAAAGCAGCGGCGGCTGAGCAGCGTCGCCAGTATTGGGAAAGCCTGACGCCGGAACAGCAGGAAGCCTATATCGCTGAGCAACGCGAGAAAGAACGGGCTCAGATGGATGCTGTTGCGGGTCTGTTGTTGGGTTGGATGAGTAGTGGTGCCGATGACGGAGGCAGCCATGACTCTGGTGGTGACTATATTCTTTACCCGCAGCAGCAGCGGCCACGTTCTCAACCTGTCCGTCGCCCGACAACTCCAGTTGGTGGCAACGGTGGTTTTTACGGTAACGGCTGGTAGTCGTGTTTACTTCAAGCTAACGGTTGATCCATAGTTCTCTTTTATTAGCAAACGCCGCTGAAAACCTTCAGCGGCGTTTGCTGTAGTGATTTTTATAAGATTTGCATAATCAAGATGTGTGCCTGCCGTTGAAAAGAACATAGGCCATTTTCAACAGTATCCATGAAAGATCCGACGCTCGTCAAAAGGGTTTTGACTGTCCTAATGTCCGTCATAGGCGGAGCTGCAGGTGGTTCATTCATAACACTCACCCTTACAACAAACCTTGACTTTTCAAGGGAAAATAACACAACCATAGACAACTCCAGAAACACCTACAATCAGGGAGATACAACTATCATAGATGGATCTCAAACCATCTATAACTCGGTGGAGATAATAGACGAATCCGTTAGGTCAATTCAAACAGGAATAAATAACATCATAGAACTCGATAACAATATTCCAGTCGAGATTGGGGATGACATCTTAATCGAGTTTGATAATCTCATTGAACTAGATCCTGGAACGGGGCCTTTAAATGAGGAAGAAGAGGGTGAAAACGGAGATGCAGGCACCGTCACATCCAACATATTGAATGAGGTTAATCAGATAAAAACCCAGTCGGATCGAATTAACCAAACCATCACAGGGATTTTGAACAACCAAGCCAATAGAAATACAGTTCACTATTGCCCCAGTCCAAATTCTTCAAGGATTTCAGGCTATAGCAATAAAGAACCTCACGAAGTATTTATTCCACCAAGCGGCAGTGCCTACTGGGGAGAGACAGAGGACTCTATACACTGGTAACGAAAAGCAAGCTAGCTCTAGAGTCTTCAGTTTACTAAAAGTTTTGTGGAGCGCTTTTACATGGATAATAAGGGGTGCGTTGTTCTCCTTTAGACCAAGTAGGATGGCGTATGGACGACAAGCCTGACACTCATTCATGTAGTTCCAAGCTCCTATACTCACTAAAATCATAGCCAGCGAAACGCCTCTGGCCATGGGTGGATGAACTCATTTGGATAAGCAGCTGATGACCATCGTAGAACTCTGGGCAGATCGAGACGGTGAAAGGTACCCGTGTGGGGCCTTTCGGTAGCCTGATAGGCTATCTAGAATTGTAGCATCGACCAGCTGACCCGGTGTCACTATAGGCTTATGTCCGAACAACGTCCCCTGCCCCAGTCGATAGAAGAGATCGACGCCCTACTCCAGATGGTCTATAAAAAGATTGGGGCACCCAACACATCTGAGATTGAGGCCCAAGTACAGCATGAGCTGTCAAAGTCAGTTGTACTGTTGCAGAGAATCAAGCGCTATCTAATTCGGGCACACTACCGGCAACATCATATTCATGTAGCTCAGCTAGAGTCGATTATTATTGGACTGCACTCTGCGATCGCAGTCCTCCTGGTAAAACCCTACGAACTTCACTTTGCCCAGCGGCTGCGACGGGATGCGGAGTTTGCCGTCCGGGAATATCAAAATCCCGTGGGGGGCTTTATCGTTAACAAATGCAAATATGTATTGTATGAATCCAGTACGGCTGTAAAAGTGTTTGCCGGACTGGCCTTAAGTTTACCGATAGCCCTGACTTTGGGCCTGTCTGCTCGGGTAGTCGACTACTCGGGGATAATGTCGCACTTTGTAGTAGAGCCCCTGGTCAGCCGGGAATGTGCCATTACCGAACAGGCCAGCCCAACCTGTGAGGCCATTGTTAAAGCCCAGGTTAATGAAAACCTGGCCCTGTTAGCCAGCGTTACCCTGGCAGGGGCCTTAGGCGGCATCACCAGTACCCTCATTCGGATTCGAGAGTTCGAAAATGAACGGTATACCGATACGATACTGCCGGTTTACATCGGGCTGATTCGGCCTTTTATCGGCGGTGCGTTTGGTGTGTTGGTGTTTGTTGTCCTCAGCTCCAAGCTGTTGCCCCTCCAGGTCAGCGACAATGACGAGAGCGCCCTCAACAAATGGTACGGCTTTGTGGCCATTGCCTTTGTCGCTGGCTTTAGCGAGCGTCTGGTCAAGGATATGATCAGTCAGACCGAAAACCGATTTTTACCCGGTTTACCCCCTGCCCAGACAGCCCCCCCAACGGTGGACAAACTAGAGCAAGAACAAGAATTAATGCAGGTAGAATCCAGCCAGCGCTCGTCGACTCAAGTAGCCGATGCGTCAGCCGTAGAAAAGCTGAAACCGACTACTTGACCTTGGCTGTAAAGGCAGCGAGCGAGCTGGCCAGGAACGCGCAATAAACAAAGCCCCCTTCCCCAACATAAGGCCGGTGTCTTACTTTTACGCATATCCCAGTCAGCTCACCAACCCCGGCTCTAATCGATCCTCACCCGATTGGTTAAAATCGCCATCACCTCATTGGGTTGGCCGGTTGGCAGCGGACGGCTCCAGTCGTTGGGTTCCGCGTAGTTGAGCTTGTGGAGCAGCCGGATGGTTGCTTGCACATAGCCCAGGGTGCCAAATAGCAGATGCCGTCCGGATTCGTACTCGGCCATTGTCGGCGGACAGGTGGGTTGAACTGTGGACGCACCTGCGCCCTGAGTCGAGTCTTGAAACATGGTTCTGGTTCTCCAGATAAGGTGCAAGGAAAGCCAGAACCTAACTCCCTAGCCCCCACGATGCATTGCAAATCGCAGGGGTTAGGGCATAATAGCCCAATCCCGTGGATTGCTGTTTAATCCGTGGGTAGCCGTCGGTTAGGTGTCGCCACACCTGCCGACGGTGCCAAGTTATTAGGTTCTAGTAGAACAGCTGCGCTAACAGCATTGGGTAACTTTAGACCGAGCCTTAGGGTTTCGTCAAGCCGTCATGATAGGGCTGTGCCCTTCTGAGTTTATCTGTCAAAGTGACACACTCACTCCATTACCATGCCTAACTGTCAAAAGTGACAAACAACATCTCATTTTTCAGAAGTTGTACTTCAAAAAGTCTATATAAGTTCTGTAAATAGGGGTATGGATACCCAAAAATGGCAGATAAACTTTAAAAATTATGGCTCTTATCGGCCAGATCTGATTCTGAATATTATGATAGTTGAACTATGACAGAAAGTAGTGTCATTGTATTATGTACTAAAGTGTTGACCGCGACGATTCAATGCTTCGTCCCAATCGATAGAATAGTAAAGTTTTAGCGAATGCTTAAAGATTCTGCAGGCAGAGTGTTTAGAGCTTTGTGAAACAGTTTAACTTCGTTCATTGGCATACATTTTCTCATGTTATGAATTGCAATTTTTTACTCGAGGACTATTCCTAAGAACTTCTACTAACTTACACTTTAATAATGATTATTAAGCACCTTGATCAAGTACCAGATCCCTTCATCTGCTCTGAACCGCGCGTATACCGTGGGCGTATTAATCTTGAGAAACGTTCTCGACCATCGGATCCACTAGAGCTGCCGTCGTTTATTTGGGTGCTGATTAATGGCAGAGATCCTAAAAAGGCCAAGAGCTACATGAAGTGTGAGATTTCTTCAGATCTTCGAGAGATAAAGGACTCTAAGGAGGACCTTGAGGGCTTTCCACCAGACCTTGATGCAAAGAAAGAACAACTCAAGGAGATGCTTCTTCAGTCACGCCCGCAGTTTTTTTGCTTTCTCAATCAGGATCTTATCAATGGGGAATTCAATACGATCCCTGCCCCGATCAAATTTGAAATTGAGCATGTCGAAATCGTAAATACAAGCACAAGCTCTGGAAGCGTTGAGTTGGCTTTGTCAGGCCCACATGCAGTTACGAACCAAGACATAACACAGCAAGGTTCACGTCGCTATCGGCCCGCTTCTGTTTTGTATGATGAAAAGTTTATGCACTGGTTACGATGGGCGATAAGAGAGGATGTCGTCATGCTTGACCTTGAATCACTCTTGTCGCACTCTCCTGAGCTTGTCGATTTCAATGAAAAAGCATCTAAAGCTGAAGCTATTCTCGGATTTAAACTTTCAGATCAATCAATTATTATTCAAAAACGTCGAGAATTTGGTCAGCGTACAGCTGACCAGGTAAAACAACAGCTTGAAGAACATATAAACGAGGTTGTAGTACTGTCAGGTGCTATAGAGTTCAAGAGCTCAGAAGATCCGGAGCTTGTACGTGTTGTGAGGCGAAGAGCTCTATCTGAGCCTGTGAACCAACCAGTATCGGAGCCAACGCTACTTTTCAGTTCCGAGATTGAAGAAGAATGGATTGTATCTGGCCATAAAAGGCGAGTAAAACTAGGCAAAACCATGGAGAGGGCATGTGTCTGTGGACGAGTAATAGAAGTTTTGCGTAGCAATGATGACAAATTCTGGAACATTGAGCTCCAGACGATAGCCATCTGCTGTTACTGATAATGCTAACAGAGCACTTTCATATTTCCGTAGGCACGGCCCACCAAATATTCTAAATTCATATCACCTATGAATTAACAGCGGGTTTGGTGCTGAAGCGATATTGATTGATGCGGTAAGCCGTGCTTAACTTGTAGGCTAACCTTTTGAAAAAAAATTGTACTAATTCACCGTGTAATATTCTGGTTGGACTGGGCTGAATAAAATGTTGGTGAAAAATGGAAAGGTTGCTTACAGCATCGACTCGATTGGGATATCAAGCATCCCACAACATCAATTGACCTTATACTAAGTGCGTTAGAAATTGAACATGAAGATAGGATTTTGGGGTAGTGGCAACATGGCGCGAGTGCTTGGCGGCGCTTGGTCGGTCGCAGGGCATCAAGTAGTCTTTGGTTCACGCGATGCGGCAAAATCTCGTGCCATAGCTGAAGAGATTGGTCTGGGTGCAACGAGTGGCACCAACGATGACGTTGCCGAATCTTGTGAAGTAACCGTTAGTTCTGTACGTGCTGTTCCTTCTAGTTTTCTAAACTCTACTTCAGTGTTGGCAGGGAAAGTCATCATAGATCTCAACAATCGAGATTTCCCTCGTGAGTATAAGCCTGAAGAATTCCTAAATTCTTTGGCAGAAGCGACTCAAAAAGATGTTCCCGCTGCCAACGTTGTGAAAGCATTAAACAATCAGGCAATGGAAGTTTTTAACTGCGATGCAGTAGCCCTCAGGGAGGCGGGCGTACAAGCTTTTATCGCTGGAGATGATGATAGTGCTAAACAAACTGTTGCTGAGCTGCTTCAGGATATTGGGCTTAAGCCAGTCGACTTTGGTTTGTTGTCAAATGCGTGGTTGTTAGAAGTGCAGGCAGACATTCTTAGAACTTACATGTTTGCAACTGGAAATTCTCTAGTGACACCAGGCTTTATTGAGGCTCCTCGTGCTGAATCAAGGTTTGGAGAACGCCGTAAAGGTACATACTAGACTGTCTCACTCAGCCCCTGGGTAGAAACGCTGCCGCAGCTGAGCTAAGCTTATTCTCAGGAGTACAAGGGTATCCATCACTGCCCAGTTTCACCGTTAGCCCTTTGCCCCTGAGTCTACATCAGAAGGCGTTTGCAGCACTTAATTCATCGGAGGCATTGGGTAGGTTGCGATCTCACCCAGAACCAAAGAAATCTTCTATGCTTTCCATTGGCATTCTGTTGCCATCTGGTCTGACAAGTTGGGGTATTTCCCTATAGCCTGGGAGTCTTGAGGCTGTTGCAAGATCCCAGCTAGACCGCTGCTGGGGGCTGAACCGTGCCAAACTTTTGTAACGCCTAACTGTTCTGGCTATTTCTATACAACCAGAGTTGTCAAACCTCACTAAGGTAGGCAAAGTACGATAGCGGCTTTGCTGCTCTCTCCTGCACACTTGATTAAGTTCTCAACCCTTTAGGAAGGTTATGAATATAACAGCCCATCATGAGCCTGAGTTAATGCTCCTGGGACGACCTGCGGAGCAGGGCAGATGGTTCCTGATTCCGCTTGGAATGGTTCTTTTACTCTGCTTGGGAAGCATATATTCCTGGAGCATTTTTAGAACTCCCTTAGAAAATGATTTAGGCATCAGCGCCACTGCAAGCCTTTTGCCCTATACCCTTGTGTTGATTTTCTATTCCGTCTTTGTATCGGTTGCGGGCTTTTTCATTCCTCGTATTGGTACCCGCGTCACAGCCGCAATCGGCGGTATTTTTGTCGGCACAGGCTATATTCTTTCGAGCTTTGCTACCCAGGCCGGGGTTCTCGTCTTTACCTACGGAGTCATCGCTGGCACTGGCGTAGGCACTGCCTATGGTGTGCCCATGGTGGTCGCATCCCGCTGGTTCCCCGACAAAAAAGGATTAGCCATGGGGTTAACAATCGTTGGATTTGGACTTTCGCCCCTGATCACAGCTCCCCTCGCCAACCAGCTGATCGATAGGTACAGTGCTCAAATCACCCTGCGAATTTTTGGTATTGCCTTTGCCGCTATTGTTTTAGCCATTTCCCTGACGATGAAGCTGCCCCCCAAGGGCTGGCA
Organism: Cyanobacteria bacterium P01_H01_bin.26; assembly: GCA_038748225.1. Lineage (GTDB taxonomy): Bacteria > Cyanobacteriota > Cyanobacteriia > Phormidesmidales > Phormidesmidaceae > Leptothoe. The sequence continues at coordinate 1,017 of JBCDJC010000110.1, read as the reverse complement.
GCCTCGGCGGACTGCTGTGGCGTCTTCATCGACCGTTGCCACCGCTTATCCAAAGAGCTTATTCAAGAGTCGGTCGTTTTACGGGCTGTGGATGTGCTACGCGATCGGCACTTTGATCGGTTTAAGTGCGATTGGCATTTCCAGCCCGGTAGGAGAGGAAATCATCAATATCAATCCAACTTTAGCGGCCAGTAGTGTTTCCTTATTTGCTCTGTTTAATGGCGGTAGTCGTCCGTTGTTTGGTTGGTTGAGCGATCGGTTTAAGCCCCACTATGTCGCCATTTTTTCCTATGTGCTAGTTCTCATTGCCTGTGTGCTAATGGTGAATGCTGGACCTGGCCAGGTCGCCACCTATATCATTGCCTTTTGTCTCTTTTGGTTCTGTCTTGGTGGCTGGTTGGCCATGGCCCCGGCTGTAACGGTGCGTTTTTTTGACCCTGAGCGGTATGCCCAAAACTATGGCATTGTCTTTTCCGCCTATGGAGTAGGTGCTTTGATTGGAACATTGGTGACAGGTCGCATTCGAGACTTATTTGGGTCCTACAATAATGTGTTTTATCTGATGGCACTTTTCGCAATAGTTGGCATCGTCGTAGCCTGTGCAATGCTCAAACGAGAAAGAGCTATAGTTACTCCTGCTCTGGATTAAAACACCCTACAAAATAGAGCAATCAGCCACCGTCCATGCACACCGACCGCCGAGAGATGATGGGTACAACTCAAAGCTAAGTGGAGAGCCATAATGACTTGTAGGATGTGTTAGCGCTAGCGTAACGCATCAGCCCCTTCCTATGCCGTGCGTTACGGCTTCGCCTAACAGCATCCTACAGCGTGGATTGTTTGTGGCCATCTACTTATCTACGGCGGTTGCTGGACAACTCCAGGAGACCTCCAGTTTCCCCTTCGCCCTTTCCCCTTCCCCAACCGAGACCGATATTTTGTGCTTGCGCATATCTCACCAACGCAAAATCCTAAATCCCCCTATAAACCCGGCTGGGTCTTAGCAAATAGGGCCTC
>JBCDJC010000109.1:0-16888 GCA_038748225.1 Cyanobacteria bacterium P01_H01_bin.26 | reverse complement strand
TTTGGTCATCAGACCCGCCGCTGGAACCCCAAGATGGATCAATATATCTTCACTGCTCGCAACGGTGTTCATATTATTGATCTGGTTCAGACGGCTCAGCTGCTCGACAATGCCTATTCATTTGTTCGCAGTTCCGCTGAGCGGGGTCAGAAGTTTTTGTTTGTCGGCACCAAACGTCAGGCCGCTGGCATCGTCGCTGAAGAGGCTAGCCGATGTGGTTCCTACTACATCAACCAGCGTTGGCTAGGGGGAATGCTAACCAACTGGACAACTATCAAGACCCGGGTCGAGCGTCTCAAAGAGCTAGAGCGTATGCAGGAAACTGGAGCCCTAGCCCTTCGACCCAAAAAAGAAGCCGCTGTCTTACGTCGCGAACTAGAAAAGCTACAAAAGTATCTGGGTGGCATCAAATTAATGCGGCGGCTGCCTGACGTCGTCATCATGGTTGATATCAAGCGTGAATATAACGCGGTTCAAGAATGCCAAAAACTCGGTATTCCAATTGTTTCACTCCTAGACACCAACTGCGACCCCGATGTGGTGGATATCCCCATACCAGGCAATGACGACGCTATTCGCTCGATCAAGCTGATCCTGGGTAGCTTGGCCAATGCCATCTACGAGGGCTCCCACGGCGGCTCCCAGGAAAACGGTGATGGAGACGACATTTATGCCGACTATCCGAGCGCCGAAGAAGATTATGATTATGATGAGTCGGCTGTTCCTGCGGCGGGTGAAGTAGCTGTTGCTGCTACCGGGGAAATCCCTGGAGCAGAAGAGGCCGCTATTCCCACAGCAGATATTACCCCCGGAACAGATGAGGAAGCACCCACAGCAACTGTCGCTCCTGGGGCAGACGGTGAATAACTCGCTGTAGCTTTTTTTAGTCATGTTTTTCAGCTGAGCCCATTGCGGGCATCAGCTGTTGACGTTTTTAGTCGCCGCTTTAGGTACTCATAGAGACGTCGCTTTAGAAGTTTAAATTAGCGGAGGAGGAGAAAATGGCAGGCATTTCTGCAAAGCAGGTAAAAGAGCTGCGCGATACGACTGGCGCAGGCATGATGGATTGTAAAAAAGCGCTGCAGGAGAATGATGGCGACTTACAAAAGGCCATGGAATGGTTGCGCCAAAAAGGAATTACCTCAGCAGCTAAGAAAGAAGGTCGAGTTGCCGCAGAAGGGCTGGTGGAAAGTTATATCCATACCGGTGGCCGCGTGGGTGTGTTGGTAGAAATTAACTGCGAAACAGACTTTGTGGCTCGGCGAGATGAGTTTAAGACCCTTGCCCGCGACATTGCCATGCAGATTGCAGCATGTCCCAACGTTGAGGTAGTCAAAACCACTGAAATTTCTGAAGAAACGGTTGCCCGTGAGCGGGAGATCGAAATGGGGCGTGAAGACCTTGCCAAAAAACCTGAAAATATTCGCGCCAAGATTGTGGATGGTCGGATTGGCAAGCGGCTTAAGGAACTATCCTTACTTGACCAGCCGTTTATCAAAGATCAGAACATTACCGTTGAGGAGCTGATTAAGCAGTCGGTGGCCACGCTTGGAGAAAACATCCAAGTTCGTCGATTTGCTCGGTTTACCATGGGTGAGGGTATCGAAAAGAAAGAAGAGAACTTTGCTGAAGAAGTAGCTGCTCAAACCGGCAAAAAGAAGTAGTTGGTTCCTTAGAGCTATCACTGAGCAAGGCTTAAAGTCTGTTCCATGTCAGTTTCAGCCTTTTTCCATAGATAGGGCAGGTCGTTCCAGCGCCTGCCCTATTCCTAGGTTCTATACTAGAGTTTGCAGCCTTTTTTTGAGCGCTGCTCCTGTATCACACTCTTGTCTACATCTGCGCGCATGGTTAACGCAAGTGGTCATATTGAACAGCAGCTCTCTAAGCTTCAAAAACAAACTGCTGATATAGCCACCGAGCTTGAATCCTTAGTCGACAGCTACCTACAGGTTTTAAGTCAGGCAAGCAAACGCCAGTTAGTGCTAACGGCTTATCACGTTTGCACTCAGATTTATCCCGAGAAGTTTCTAGACCTGAGTCTGTCCCAGCGACATACCCTTCAACAGCAGCTGCGCGACTTAGGCAATCGCATTCAATCGCAGCTTGATGACAAATGGGACACGGCCAAAAATCTAAGTTTGCGACCGGCTGAAGAGGATGGTTTGGCCGTTATTCGGCAGCTATTTTTAGAGGCGGCTTCTGCTAGGGAGCAGGTGTATTCGGAAGACCCCGAGCCGCCAGCGCGCCCTGCAGATGAAAATGCAGATGATTTGGAGCGTCCGACTGGGACGCAGGATAGCCAAGACCTAGTTCCTAAAGAAATGCCCCCTCCCACAGCCGTGGAGCACCCTCAGGAAAAACTGCTAGCTGAAATTCGCACGCTTATTAGCAGTCCGGATACGGAAGAGCCCATCAATCAGCCAGAAGCTAGCGGGCCGATGCAGCCCGCCCAGCTGATGCGACGGCAGATTTTAATTGAAAAGGCAATTCGAGATGTGCTTAAGGCAGTCTCCGAAAAGGCAAATGAAATTTTGCAAAAAGCGAATGTGATGCCAGAGGTCCCCCAGGCCCTCTTGACGGCCGCTGCTGAATCAGAACGATTGGGCCACACCCCCATGAAAACGCCCAACCTGGTCCGACTGTCGATCAAGGTGCTGCATGAGCCCGATAAAGACGAGTTGGAAAGGGGTCCTGACGAAGCTGACCAAAAAGACTCAGCGGATAAAGCAGAGTCCGAACAGTGGTCTGATGAGGCCGATATGGCAGCGGCCATTATTGCCGAGGAAAACGCTGTGGTCACGGAATCTGACGAGTCAGCAAAACGGGCAGACATGTCAACATCCATGCCGAGATTGCTGCAGCTGGACTCCCTACCTGACTTTGTAATAATTCATTTACGTCTCTCTGAAATCGAGTTTGCGGAAACCAATGTCGCGGTCTGGCGCAGCCGTATTCGTAAAAAAATGGCTCAACTCAAGCAGGTTGGACACTCGTTTAAAGATGCTGAGCGGCAACTTGCGATCGCACAAGCCGAAGACGCCTGGAGAGCAAGCTGGACCAACGAATAATGGCCGAGCCGCCCGACTGGATCCGTCTGCAAAAAGCCCTGGGTGTAGAAGCCGAAACGGGGTTTAATGACCTGCAGGGCCACCAAAAGCGATTTAGCGAGTTTCTACGGGACAGCCTGCGTCATATTCCCAGCCGCCTTGCCCCCATCGATCAAGAACGTTGGCGGGCGCGCTCAGAGGACTTTGATAAATACAGCGCCCTCACCTTTGCCCAACGCCAGCACCTAGTGGCCGACACCCGACGGTTTTTGCAGCAAAGCCGTCTGCTATTGGACAAACCCAGTCCCAAGGTAGCGGAAGCGGCGGACAGGGCAGCTCCACCATCGCCCCGGCGACCTAAAACAGCCCCCTTGACAGCCCAGACACCTCCTTTGCCCCGCTCCGGTCACCCCCTCGATCAGGCCCTGACCTATCTAAAGGGCATAGGGCCAAAGAACAGCGAGCGCCTGGCAAAGCTGGGGCTGTATACCGTACGGGATATCCTGTACTACTACCCTCGAGACCACCTAGACTACGCCCGCCAGGTCAAGATTCGAGATCTCAAGGCTGGGGAAACCGTTACCGTTGTGGGTACCGTGCGACGCTGTAACTGTTTTAACAGTCCCCGCAATAGCAAACTCACTATTTTTGAACTGAGTCTCTACGATGGGACCGGCACCCTCAAAATCAGTCGATTTTTTGCCGGTGCCCGATTTCGTAATCGCGGCTGGCAGGAACGTCAAAAACGACTTTACCCGATGGGCTCAACCTTAGCGGCATCGGGCCTGGTCAAAAAGGGTAAATATGGCATCACCCTAGACGATCCGGATTTGGAGGTCCTAGGGGATGCCCAGGAATCCATTGACTCTGCCACCGTAGGGCGCGTAGTCCCCGTATATCCGCTGACGGAGGGGGTGCCCGCTCCGCTGGTACGCAAGGCTGTAGTCGCGGCTTTACCCGCTGCAGTCGAAATTCGAGATCCCTTTCCCACCATGCTACGGGAACAGCATGGGCTCGTCCAACTGCCGGTGGCTATTGCCCATATTCATTTTCCCTCCGATAGCGAGGCCCTAGCCCTGGCTCGCCGTCGCCTGGTATTTGATGAATTTTTCTATTTGCAGCTGGGTCTGCTGTCTCGGCGCAAACAGCAGCAGGCCCAAACCCAAATCCACATGCCTGCCACCGGAGAACTCATCGACCAGTTCTATGGGCTGCTGCCCTTCCAGCTCACTGGTGCCCAAGCTCGGGTAGTACAGGAAATATTAGTTGACCTGCAACAATCAGTGCCCATGAATCGCTTGGTGCAAGGGGATGTGGGCTCGGGTAAAACCGTGGTCGCAGTGATCGCTATCCTAGCGGCCATTCAAGCCGGGTATCAGGCCGCCCTGATGGCTCCCACCGAAGTCCTAGCAGAGCAGCACTATCGCCAGCTGGTGGCATGGTTTAATCTACTGCATCTGCCGGTGGAGCTATTGACCGGCTCAACTAAAACTGCAAAACGTCGGGAAATCCATACCCAGCTAGCGACCGGAGAACTGCCCGTGCTGGTGGGAACCCATGCCCTGATTGAAGATCCGGTAAAATTCAGCCGTTTGGGTCTGGTCACCATCGATGAACAACATCGATTTGGCGTGGCGCAGCGGGCAAAGCTTCAGCAAAAAGGCGAGCATCCCCATGTGCTGACCCTAACGGCCACTCCCATTCCCCGTACCCTGGCCCTAACACTCCATGGCGACCTGGATGTAAGCCAAATCGACGAACTGCCGCCGGGGCGTAAAGCCATCAAGACCACCCTGCTGACCGGCCGCGATCGCAGCCACACCTATGACCTGATCCGCCGCGAAATCGCCCAGGGGCGTCAGGCCTACATCGTATTGCCGCTTGTGGACGAGTCTGAAAAACTGGACCTGCGCTCCGCCATTGAAGAGCATCAGCGTCTCAGCGATGTGGTTTTTCCAGAGTTTCAGGTGGGGCTACTCCATGGCCGCTTAAACTCCGCTGACAAAGACGCCGCCATCACCCAGTTCCGCCAGCGCCAGACCCAGGTTTTGGTCTCCACCACCGTGGTGGAAGTGGGGGTGGATGTGCCTAATGCAAGCGTCATGCTGATCGAGCATGCCGAACGTTTTGGCCTTTCACAGCTCCACCAGCTACGGGGTCGCGTGGGTCGAGGCGCGGATCAGTCCTACTGCCTGTTGATGAGCAGCAGCAAAAGTGAACCAGCGCTGCAGCGGCTGCGGGTATTAGAACAATCCCAGGATGGATTTTTTATTGCCGAGATGGATATGCGCTTTCGCGGTCCGGGTGAAGTGCTTGGCACCCGTCAGTCAGGGCTTCCCGACCTGGCGCTGGCCAGTCTGGTCAATGACCAGGCCGTACTGGAGCTAGCCCGTACGGCAGCTGAGCAGCTCAGCCAGCAAGACCCCAGCCTCGACCAGTGGCGCCTGATCAAAAAAGAGCTAAATCGTCGCTACCAAAAGCTCATGGGCGGAGCCATTTTTACCTAGCGCCGCTTGGCTGGAAATAGCATCAGTAAACCAGCCGTACCGATCATTCCGGCAGCTAACCCCGTACCTAACCAGAGTCCAAAGGGTAGGGTTACTGAACGAAACGCTAAAAACCGTAGCGAAATCGGGCTGGCATTTTGCACCGAGAGGACTGCGATCGCAACCACTAAAATAGCGGGAATCAACACAAGCAAAAATTTAGTCATACGGCTCCCCCGCTATTGCTGATTGATCTGACAAGAGCCATAGGCGCCCCGCTTTAATAGTAGCCATGTTGGCGACGTTGCCCCTGGTGTTTCTTCCGGTGTGCTAATGATGTGCTGGCGCTTTAAAGCTAATTAAGCTCCTACCCAGGGGTAGAAGCTTAACCAGTTTAGTGCTTAGAAATAAAAAGGTCCGTATAGGTTAGATCGGCTGATCAGTAGATTTTCTGTATAAGTCGTTCCTATGAACTGTGTCTAAACTAACCCGTATCTCTAGCAACGTCCATAAACACCGCGTAAGTATACCTAAAGCAATGTTAAAGCTGGCTCAGTATTCTTCTGCCCGCGCCTGCAAGCCCCTGGCAGCTTAGCTCCCACGGGTCACCTCTAGGTAGATATGCTCTAGGGTTACCGGGCTGCGAGCGATAGCATCAATGGGAATACCATCAAACTTGATGAGCAATTCTTGTAGCTCTAACCTCTCAGGGAGCCAAAATGCTAGGTAAGTATCGTAACGGCGCATCGTAAACCCATGGGTTACAGCCCTTTCAATGGCAGCCGGTTCATCCGTCGTTTGTAGGGTGATTACCTCCTGGGCTGGCAGGCGGGTGCGTAATTCGACCAGGCTTCCTTGATCCAGCAATCGCCCCTGCTTTAAGAAAGCAATGCGATCGCACAGCCGTTCTGCCTCATCAAGCAAATGGGTGGTCAACAGAATTGTTACCCCCTGCTGTTTTAGCTGACGGATTAAGGCCCACACCTCGTATCGCGACTCAATATCGAGCCCAGTGGTCGGTTCATCTAGGACCACAAGCTTGGGTTGATGCACGATCGCCACCGCCAAACTCAGCCGCCGCTGCATCCCGCCGCTCAATGAACCAACAACGCTGTGGGCACGGTCATCAAGATTGACCGATTTTAGACAGGCACGGATGCGCTGCGATCTCATTTTTGGGGATAGGCCATAGATTTTGGCAAAAAATGATAGATTTTCCCAACAACTCAAGCTTTGATACAACAGATTTTGCTGGGGCATCACCCCTAGATAAGGCTTGGTTTCCTCCGAAGCAGGCATACCCGCAATCAACACCTGACCGGCATCGGGCTGCAGCAAACCGCTCAGCACATTAATCGCTGTGGTTTTTCCAGCCCCGTTAGGGCCCAGTAGCCCATAGACCTCCCCCGGTACTAGCCTTAGGCTCAAGTTGGTAAGCGCCCGCCGCTGACCAAACGATTTTGATAGATGTTGAATATCAAGCACGCCGCCAAAACTTTGTACAGCTCCATGAGCGTATGCCATTGGCACCAGGGAGTAAAGTCAACGACAGATATCAAACACAGGTGCTATGATGAGGAATGGTTACTGACTATCCGGGTCGTATACCAGGGCATGTAGCTCAGCTGGATAGAGCACCAGATTCCGGTTCTGGCGGTCGGGGGTTCGAATCCCTTCATGCTCGTTTATTTTTGGGGCGGTCACCTTCACACTGGCTATTTCCAGAGTGCTTAACCAATTCCGGGGGCAATTAACCTGGGTATTCTTTAAAGCGTCATACAAATAAAAAATACTTAAGTTTGGAAAAGCTAAGGCTTACCCACTATTATCTTTAGATGAGCAAGGATTAAACACAGTACAGGGGGCCGTGGCCTAGAAACCCGTACTTCACATTAAAAACCCGATATCATACATATCGATAAATAAATTATTTTTAAATAATGCAATAAACGCTTAACGTTGCGTCGTATCCACCGAAACTTTGACTGCACGCTTTCTGGTTGGAATTTACACGGCTCAAGCTTCTATGGCTGAGTCCCTTAAACGAACGCTAGCCCACAGTCCGTTTGCCATTAGTTGGAGTAGAACACAAGCGGATTTTGTGCAATGGACTACTAGCAATCGTCATCGAATTGATTGTTTGGTTGTCCAACCAGGCTATGATGGCCCGGATGTACTGCATGAGCTGTGGGAGAGGGATATTCTGCTGCCTATTTTATTGGTTGGAGATAGCGATACGACGAATCTGCATATTGACTATCACAATGCCGTTATTCATGTCACTCCAGACAAGCTAGACGCCATTGAAAGCCAGGTTCGTGAAGCGATTAATCAATTTTTGCAGCTCCCGGCCCACCAAAATGCTCTAATCGATAATGAAGCTGTGACAGAAAATAGTCGCGACAATCGCCTTTTTTTGCTCAGCCTGCAGCAACAGCGATTGACCGAAAAACTGCATGAACGTCTTGGGTATTTGGGAGTGTACTACAAGCGAAACGCACAAAATTTTATCCGCAATATGAGCTTGGAAGAGCGTCATGAGCTCTTAGATCAGCTACGTCAGGACTATCGCCAAATCATCTTGAATTATTTTTCATCAGATGATAAGCACTTAAATCAACGCATTGATGATTACGTTAACTTAGCCTTTTTTGCTGATGTGTCGATTTCTAAGGTTGTCGAAATTCACATGGAGCTGATGGATAATTTTTCCAAGCAGCTCAACATAGAAGGCCGGAGCGAGGAAATTCTTTTGGACTACCGCCTAACGCTAATCGACGTGTTGGCCCATCTGTGTGAAATGTACCGTCGGTCTATTCCCCGTGAAATCTAGATTCTCTCTGCCGCCAGATGTCTCCAATGTCTTTCTAGGCTGCCATCACTGCGAAAATCCCTGCCATGGCACATAAAAAAACCTACATCTTGAAACTTTACGTTGCCGGGAACACCCCCAATTCTACGCGGGCACTCAAAATGCTAAATACGATTCTAGAAGAGGAATTTCAAGGCGTCTATGCACTAAAGGTTATCGACGTCCTCCAAAATCCACAGCTAGCTGAAGAAGACAAAATATTGGCCACTCCGACATTGGCAAAGATTTTACCGCCTCCAGTGCGTAAGATTATCGGGGATCTGTCTGACCGTGAGCGCGTATTGATTGGGCTAGACCTGCTCTATGATGAGCTTAGAGAAGATAATTAACCCCGTGTCTAGATGTCCATAACCGCTATATTAGTCGAGTAGGATTATCAACGGGTTCTAAACGTTTTTTCACTTCCGTGGTACCTTGTGGTGAACTTTAAGCAGAATCGGCCTTAATGCTTGCCCTAGATTGCTTAACCTGTTGAAATGTAAATGATAGTCTTTGCTCTTAAAGTTTTTTTAACAGGTCAATTTACTAAGCCATGACTCAGTCTTCTCAAGCTGGGCTCTCCTCGATCAATACCTTGGCGGGCGTTAGAAAGATCCGCACCATGATGGAAGGCTTTGATGACATCAGTCATGGTGGTCTGCCGGCCGGGCGATCTACGCTGGTGAGTGGCACATCAGGCACTGGTAAAACCCTTATCGCCGTACAGTTTTTATATAACGGCATCATCGATTTTGACGAGCCGGGTGTATTTGTCACCTTTGAGGAATCCCCCGCCGACATCATTCAGAACGCCTGTAGCTTTGGTTGGGACTTACAGAAGCTCATTAGCGATGGCAAGCTATTTATATTAGATGCGTCCCCCGATCCCGAGGGTCAGGAGATCGTTGGCAATTTTGACCTTTCGGCTCTGATTGAGCGCATTCAGTATGCCATTCGTAAATATAAAGCACAGCGGGTTTCCATCGATTCAGTCACCGCTGTCTTCCAGCAGTATGATGCGGCAGGAGTAGTCCGGCGGGAAATTTTTCGATTGGTGGCTCGCCTCAAGCAAATGGGCGTAACCACCCTCATGTCGACCGAACGGGTTGAAGAATATGGTCCCGTCGCCCGTTTTGGGGTAGAAGAATTTGTTTCTGACAACGTGGTTATTGTCCGCAACGTTTTAGAAGGAGAGCGTCGCCGCCGCACCATTGAAATTTTGAAGCTCCGGGGCACTACACACATGAAAGGGGAGTACCCCTTTACTATTACCCACGATGGCATCAATATCTTCCCCCTTGGAGCCATGCGGCTGACCCAGCGCTCGTCTAATGTGCGGGTATCGTCTGGAGTTGAAACCCTAGATGAAATGTGCGGCGGTGGCTTTTTCAAGGATTCGATTATTCTGGCCACCGGTGCTACGGGCACAGGTAAAACGCTCTTTGTCAGTAAGTTTATTGAGAATGGCTGTAAGGCCAATGAGCGAGCCATCCTATTTGCCTATGAGGAGTCGCGAGCACAGCTATCTCGCAACGCCTACTCTTGGGGAATTGACTTTGAAGCGCTAGAGCAGGCCGGGCTGCTTAAGATTATATGTGCCTATCCGGAGTCAGCTGGATTAGAAGACCACCTACAAATTATCAAGTCGGAAATCGCACACTTTAAGCCATCGCGCATTGCCATTGACTCTCTTTCGGCCCTAGACCGAGGTGTCAGCAATAACTCATTTCGACAGTTTGTCATTGGTGTAACTGGCTATGCCAAACAGGAAGAAATCACAGGTTTCTTCACTAATACGACCGAGCAGTTTATGGGGTCCCACTCGATCACAGACTCCCATATTTCAACCATCACAGATACGATTTTGATGCTGCAGTATGTGGAAATTCGGGGTCAGATGTCACGGGCGCTAAACGTTTTTAAGATGCGTGGTTCATGGCACGACAAGAATATCCGCGAGTACACAATCAGTGTCAACGGACCTGAAATCAAGGACTCTTTCCGCAATCTGGAGCGAATTTTTAGCGGCTCGCCCACCCGTGTCGCCGTGGATGAGAAAAGTGAGCTGTCTCGCATTATGAAAGGCGTACAGCCAAACGATTCTGAATAAAGTAGGCTTAAGGGCTGAAATCGAAGCCGATATTATGGGCTCTCCCCACTAATGACCAGCTTGCCATCTACGATATCAATTGCGTTTACGGTTAGCCCTTGCTGATTGAGTATGGCATTGAGCCGTTGCTCAACATCGTTTGTAGATAGGCCCATTTGCGCAGCGACATCGACTAGGGGAAGCGTCAGCTGGCCAAGTTTTAGCTGAATGTCTTGATCGAGTCTGAGCTGACCATTTTCCACCTGGGGTCGACCCACAATGCCAATATAGATATCGCGATTGGCCAGCATAGGCACCGCACTGGTGAGCTGGTTTAAGCTGGCTTGTAGGTTAGCAGGTAGCGCTTCTGGAGGCAGCTCAGATAAATTGAGGACAGCCCCCGTCTCGATTAGATCGTCCCTAAGCGATGTGTGCAACGATTGAGCATGGGTCAAAATTTGAGCGGCCTGGGGCTGACTGGAAATAGCATCATTGACCAGCTGATTTAGCTGGGGTTCATCCAAGGTTAGAATGACTTGACTGTCCCCACGGGGGATGTCAGCTTCAGCTCTCTGCTGAGGGATAGACGGCTCGCTTGAGGTAGCTGCCAAGCTGCTGGGTACATGGGCCACACTATGCCAGCCATAGGCAAAACCACCGCCAGCCACAGCTCCAGTCATCATCAGACCGATTAGTAATGATTTTTTCATAGTGTGGCACGCCCGTGGTGAAGTAACCTACCCTAAAATCCTTCACAGTCTAGCGCTTACATCCGTCTGGAAAACACATCTTTATTTCTAAACAAATGTGAGTCCTAAGGGCATAGGTTCATCACACTGGTCCTGTGGCTTTGGTCCTTGAGGAATACGAGGTGTTCCTATTGAGGTGTTCTTATTATTATTTGGCAGACGCTATCGGTATTCTCCCGCAGCTGCCAGCCAGTACCCCAGCCAGTACCATGGAAAAATCAAGTTGCTTATTCCCTGGTCCCACCCTCTGATTTCCCACCCTTTGATTTCAATGACAGTACCTACTTTTAGAGTGTCCTTTGTTCTTGGCTTGGCTCGTTTAGCGTTGAGCAGGTTGCTCTTCTTTCGCTCTGGGCTAACGCGTCTGCTGATCTACGGCTGGGCTAGCTGCTTAGTGATGGGGCTATGGGCCAGTACCGCAACCGTAGCCTGGGCAGGCCCGCCCGCCGAATTATTTGAAGTGCACTGTGCCGGGTGCCATCCCAATGGGGCAAACATTATCCGCCGGGGAAAAAACCTCAAGCAAAAGGCACTGAAGCGCTATGGTTATGATTCTACGGATGCGATCGCAACCCTGATTACCAACGGCAAAGGGCTGATGAGCGCCTATGAAGAGCGGCTTAGCGAAGACGACATCACAAATCTGGCTAATTACGTCCTAGAACAGGCGGCTACAGGCTGGCAAACAGCAAAGTAGCTTAGTATTTCAACAGGCATTTCTCACCTCCACCGTGAAGCTCAACCAAGTCATCATTGTCCACAAAGCAGGCAATCCCATTAGCAAAAGCTGGGCCGAAAAATGTGCAAAGCAGTTGGAAAAACGCGGTGCCAATGTGCTGCTTGGCCCCAGCGGACCCAAGGATAATCCCTATCCCGTTTTCCTGGCCTCGGCCCAGCAGCCCATCGACCTGGCCATGGTATTGGGCGGAGACGGCACGGCTCTTGCCGCTGCCCGCCATTTGGCCCCCGAAAAAATTCCTATTTTGGCCGTCAACGTTGGCGGTCATCTGGGGTTTCTCACCGAATCATCGGATGAAATTGAGGATTTTGAAACTATCCTTGACCGGCTCCTGGACGATCGCTACGCGGTGCAGCAACGGATGATGCTACAGGCTTCTATCCATGAGGGAAATCGCAGCAATCGTGAGCCATTGAGTGAGGCCTACTGGGCGCTTAATGAAATGTGCGTCAAACCAGCCTCCCCCGATCGTATGCTCACCTCCATTTTAGAAATGGAAATTGATGGCGCGGTGGTCGATCAGTACCAGGGAGATGGTTTGTTAGTCAGTACACCCACCGGCACCACTGGCTATACGGTGGCCGCCAATGGTCCCATTGTTCATCCCGGAATGGATGCCATTGTGGTAACCCCCATTTGCCCCCTCAGTTTGTCTAGCCGTCCCGTTGTAATTCCATCTGGAAGTGTGGTGAGTATTTGGCCCCTGGCGGATCCTGGCATGACCACAAAACTATGGATGGATGGTGTGATGGCCACCTCCATTTGGCCCGGTCAGCGGGTGGATATTTTTATGGCAGAACACATGGCAAAATTTGTGCTGCTACGCCAAAATCAGTCCTACTATCAAACCCTACGCAACAAGCTCCTATGGGCCGGCGCGCGGATTAACTACACCAATAACCATCGCAACTAAAGCCGCTGGGTATTGCCCCGGCCCCTGACCCAGCCTTCAACACCACCAGCACGTACCTTGAACCAGCGTCCGGACTCCTCCAGTACGTCTATGGTGTCGTCGTAGTCTATTCCCCCAATGGTGCCGTATTCGGCTCCGGGGCCAGAGCGCACCAACAGCCCCTCGCCGTAGGTGACTACCACCTGGTACAAAGCCTGGGCATCGCTTTCAGGTGCGCTAGCCTGGGGCTCAGGCTGAGCTGGAGTTGGGACCGGGGCAGCGGCCTCCGCTTCTGCGGGGGCGGGCGGGGGCGGCGGGTCCGGGGCGTCGTTGTCGTACACCGGTCGCTCCGGGGCGGTGGCAAGCTGAGTCAAAAAATAGCGGGCGGTTGCGACTCCGGCCAAAGATATGACGAATAGTGCGATCGCAACCCCCAAGACAAACTTGGTCAGACCCACCCAAAAATCTTGCAGGTTAAATCGGTTGGATGCCATGGTTGCTGTCTAACGATAAGAGTCCAATTACGCCAACGGTGTGCGTCCTACGGTTATACCCCATTTCGATAGCACTTCACCCGTTATCCTTCTGTTGCTGGATGCGATCGCTCAACAGCGATTTCCGCGATGCCAGGCGGGCTTTACCAGAAGCGGCCCAGGCCTGCAGGGCATCGACCTGATCTTTGGCGGTGCGGGCTAAGGGCACTAGCTGGCTCGCGGCTTCTAAAACATCATCGACGGTAAAGTCACGATTTTGGCTAAAGCCAATGTGCATCGCCTCAATAATGGTCTGTTCAATCTCGGCACCTGAAAAATCGGGGGTTTCATACGCCAGACGATTAGTGTCGTAGCTTTTTACATTGTGGGGGCGCAGCCGACTCAAATGCACATTGAAAATCGCATCCCGCTCCGGCTGGCTGGGCAGCCCCACAAAGAAAATTTCATCAAATCGGCCACGCCGCAACAGCTCTGGAGGCAGTACCCCAATGTTATTGGCGGTTGCAACCACAAATACTGGCGATGTCTTCTCCGACAGCCAGGTAATAAATGTACCAAAAACGCGGCTAGTGGTGCCCGAGTCACCCCGCCCCTCAAACCCGGCAAACGCTTTATCAATCTCATCAATCCAGAGCACACAGGGCGCTAGGGCCTCGGCCAGCTGGATCATCTGCCGCGTACGTGACTCTGACTCACCCACTAGTCCGGCAAAAAGACGTCCCACATCCAAACGCAGCAGCGGCAGGTGCCAGTGGTGGGCGATGGCTTTAGCCGTTAGGGATTTGCCCGTTCCTTGAATCCCCACCAGCATCAGACCACGAGGATGGGGCAACCCATACTGCCGAGCCCGCTCAGAAAATGAGCCGCCGCGCTTGATCAGCCAATCTTTAAGATTATCGAGGCCGCCAATATCAGAGATTTTTTCAGCAGCAGGGTAAAAGTCGAGAATTTGGGTCTGACGAATCGTTTGTCGCTTTTCTTCCAAAATCAGATCGATATCATCAGGGCTAAAGAAACCATTCGCGGCAATTCCCCGCGCCAACACCCGCCGAATCCTCTCCATCGAGAGTCCCTGGCATGACCTCACCAGGGCATCCATGGCCTTAGGCTCTGGCAAATTACCCATAGCTCCAAGCAGCGTTTCTATTTCACAGCGGATTTCATCCACCGAAGGCAGCGGAAACTCCAGCACCGTCAGCAGCTCACTGAGCTCATCAGGAATAACTAACTGAGCCGACAGAATAATTACATTTTTAGGCTGAGACTTGAGCAGCCGCGCCAGGTTACGCAGCTTTCTCGAAACAGCAATATCGTCTAGGAAGCGATGAAAATCCCGCAGGATAAATACAGCTGATGCGGCAGCGGGTAGTTTTTCAACAAACTCCAGAGCCTGCAGCGGATTGCGACGACCGACACCAGTATCCGTGGGGTTGCCCCGATAGCCATCGACAAAATCCCAGATATACATAGCTCGGCCACCCGTTTTAGCCGCAACTTCTGCAATCTCATCTTCAGCCCGCTCTTCCTCGCGGGTAGGGATGTAAACCAACGGGTAGCGAGCCCGAATAAGGAGTCCTAATTCATCCCGAAATGCCATAGAACCACCCTTGCTTGATCAGTCTAATCAGAGAGCTGCTGTCTGAGGGCAGAGAGTGCCGCCCACCGCCGATCGGTAGATGTTTGCCCATGGTCGGCGGCGGCTGGATTGACGATGCCCCCGCAGGTTTGGTCGCACAGCTGTCGCTGGGGTAGCGCCAAGCAAAGTTGCTCATAGAGCCACTTTGCTGGATCAAAATGCCCCTGGGGTGGCAGGGTTTCAATCAGCTCATCTACACTGACCTCAACCTCTTCAGCATAGACCTCAGGTTCAGGGTCCTGCAGCCAAATAAACTCTGAGGTATCGACCTGTATCCGCGCATTGTAATTCTGCAAACAGCGGTGACAGGTGAGAGTAACGATAGTTTCAGCCAGAGCTGAGACCTCTAAAAAGTTACCGCGATGCTGAATTTGTATACGTCCCTTAACCGGAGTCAACGTATCTAGATCGCGCAGATAATCCTCAACCTCAACTATCCGAGTCCTGCTCGGATCCTTGGCCAAGTGGGGAATGTACAGTCTCTGCATGGGCTGCGACATGAGAGGTTTGATAAATACTTAAGCGTCAGTCGCATCGCCTAGGTCAGAACCTGCCAATGCGCGCACTACTAATCTACGATCGGGTTCACGACCACGACTAAAGGTTTCCAAACCACCGTAGGCCTTCAAGAAGGTATGCACCTGCCGTCGTTCCGCCGAGGACAAATCAGCCACCTCATGTTCTTGACCGCTAGCTAGCGCTGCGTCTGCGGCCTTTTCAGCAATAGCCTTGAGTTCATCTCGACGCTGCTGCCGGTAGCCCTGCAACTCAATGGTGTAGGACTGTTGCTGCGTTGGCTCTTGATCAATATTTAGCACCGTATTAGCTAAATACTGAATTGCATCTAGAACGCGACCGCGCTCCCCCAGGAGCCCATCGATCTGGGTCTGGGTCAAAGAGGAATCATCGATAGTCAGCCAAAAACTGCTATCGCCTAGGTCATCATCTATGTGTTCGCCCGTTACGCTGGCGTTGACTCCCTGATGCTCTAGCAGCTTCGATAGCCATTGGATACCCTCTTGGTCTTGCTGTTCGCCCATAAGTTATCTGTACCTGTTTCAGCGCCAACCACAAGTCTACCGAACCCTAACGGTTAGAGACCTTTTTTTTAGAGCCACCGCCAGATTTCTTATTACCTTTAGAACGGGTAGAGTTAGGTTTACTGCCAGGCTTATTCGCTTTAGCAGAGCTTTTATTGGAACCTTTAGCGCGCTCGCTACTACCCTTGGCTGCTGGCTTTCTAGAGCCGGGCTCAAAAGCTAGCTGATCTCGCTCGGAACTGACGACTTTCGCCTCCTGGGCATCTACCAAAGCCTGAATATTTTCAGGAAGAGGTTCCTTAGAAAGGATAAAGGATTGAGCCGTTTGAAAGACGTTTGCCAGCACCATGTACAGCAGTACACCAGCGGGTAGTGGGAAAAACAGAAACATGCCTGAGAATAAAACAGGCGTCAGTTTTGTGATGGTCTCTTGCTGAGGATTATCGCTGGAAGACTGACCAGATAGGAGCTGATTGACATACAAACTGATGCCAAAAAACAGAATCATGCCCAGGATGTCCCAGTGGATTTCCCCTTCATCACCCAGGGCTCCAATGCGACCTAGCTCCTTAATAAATAAGAAGCCCTTGCTGGCGGCGAGACCAGTCACCTTGGCTTGAACCGTTACATCACCGGGAGCCAGAGCTGTAATTTGACCGTTTTCATCGATCTTGACTAGGTCTTCCCCCTTTGTAACTTCCCATTTAGGAACAAATACAGAGGGGTCTTCAGCATACTCATTGGCAAGCTGCTGAATAGACTTACCGTCAGCCGATTGCAAACGAACCGAAGCAGTATCACCTACAGCGAGACGATTACCGCTAGGTAAAACAGCGGAGACAGAAAAATGCTCGCCATCGGCAAT
>JBCDJC010000108.1:0-16916 GCA_038748225.1 Cyanobacteria bacterium P01_H01_bin.26 | reverse complement strand
GGGTAAATTCCCAGATCTCCTGGAGCTGAGTAAACTGTCGTACTCTTTCCGTCAATTGATTGCTCTAGCCTAACCCTCCTACCGACATTCATACAAAGAATGTGCTGTGACGATTTGTACTCCGGAACCTGGCAGGGGGGTTGCCGAAAGTGAGCAAAGTGAATATTGTTCCAATTGGCGCGATCGCTAGCCAGAATCGGTGCCCGAGGAAAGACTAGGGGTGGGGTATTTTTGTCAGACTTGTTCATAGTTATTTTTGACTTTACTGCATTGTTAAAAATTATGGACAGACGAGTAATCCAAACTAAATAGTATTGAGCTTTCTGGTTTCGCGGCTATTTTAGCGATCTACGGATACGTTGACTTATGGCTACCTACTTAGGAAACAAAATTTATTAGGCCCTACTATTGGGCATACAGACATTATATTCAACGTCTCTCCAGCATTAATTTTTGGATCTCATACAGTCTTTAGCCATTAAATCGACTTTATCCAAGTGGGAGAGGAGTTATCCACAAAATCAAAAGAGTACAGATATGGCTTGATTGGCAGTCGAGACAGTTCATCGGTGTATGAAATCTACAACATCTCAATCATGAAATTCATCCCACATCTATGCACCATCATGCGTGTAGTATAAGCACCAGGCGGATGAGCAGGTTTATTGAGCATATGGAGATTACGCTTAAAAATCTAGCTGCTCGCCTTTAAAGCTTGTTTCATCAAGCCTCTTTTGTAGCGGTCAATCAACTTGAAGCATTGGTTCAAGAGACTGTAAAGCTTGTTGAGACTCATATGCCCAAAGTGGATGCTTTATCAGCAAAACAGAGATTAGGGTGGAGACAGTAATCCTAGGAATTTAATGAGTTAGATCGGTGAGAAATTCCAGCCAACAATCGCGCTTCACCGGAACATCACAGTATACTTGGTCAAGTTGCAAAGGTTACCTGCGTCCAGTGAATGCAACCTTTATGTATCTCAAAAGCAGACGTTAAGAGGAATCGAAAATGAGTCCAACTAAAATCTTGACTGCCGCAGTTATTGGAGCTGTTGCCGGGGCCGTCGTCTGTGCTCTTGTCCTAAATGTTATTAGCAAAGATTCTGACGCTGCTGTTGCTGGCGGAGTTGGCGGGGGTGTGGGTGGTGCTATTGCATCAATGGCGGCATCAGCCAAGAAATCTGAATAGCGTCATGTCTCTGAAACCGGGCCACGCAGGCTGATGGTCCCGTGTAGCCAGACTGATTTCATATCACCAGCTGCAACGTTAGGCAGACGAAGAAACCATGAGGTGACGATGATGAACATACTTTCCGTTGCTGGATCTGGCTCCAAATACAGTCTCTCGGACACGCCCGCTGCAGAATTCTTTGCCGGCTTGTGGCACGGTTTGCTCCTGCCGTTAACCTTCACTATCAGCCTGCTCGATTCTGATGTCAGGATCTACGAAATCAACAATTCTGGACTCTGGTATGACTTTGGCTTCATCCTCGGCGCATCGTCGTCGCTGGGCGGAGGAGGAGCGGTAGTGGATACGCGTTAGGCACCGCTATGAAAAGCCGATCGGGGGAGCAACACCATGGCCTATTCGATAGATGAGTATGTTCCGGGCACAATTTACATTGTGGAGTATGCGATTCGCTTCGGCGGCATGGATCTCTTCAGCCGTATGACAATAGTGAGGCTAAACGACGGTAAACTGTGGCTACATAGCCCGTGCAAATTGGACGCACTCCTCAAATCAGAAATTGATCAACTCGGCGAAGTCGCCTATATCATTGCCCCAGGCAACTTTCACCACCTCTATGTCTCCGATCTCCAAGTCGATTACCCCAACGCTGAAACCTTTCTCTGCCCAGGTCTGGAAAAGAAACGCGCCGATATCAGTTTTGACTGGATTTTGGGAAACCGACCCGATCCTCGTTGGGAGTTAGATTTCGAGCAGGTTGTTATCCAAGGCACGCGTATTATGAACGAAGTCGCCTTTCTCCACAAACCAACCCGAACACTAATCCTTGTGGATCTATTGGAGAACATTGGCGATGATTATACGCATGAAGCAGGCCTGCTATTGAGATTCTGGTGGAAAGCTGTGTTCCACATGTGGAATAACCCTAAACCCGCACCTGAGTATCAGCTGGGATGGGGTAACAAAGAGATCGTGAGAAAAGGGTTAGAAAAAATTCTCTCGTGGGATTTTGAACGTATCATTATTGCACACGGGAACTTGATCGAAACGGATGCAAAGGCAGTAGCAACAAAGGCGTGGCAGACTGTGTTGAAAGTTTAGCGCAGAGAATTAGGGTAATTGACTTACACTGTGTGCAAATCCGAGACCAAATCGATTTATCACGAACATTGCTCAAACGGCTGAATAGACTCGCCCACGAACTCCAAACGACTCAGGCAATTGCGGTGGAAAACCTGATTGAAGCCATGGAGGCCATTACGATAACCGAGCAATATTTTGCCTCAAAACAGCAAACCACTTTGGAAACACGTTTCCAAGACACTGCAGCGGAATGGCAAGAAATGCTGTCCTTAGCCCGTGATGTGATGAGTGAGGGCAGCGATTTCAGAACAGAATTACACGCCGGAGGCAATTCGAGTGATGGAGTTAGGCGATGTCGCTATCCGTAAAATTTACTTGGACGTAGTTGGAACAGAGGCAATATTGCTGGGATTACTCGCCGAAGGCACCAGGTCACCGCTGGGATCCTTCAGAATGAAGACGTTACTTTTGAATCAGCTCAGCAAAAAATTGTGAGACTCTTAGGTTCCCGTTCTGCTCCCGCCACCGATATTCCCACCCCAACTCAACTGCCTCTAGCACCTCGATCCAAACGAGTGTTAGAGCTGGCCCATGACCAAGCCGAGCAATTTGATCAATCGCGCATTACCCCGGACTTTTTACTGCTGGGCATTCTGAAAGAAACTCAAGAAATAGAAGCGGCAAACCATCCAGTGGGCGTTGCAGCGCGGGTGCTTAGGGAGAACTATGGGCTTGCGATCGCACACCTAGAGCAACAGCTGTTGGCTGTAATTTCATGAAGGATGGCCCGATCGTAGACGTTCAGTCCTTTATCATTGGTGATTTAGACGATACGCCCTTTACTCAGCTAATTGCTTAAAAGTTCTGGTTAAACTACACCTAGAACGGTCGGTTAGAGCAGTCGGTGCAACCGACCGTTCTAGAAATAGCAGGGGTTGAGCCAAAGTATCGCTCAGACGCCAAAGTATCGCTCAGACGATAGATGTCAAAAAGAAATATCACCGGTAATCTGCAGGCTGTGTTTGGCTACACTTACTAGATGGAATCAGCCCTATGAGTTCGCCTCGGTTTAATATCAGCGGATTTCTGCGCCGCGATCGCAGATGGCGATACCGTCTGGGCAGTTTTCTGCTGGGCGTCGTTACTGATACAGTTCAGCGATTGCGATTTCAACCTTAGGAATAACAACAGTTCCAGAGGTGGCTGACGACCACCGTGACAATATGGGGTAGGCGATTTGTGCTATGTGATAAGTTAACTATAGTTGGCGCATTCTAGAGATTAGGTACTTAGTGTGATTTTATGGCACTGTTGATTGGGTTGACGAGATAAAGCCGCAAGCTCTGATTAGACTTGAAAAAATTTCTAACACAGGTGGACCAGCAAGACATTTAGACAGTTTAGGCCATCAGTCAGATCGGGCATGAAAGCTAGCTGTTCTGTCTGATGTCAAGCACTGCTACATTATCAACAAAGAAACCAGAAGAAACCAGTAGTTATGCGTCGTCTAGGTATTGCTTTTATTAGCCGGTTTTTTTCAGTTTTTGCTTTAGCCATATGTCTCTACAGTTTTTTTGTCTCAGATGAGACTGAAATCAAAACCCAGGCTATCTATTGGTTTTGTATTGCACTTGTGTCGGCAGTAGTTCCATACCTCGAAGAAGTTGTAGCTTATATACAAAGTATTAAGCTTGGTGATATCGAAATTGCACTGACAGAAGTTAAGAAAGAGATCGAAAGGGTTGACAACAGGGTAGAAAAACTAGACGAAAAGTTGTTAGTTTCACTAGGACAAGTTCGACAAAGCGAAGCAGGCCTATCGAAGGAAGCTCGTGAAAATCGGCAGAGAATCTATGATGAATCTGCCCAAGTTCTTGCTCTGCTACCTCCTGAGAGCAAAATAAAGTTACAGAAGCGTCTTACATTGAATCACCTGAGTGATGCAGGAATTGACGTAAGGACGATAAAGGAGATACTTGGAAACCTTGATTACTATCGGGGGGGAATAGATCAATTCTTTACTCCTGAACTAGTACAGGCCGTTGAAAAGTTTCAAGCTGAAAATATGTTGGGACAACCCGACGGTATAGTTGGTCCAATGACACTTTCTAAGATTGCAGAGCTTCATTCTTGAAGTCTCAAACAAAGGCATATTACTTTTGAGACCTCCCACAAGAGCTGTTTGAAAAACTACTGCTATTGCCAGTAAAACCTGATGGGAGCAGATTGAAGGGAGTCTCAAGGGCAATACAAAGATTGATTATATCTACTTAGCCAGAACGTTAGGCCGTCAGGTGTCTCTAATACAGCTAGACTTTGTGAAACTCAGTGTTGAGGAATCCTAAAATGCAAATAGGTCTAATCCAAACCCGTTTCGAAAGCCGCTTAACAACGCTTGAGCACCTGATGAAATCGGCTCACGCCCATTTTTCTGATAGCGAGTCGTTCTTGCAAAGGCGTATTATCGATGACATGCTGCCCTTTGGCACCCAGATTGCGTTTACCTGCAATCAGCCACGCAACTTTGCCCTATGGTGCGACAACAAACCTGCAGATAATCTAGACCCAGATGTCAAATCTCTCGCGCAGGCATACGAGCACATTACAAATACAAAGGAACTTCTTTCGGGCATTGATGTTGAAGACGCAAAGCTAGATGAGATTTCGCGCATAGACTTAGGTCAGAATCTCTATCTCGAGCTGTCTGGCAGCGCCTATGTGAATGACTTTCTGATACCAAATTTCTATTTCCATATGGTCACGGCTTACGATATTCTTCGCATGGCTGGTGTACCCATTGGCAAACGGGATTACATGATGCACCTAGTACCGTTTATCAAAGTAGCAACCTAGAAACGTTCTAATGGCCCGTCAACGTTCCCATCCACTGCGGCTACACCGTGGTAAAGACCGTGAGGATACCCGCCATGCCACCTGGTTAGAATTATTTTTTGATCTAGTCTTTGTGTTTGCGATCGCAGAACTCGCCCACCTGCTACACGATGACTTTAGCTGGCTCGGCATTGCTGGCTTTGCAGCTTTGTTTGTCCCCGTCTGGTGGCTTTGGATTGACTTTAGCTACTACGCTGACCAGTTTGATGTGGACCGTGGCCCCTATCGTTTGGTCATGCTCGGGGTCATGTTTGGGCTGGTGATCATGGCGCTGACAATTCACAACGCGCTCCACGGCGGCTCCGCCGAATTTGCAGCCATCTATAGCGCCCTGCGGCTAGTGATTATAGTTTTGTACGTGCAGGCATGGCGGTTTGTCCCCCAGTCGCGGGAGCTTACCGCTCGCTATGGAATCAGCTTTGCGATCGCATGTCTGCTGTGGATAACATCCATTGCCGTCCCCGAACCGACCCGGTTTTGGCTGTGGGCAACGGCACTACTCATTGAAATTAGCAACGGCCCCATTACCTACCTGACAATTCGCCAGGTACCCACCCAAAAATCCCACATGGATGAACGCTTTGGTCTGTTTGTAATTATTGTCCTAGGAGAAGCCATTATTGCTGTGGCCACGGGCGTATCCCAAACCGACTGGCAGTGGCACAGCATATTGACCGGCATGGGGGGCTTTCTCACCGCCGTCAGCCTATGGTGGATGTATTTTGAACGGGCCAGTGAATCGGTCATCAACTGGGCACTGCGGGGCGGCAGGCTGGCCCTGCTGCGGTCCTACATCTACGGCTACAGCCACCTGTTTGTCTTTATGGGCATTGTCGCCACCGGCATTGGCATCCAGGTTGCCATGGAAACGGCATCCGGCCAGACCCTGAGCGCTGAAGCCAGGACCGTACTCTGCGGTGGTATTGCCATTTTTCTCATGGGGGTTACAGCTCTGCAGTGGGCCTCCCCTAGCTGTTTACCCAAAGGGGTGATTATCGCTCGACTGTCCCTGGCATTGTTAGCCCTGGGGCTGATTCCCCTGGGGGCCGGGCTATCTCCCCTGGGCATGGTACTGGTGCTAAGTCTGACGCTAGTAGCCCTCAACAAATTTGATGGCATTCCCCTATCCACCGCCTAGGCAAACACCACCGTACGGTTGCCATACACTAAAACTCGGTTTTGCAAATGCAGCCGCACGGCTCGGGCCAACACCATCCGTTCCAAATCCTTACCCCTACGGATCAGATCGCCCACCTGGTCACGATGGCTCACCCGCACCACATCCTGCTCAATAATTGGCCCCGCATCCAGGTCCGATGTCACATAGTGGCCGGTCGCACCGATGATCTTTACCCCCCGTTCATAGGCGCGGTGGTAGGGGTTAGCCCCCACAAAGGCAGGCAAAAACGAATGGTGAATATTGATCACCCGAGGAAACGCCCTCAAAAAATCAGGGCTCAGGATTTGCATATACTTAGCCAGCACCACCAAATCCACGGCGTGCTCCTTGAGTAGCGTCAGCTGCTTTGTCTCCTGAGCGGCCTTAGACGCCTTGTCAATCGGGATATGATGAAACGCGATATCAAACTGCTCGGCCAGGGGGCGGAGGGTCTCATGGTTGCTAATAATCAGCGGAATCTCGGCCGCTAGCTCCCCCGCCTGGTGTCGCCACAGCAAATCCAACAGACAGTGGTTTTGCTTGCTCACCCAAATAGCCATACGGGGCACCACATCGGAAAAATGTAGCTGCCACGTCGCCTCGAGAGGTTTGGCAATAGAATCAAAGGCGGGGCCAATCAGCTCCCGCTGCAGGTTAAACCCAGCTAACTGCCACTCAATACGAGATAAAAACAGCTCCGACGGCTCGTCTCGATGCTGATCGGCATGGACCACATTGCCGCCGTTGGCGTAGATAAAGTTGGCAATTTTAGCGACTAGCCCCTGGCGGTCAGGGCATGAAATCAAAAGCGTTGCAGTCGGTGAGTTCACAGCCAGAAATATCCCTCCCATGGGCACGTCATACTATAGCGTTGCCCACAGGCTTTGCCCACACAGCTTCAACAGCGGTTGGGGGTACCTGGCCGGGCCCCAACCGCCGCCCATGGGGTAACACCTACATGCGCTGCTCTAAAAAGCCGGTCAGCCGACCCAGAGTATCGTTGAGCTTTTCGTCAGTGGTGGGACCGGCATCCACTTCTTCGGTACGTTTTACCCGCTCAAACGAACGAATAAGCACAAACAAGATAAATGCAATCACCACAAAGTTGATCACAGCCGAGAGAAAGAGGCCGTATTTGATCCCATTGGCGGATAGGGAGGCAATGTCTTCTACATTGGCAGCCCTGAGGGCAGGACTAAGCAACAGGGGAGTAATAATATCCTCGATAAATGAGGTAATAACAGTACCAAAAGCACCGCCAATAACAACGGCGACAGCTAAGTCAACAACATTGCCCCGCAGCAGGAAATCACGAAAGTCGTTCATGAATCCACCGGCAGAGTTGACCGCTCGAGAACGAGTCTGTTTGCTAACCATAGGTATGGGTCTCCTTAAACGAGAAGTATCCTGTACTTTGAAGCATCAGCGGCGAATAGACCACGCTCCGGGCTAGTTCGTACGCGCCTAGCCCGGATTTTGCTACCCACAAAGTGAGTCCAAAAAATATATCAGTGTTTTCGGTGTAAAGCTAGTTACATAGCGTACAAGGTTGCTAAACATTACGGAGTGTGTCGGCAAAGTCACCAAACGCCGCCGTCTCTCGCAATGGTTCTTTCACACCGCCAGAAACTCTTGAATCACATCGTTGCTCAGCTGATCTGTAGCGCCCGAGGCGACGATACCGCCCTTTTGCATGGCGTAGTAGTAGTCCGCCTGCCGGACAAAATGCAGGTGCTGCTCCACCAGCAGCACTGATATTCCCGTGGTTTCGATAATGCGTCGCACCGCATTTTCGATATCTAAAATAATTGAAGGCTGAATCCCCTCGGTGGGTTCATCCAGCAGTAGCAGCTGAGGCTGGCCCATGAGGGCGCGGGCAATGGCTAGCTGCTGCTGCTGTCCGCCGCTTAGATCTCCGCCCATGCGGGACAGCATAGTTTTTAAAACTGGAAATAGCTCAAAAATCAGCTCGGGAACTTCCTTTTTTGCCTTGGGTACACGGCTACCTAAGGCTTCTAAACCAATGAGAAGATTCTCTTTTACCGTCAGTCGGGGAATAATTTCTCTCCCTTGGGGTACATAGCCAATACCGGCCCGCGCCCGCTGATTGGGCAGCTGTTTGACTACGGACTCACCGCCGTAGCGAATATCGCCACCGCGCGGACTCAGCAACCCCATAATGGTCTTGAGCATAGTGGTCTTGCCGACACCGTTGCGGCCAATTAGACACACCATTTGCCCCTTGGGCACAGTCATGTCCACGTCGCGGAGAATGTGGCTTTCGCCGTAGTAAACATTAAGACCGCTCACGTTGAGCGTAGGGGCGGTACTATCTGGAGCTGCCATCGCTGGGGTCATTCCTCAAAATTTCAAAAAACTCTCTTAGGCTATCCAACCTAATCATGGGACTCCGGTGGCCCCAGATAGACCTCAACCACACGCGGATCGCTTTGCACATCGTCCATGGAACCTTCGCACAAAACCGACCCCTCGTGGAGCACCGTCACCTGGCGAGCAATCTGACGGACAAACTCCATGTCATGCTCAATCACAATGATGGAATGGCTCTCTGCTAGGGCGAGGAGTAAATCGCCGGTGCGCTCGGTTTCTTCATCGGTGAGACCGGCAACAGGCTCATCCACCAGCAGCAAATCCGGCGACTGGGCCACCAGCATGCCAATTTCCAACCACTGTTTTTCGCCATGGGACAGCAGCGCCGCTGGAATATCAGCCTTGGCGGATAGACCCACCGTCTCTAGCAAACCGGCAACGGTGCGGGTTTCATCCTTGGGGGTGGGTTTGAGCAGCGTTGCCCACACGCTTTTGTCACGGTTACAGGACAGCTCCAGGTTTTCCCTTGGGGTCAGGTTGAGGTACACCCGCGGCGTTTGAAATTTGCGACCAATGCCCATTTTGGCGATGGTTTGTTCCGAACGTCCGCTGAGCTTTTTACCTTTAAATCGAACTTTGCCCTGGGTGGGCTGTACCTTGCCGGTAATCACATCCAGGAACGTGGTTTTGCCAGCACCGTTAGGGCCAATGATTACCCTCAGCTCTCCCTCATTCATGGAGAACGTGAGGTTGTTGAGGGCTTTGAAACCATCAAAGCTGACGGTGAGGGTATCGATTTCTAGAATTTTGTTGGCCATGCTAGATGTCGTTGGTTGTGTTGGGCCAGGCCCACGGGGGTTATTTACCGGCTAGCTTTTGTTCTTCTTGCTGGATGTTGGGGTCTAGCTCAATGTCGGGGTAGGTGATCAGCTGGGGCTGGAGACCTAGCAAATCGCGAATCTGTCGGACGGCGTCATCCCGGAGCCAGCCGACAATCCCTTTGGGGAGTACGGTAACCACGAGCAAAAAGAGCGCGCCTTGGAAAAATAACCACACTTCAGGAAACTGCTCACTGAGTAGGGCCTGGGCCCAGTTGACGGCCAGCGCCCCGAGCACCGCTCCCCCCAGGGTGGCACGCCCCCCCACCGCAACCCAGATCACCATTTCAATGGAAAAGGCAACGCTCATGTATTGGGGGGTAATGCCGCTGGATTGGACGGTGTAGAGGGCACCGGCGGCACCGGAAATACCACCAGCCACAGCAAACACCAGCACCTTAAACATGGCGGGGTTGTACCCGGAAAACCTCAGCCGGTTTTCGTCGTCGCGAATGGCGATCAGCAACCGGCCAAAGCGGCCCCTTGTGAGCCAGCGACACAGACCGTAGGTGAGGGCGAGGGTGACCACGGTGGCGACGTAAAATCCAAACTGCATGCGATCGCTACCCACCTGCTGACCAAATAGCAGGGTGGTGTCGGTGGTAAGACCGTTGGTGCCGTTGATCAGCTTTTGCTGACCGTTAAAAAAGTTAAAAAAGACCACCAGCATCGCCTGGGTCAAAATCGAGAAGTACACCCCCCGAATCCGGTTCCGAAAAACCAGATATCCCAGCAGTCCAGCCACCACCCCCGGCAGCACCACAATGGCAATCAGGGTTACCGGCAACGAGTAAAACGGCTGCCAAAACCACGGCAGCGATGAGACACCATACAGGCCAAAAAATTCCGGGATACCATCCCCCGCCAGGTTGAGCTGCAGATGCATGGCAAAGGCATAGCCACCCAGGGCAAAGAAAATACCCTGGCCCAGGCTCAAAAGCCCGGTGTAACCCCAGATTAGATCCACCCCCAAAGCGACAATGGCCAGGGCCAAAAACCGCCCCAATAGCCCCAGGCGAAACCCGGTTAGCACCAGCGGTGCCACAAAAATAAGCAGAATGGTCAAACCGATTACAATACCGGCTTCAAGGGCGCGTTGACGCGATTTGCCAGCGGACTTTGTTTCCATCTTTGCGATCATCGTCATGCCTCCACCGAGCGACCTTTTTGTGGAAACAGGCCAGCGGGCTTAATCTGCAAAAAGGCAATAATCAGAGCAAATACCAGCACCTTGGCCATGCTAGTGGTGGCAAAAAAGGTGGCCGTGTCAATTAGGGGCTGCAGCGCCTCGCTAGAAGGCAGTAGCAGCACCAGCGTGCCAGACCCCAAAATGTAGGTAACAATGCCAATGATCAGAGCGGCCACAATGCTGCCCACCAGTTTGCCAACGCCGCCCACGACCACCACCATAAAGGCATCCACAATGTAGTTGCTACCCAGGTTGGGACCAACCGACCCCAGCAGCGTCACCGCACAGCCCGCAATCCCGGCCAGCCCTGACCCCAAGGCAAAGGTGAGGGCATCAACCCGCTTGGTGGGAATGCCCAGGCAGGCACTCATATCTCGGTTTTGGGTAACCGCTCGGATCCGCAACCCCCAGGCAGACTTGTTTAAAAACCAAAACGTACCAATCAAACAAATCACCGTCAGCGCAATGATAAAAAGACGGGCCGCCGGGAACGACAGCGTATCGGTTACGGCAATGCTGCTTTGCAACCAGCTAGGGGCGGTCACGTCCACATTTCGGGCACTAAACCACGGTTCGGCCAGATCGCTACCACTAAAAGAGCGCCCCACGGTCACACCAATGGCTATGGACAGCACCAAAACAACAAAGTTAGCCAGTTTTTGACGAGGTCCCAGGTGGACAGCCTTGTTGAGCAAAGCCCGCCCGCCAAACAGCAACAGACACACGGCCAAAATACCAAAGGTCATGGACCAGCTCACACTGCGCACAAACTGCTGCAGAATCAGACTCACACCCCAGGTGGCTAACAGGGTCTCTAACGGTCGTCCATAGAGCAGTCGGATCACGCTGCGCTCTAAGAGTAGACCCACAAGAGCCGCCACCAGAAAAGACATGGGCAGAGCCGCCAAAATATAAAAGTCTTGGGCACCATCCCCTAGGGACTTGAACCCGTTTTGGACGACGTAGGTGGTGTAGGCCCCTAGCATCATCAGCTCACCATGGGCCAGGTTAATCACACCCATGAGACCAAATACGATGGCAA
Organism: Cyanobacteria bacterium P01_H01_bin.26; assembly: GCA_038748225.1. Lineage (GTDB taxonomy): Bacteria > Cyanobacteriota > Cyanobacteriia > Phormidesmidales > Phormidesmidaceae > Leptothoe. The sequence continues at coordinate 5,154 of JBCDJC010000108.1, read as the reverse complement.
GCCCCAACGCCACAATCAGGAGTACAGCCCCGATACTAATGCCGTTAAAGATGCCGTTGATTAAACCGTCCAGCACGAAACGTTACCTGCGAGAGTAAACAATTGCTCGATCCCGATGGGGAAATAAACAGAGCTGAAATGGAGATAAAACAGCTCACCTAATAAAAAAAAGGAAGAGTCTCCTAGCGACTCTTCCCACTGTTGGCTAACTTAAAAGAGCATTACGCTTCCTTGAATCTGCCACCCTTGGCAGGATCGGACCAGTCACAGGCATAGCCCTTGGTATCGGGAACATACTGGTTCCAGGGCAGGGGATCAACCGGACCGTCCGTAGCAGAGACAATCTCAAAGAGACCGTCTTCACGGATTTCACCAATGCGAACAGTCTTGGAAATGTGGTGGTTAGGGTTCATGGTGACGGTACCACCGGGAGCCTCAAAGACCTGACCGTAGGCCGCTTCGCGGACGGCAGCGATGTCGACAGAGCCAGCCTGCTCAGCCGCCTGCTTCCACAGATAAACCATGATGTAGGCCGCTTCCATGGGGTCGTTGGTCACCCGGTCGTCGCCGTACTCAGCCTTAAAGTCAGACACCCACTTTTCATTTTCGGGGCTTTCGACGGTCTGGAAGTAGTTCCAAGCGGCGTAGTGGCCTACAAGGAAGTCGGGACCAATGGTGCGCACTTCTTCTTCTGCAATACTCACGGACATGACCGGGTACAGATCCGGTCCCATGCCAGCACCCTTGAGCTGCTTAAAGAAGGCAACGTTGCTATCGCCGTTGAGGCTGTTAAAGATCACACCACCCTCGGGCAGGGCCGCCTTGATCTTGGTGATGATGGGTGTGACCTCAGTGTTGCCTAGGGGCAGGTAGTCTTCACCGACGGTGTTGCCACCCTTGGCTTTGAGCTGCTCTTTGATAATGTTGTTGGCTGTCCGGGGGAAAACATAGTCAGAGCCGACGAGGAAGAAGTCCGTACCCTTGTTTTCTAGCAGCCAGTCCACAGCGGGCTCAATTTGCTGGTTGGGAGCCGCACCGGTGTAAAAAATATTCTTAGAGCATTCCTGACCTTCGTACTGAACCGGATACCACAGCATGTGGTCCTTGGCTTCAAAGACGGGCAGTACTTTCTTACGGCTAGCGGAGGTCCAGCAGCCAAATACGACCGAGACCTGGTCCTGGTCAATTAGTTTTTCAGCCTTTTCTGCAAAGGTATCCCAGTCGGAAGCACCATCTTCTTTGATGATTTCGATCTGCCTACCGAGGACACCGCCAGCGGCGTTGATTTCTTTGATGGCCAGCTCTTCGGCGTCTACCACGGTGGTCTCACTAATGGCCATGGTGCCACTGAGGGAGTGTAGGATACCGACTTTGATGGTATCGCCGTCAGCGGCGGCGGGAGCGTCCCCTTCAGCGGCAGGAGCAGCGGTATCAGCAGGTTCAGAGCTGCTACCACAGGCCTTAAGTAAAACACTGGTGCCTACGGCTGTAGAACCGTACACCAAAAACTTACGTCTGTTAATCCTCGTCATCTGACGTTTCCTTCGTTAACGACTCACACACCAATCGCATCACAAACCGGCACATTGACCCGTATGGTCATGGGTACCGTTGATACACTTATTCGCTCAGTGATGGTAAGTCCTGAAGAAAGGGATTTTTGTAATCTTTGATACTTTTTCATGGCTGCATAGGCTTTTATAGATTTTTTTAGGGTTGAGCATTGAGACCTAAATTGAGACCTAAGCGGAAGCAGAATGGGGCACGGGCAAGCGTCCCTGGAACTGGATAAACTGCTGGATGGTTTCTAGACCCTGGCCGAGTTTGAGGTTTGTAAACACAAAGGGGCTGTCGCCCCGCATGGTTTTAGCGTCCTGGGCCATCACCGTGAGATCGGCTCCCACCAGGGGAGCTAGATCAATTTTATTGATAATGAGCAGGTCGGATTTGGTGATGCCGGGGCCGCCTTTGCGGGGAATCTTATCACCGGCTGCCACATCGATCACATAGAGGGTCAGGTCCACCAGCTCTGGGCTAAAGGTGGCGGCTAGATTATCGCCACCGCTTTCGACAAAGATCAGGTCTAGATCGTGAAATCGTGTTTCTAACGCTTCAATCGCTCCCAGGTTGAGGGAGGCGTCTTCACGGATGGCGGTGTGGGGGCAGCCGCCGGTTTCCACACCCACAATGCGGCTGTGGTCGAGCAGCGCCTGACTGCGGACTAAAAACTGGGCGTCTTCTTGGGTGTAGATGTCGTTGGTGACGACGGCGATGGAGTAGGTGTCGCGCAGGGTCTTGCACAGGGCGTCGACGAGGGCGGTTTTGCCAGAGCCGACGGGGCCAGCGACGCCAACGCGGTAGGGTGAGGAGGGCATGGGCAAATAGGGTGAGATAGAACGCTCCTACAACGGTAAAACACCCTATTCGTAGAGCTAAAATTCATCCCCAAAACTTAAGCCTTGGCTGAAAGATTTATAGCTGGCCGGCTAGCTGCGAAAAAGCCGGGTGTAGAGGGTTTCATGGTGCATGCTGGCGATCGCACCGCCCCAGGCGCTCACCCACAGCTCGTCATCCGGCAGCTGCCCAATCGTTTCCGCCGCCGCCGCTAGCTCCGGCATCAGCTCTAACACACAGCGCTGGCCGTCGGTTTGCCCCAGGGGCACCAGTTTGACAGCGGCCCCCACCAGGTTGGCGACCCAGCTTTGCAAATAGCCCAGGAGCATCGTCTGGCGGTCAATCTGCCAGTGGGCTGCCACGATACCAAAGGCAACGGCAAAATTGCAGGGGGTGCCGCAGGCGGCAAAGATCGGCTGCAGCTCGGGGTGTAAATTTTGGGCGAGACGCACCAGGGCACGACCCATTTGCCCGCTTTGCTGCCGCAGCTCGGCGGTGTCGCGGCTGGCGGTCAGCCACTGATTCCAGTAGAGCAGCCGCTCAGGGTTGTGTAAATTTTGATGGGCGCGGGTTGCGATCGCAGCCTCCAACCGAATGCTCCCGTAGCGCAGCTCCTGGGTCAGCCAGTGCTGCAGCGTCGTGCGATCGCAGAGGTAGCCCTGCACCACCAGGGTCTCCACCCCCTCCGAATAGCTAAAGGCCCCCACCGGCAGCGCCGGGCTTACCAGCTGCAGCAGCCTCAGCAGCGCCGCCTGATCAATGGTGATGGCCATAGGCCCCCGACTCCGGCTGAAACGGCACTGTTTCCGACGTAACCACCACCCTGAGCTGCTGCAGCATCGACTCCAGCACCGAATCCGGAGCCAGCCGCAGATAGTCAGCCCCCACCTCCAGGGCCACGTGACGATTGCCCAGGTGGTAGGCTGCCCGCAGCAGCCATAAAGCGGGCCGATCGGTTGCCATCGCCCGCACCGTCAGCACCGGCTCAGGTTTCGCAACAATTCTTAGGACCTGGGCATGATCTTCGCCCCCCAGGCAGTCCCCACCCTGCAGCGTCGTCCCACGGGGCAGTTCTATATATATATCGATACTTTGCGCGACCTCCTGAGCTGTAGGGGTTACATTGGTACTACTAGTAGTAGCATCCGTAATATCACCACAAATACTGTAGCGATACCGAGAGCGGTTACGCTCGTCTGCCGTGAGCGCCAGCGTCAGCGACGGCTCCAGCGCTGACGGCACTTTGTGAGTAAAAACGTACACCGAGACTATCTATATATAGTGCTTTTATCAGGATGTCATATACCGAACCCAGACACATTAAAGCAGACAGATTTACCTATGCCGCCCCTCGAACTGTCACAGCTCCCTGCGGAGTTATTAATGACCACCATGAGGTAAATACCATCAGGCGCATCCGTATTTTCTACTAGTTAGTTCCGCATTTTATACGAATTCTAAAAGAGCAGTCAACGAATTTCAGCCTTCCATTTCATTTGCCAATTAAGTTTCGTTAATTATGGCTTCTCAGACTCAACTTGTTCCCCCGATGGCTCAGACCGCACCGACGCGAGACACCAACAGCTCCGGTGACATGCGAGCAACGCTACTGTTTGCAGCCATTGAAAGCTTTACCGTCGGCCTGGTTATCATTGCTCAAAATGGCACCATCTTGCATAAAAACAGCCACGCCCAAAATCTTTTAGAAGAGATGTCATGCTCATCTTCCCAGGTTCTCCCCAACACCCTTTGGCAAGCCTGCCAAAGCCTGATGGAAAACCAAGATGAGCCATCAAATCTTTTTCCTGAAGATACAAAAATTGTATTAGAAGACGAGATCTCCACTGACCGTAGCGTTATCCGTATGCGCGCCCAGTGGTTTGACTGGAGCAACAGCGAATGTCAGCACAGCGACTGTTTTCTTATTACCCTAGAAGACCGCCAACAGTCCCTGAGCGTCATCGCCAACCAAGAGTCTCAGCGCTATGGCCTGACCAGTCGTGAAACCGACGTGTGGACCCTAAAGCGCATGGGCCACAGCTACAAAAAGATTGCCGCCGAGCTGTACATCTCTGAAAACACTGTCAAAAAACACTTGAAGAACATTTACGCCAAAAAAGAACAGTCCGCCTGGTCAGTGTAGCGCGGCTAGCCCAGGAGCATTCACAACCCGAGGCTTTTGTCTCCCCCAATTGCGCGGGAGACAAAAGGGGGATCGCCGTGCCCATGCCTGGGCACGGACACCTGTCCGTACATACGCCCAAAATCGTCTTGACGGGGGTATCCTCGCCTGGTAGCCTACAACATGAACAGCTCGCCCGAGTTGTTTTTACGCACCCAAAAATTTAGCCGCGCGAGATGGTAGTGCGACCAACACCACCACCCCGCTAACTCCCCTGACTGAGTAGACAGTCTGGGTCGCTGTGGATTAGTTTACAGCCACCCTGGTTCGCCGTCGCTGGGGTGGCTATCTTTTTGGGGCATTTCCTCCTGCTGTTTTGCAGCCCCCAAGCTGCCCACTACCCAAGGAAAAGCCCCTATGACCTTTCAAAACCAGGCGGCGCCGCCCGCTCTACCTGCCGATTTTTCCCCCGCCCCCGCCCCCGGCTCCGTGCGCCATATCCTACTGGGCCGCCCCAGCGCCATCCGCCAGACCATCCACCTGCTGCACAATCTCCGCTATACAGAAACCAGCCAGTGGAGCCCGCTGATCGAAATTCCCGACCGGCGGCTGATATTAACACCGGAACCCGACGAGGT
>JBCDJC010000107.1:0-17007 GCA_038748225.1 Cyanobacteria bacterium P01_H01_bin.26 | reverse complement strand
CGTCTGCTTCAGGAATAGTCGGGGTATCGGTCATTGGTGAGTCTAAACATACCCAGACATAGCCATACCGTTGGGTGCATTGAAATGCTTTGACCCGGTAGCTGTTGGGAATTTTTTGTTCTGGTAATTGGGGCACCTGCACACAGGTACCTGCCGCATCAAAACACCAACCATGGTAAGGACATTGAATCTGCCCCTGCCGGACCTTGCCTTGGGATAGTCGAGCAGATCGATGACAGCACCGATCCTCAACAGCGGCGGGTTGGTTCAAGCTATCCAACCACAGCACCAGTTGTTGCCCCAGCAAGCAAAAGGATTGAGGCCCCTCATGCAGATGCTCTATGGGCACAACCGGGTACCAAAATTGTCGAAATACCGGGTGCTGTGTGACTAGCATGGCAGCAGGATGGTGGAATTACTCTCCCATTATCACAACGACTTTCGCTCAGACGCAGGGGGTACCTTGCGCTCTTCTAAAGGCGGTAGATAACTGTTGTCAAACACCTCTTCTATTGCCGGTGTTTCAGGCAGCCCAAACCCCTTCACCGTTTGGGCAATGGTGGCCTCCAGACGAGCTGGGTCCGCTGCTCCCAGGCCATCCTTTTCTACCTCATCAGTCACCAACAAACCATCCAGGGCAATTTGTAACCGAAGCTTTTCAGCCTCTTTGTCCATTAGCTCATCACCTACCGCTAAGACACCCTCCAGTCCTGCCTCTGGATCCTTAAGGGCATCTTGCATACCCTTGATGTAAGCCTTGACAAAACCCTTCACCACGTCAGGATTTTCTTCAGCAAACGACTCTTTGACCAGGATGACGTTGCCATAGAGATCCAAGCCATTATCGGTGTAGTAAAAGATATTCAAATCATCCAGGGTTTTACCGGCACCCACAATGGCAGGCAACATCGAATAGCTAAAGCCACTAATGGCGTCAACGTTCCCCTGTAGTAAAAATGTCTGGCGTAGTTTAGGCTCCATGCTAACCCACTCGACACCATCGGCATCCACCCCAACCTGTTCTGCTAAAACTGGCCAAAGCCGCCGGGGAGAATCTCCCACAGGAGCCCCAAGCTTCTTGCCAATCATATCCTCAACGGAGTTAATGCCACTGTCTTTAAATGCAATCAGTGCAAAGGGTGCCTTATTAAAAGCAACGGCGACCGCAATCAGTTTATCGTCAGGGTTTTCCTGATTAAACTCGATCATCGAGTACATATCACCATACCCGATGTCATACTGGCCAGCGGCAATGGTGCCAGCTGTACCAGCCGAGCCATATCCTCGCTCAAAAGAAACCTCTAAGCCTTCTTCTGCAAAATAGCCCCGCTCCATCGCTAACATCAAAGGAGCGTCCACTCCCTGCAACAACCAGGACAGGGTAAACTTGACGGGTGTTAGAGAGTCCGGAGTTACCGCAGCTTCGGCAGGAGTTGCCTCTTCAGCTACAGGCTCGGTTGGTGGTGTCTGACAGGCAACAACACCAAAGAACGTCGCGAGAGCTAAGGCGGAGATAGAAAGAAGTCTGGCAGAACGCTTTTGAAAAAGGGCGTTAGACATGGGATAAAAAATGCAGAGGCAACGCGTGTAACTGGACAGAAAATTGTGTGTAATTTTTTATTTATATTTAGTCAAAGTAGATGCCTCTGTTGTATCTCCAGTCACACTTCGCAACGAAAGATGGCTTGACAAATTAGTACAAGAATAGCTCCATATAGATTTCAGGATTTTGTACGAAAAAGGCTGCGAAAAATTAGTACAGAAATTAGCACAGCACTTTTCACTTGCCATAAGAGCCTTGCCAGAAAAAGTACTTAGTTCTTGAGCATTTCTTTTGTAATCAGCCGGTCGTCCGTTCGAGTCGGATCACCAGCTTTTTTATGAAGCCCTTTCTTGTAGAGGGTTTTAACATTAACCAAAATAAGCGCAGGCTTGTATAGGATATCGATTCAGCGTGCGACCATGAGTTGGTCCCCCTGTGCTCACCCTAAAACCCACAGCCAGACTTAGAAAAGGCAGTCAGTGCTGCAAATGCGCGAGCTATAATCCAACTTTTACAGAGACGAAGAAAATACCCTGGTAAAACCAGGGCATTATGGCTTGGTGAGTCAAGAAAAAACGTTTCGTAGGATTTATCCTAAAACTAATGATGAAAGAAATGCAGCTCCTGCACCACAGGCAATAAGACCTGAAGCGCGTAGTCTTTGTGCTAACTGAGCAGACTTAATGCCTTGTTGAATAATCCAGAATGCGGCAGCTGCGATCGCACCCTGCACCGATGTAAATCCAATCAAATAGGACAACAACGGGTCATCTCAGCTCCGACAATCGCCTCACTAGAAGATTAGGTCGATGGGGTGGCTTTACAGTTCAGCACCTGAGAAAGTTGGGCATCCAATTCACCGGCTTCAAGCACCCCCGCATCTACAATTAGCTTTTCCAAGGCAGTTAGCCAACATTGGTAATAATCCCAGTCCGGATCGTTTAAATCGTGGGTGGCTTCCCATTCGCCGATGGTCTCGATCAGCGTCTGACGAAAGTCTTCCCATTCATAGTGACCCTGTTTAGAGAGGGCAATAGCCACACCAAAGACCATCTTTTCCCAGTCTCGGTCAAACTGCAGGTGTCCATCTTTTCGAGGCGGAGCTTCTTCTGGAGACCCCATTAAGCTGGTGGCGGCAAAATGCTCAAACTTGGTAAACATAACCTAAACCTTTACTGTGGCGACACCCATCATCGCTTCTGGGGTGAGTAAGTCAGCCAGTTCTATTTCACTCATGCCTTCTGTTCCAGCCGGACGCATGGGCAAGACCCACCAGCGAATCTGGGCGCTGGTATCCCAAATGCGGATTTCAACCGAGTCGTCTAGCTCTACACCAAATTCAGACAAGACGACACGGGGTTCACGGGTGACTCGAGCCCGGAAGGTGGGATCTTTAAACCAGTAAGGGGGCAGCCCCAAGGTGGGCCAGGGATAGCACGAACATAGGGTACAGACAATCACGTTATGTACCTCGGGCGTATTCTCGGCAATACGCATATGTTCCCCTTCAGCTCCGGACATGCCCTCTGGAAAGTCCATCCGCTGACAAGCCGCATTACAATCAGCCAGCAACAGCTCCTTAAATTCAGGGTCAACCCATGCCCGCGCCACCAGCTTAGCGCCGTTAAAGGGTCCCATCTTGGTTTCAAAGTGACCCAAAATGGTATCAACTGTGTTGCTAGTGATAATCCCCTTTTCGATCAGGAGAGATTCTAATGCTTTTACCTTAGCGGCACTCAGGGACTCGCGGTCTTCGGAATACCCAAATCCTGGATAATTACTTGGCATTGTGCGCTCCTTTAGAGGGCCTCTATATATACTTCAAAAATGTCGTTGTAGTAGACCGATTTGGGATCTATCAGGGACTCATCCCAAATGTCGGCTGGCTTGAAGGCCAAACTATAGACCGGCATTGGTGTACCCAATCCATCTGATGTGGGAAAAAAGTAGGTGAAGGCTCCCTCGTAAACTTTTACCACTTCAGCCACCTTTCCTCGGATATGCCCCGGCAGTCGAGTGTGTTCTCCTGAAGGGACATTTTTGATCCTCACCTGATCGCCTAGGGCAAATTTGGGTGTGGCTGGCGACGGTCGTTTGGGAGAGTCTCCTTCTGTTAAATATTTCACCACCTGGGTATCGATGGCCATCGCTTCAGTGCTGGGTGTAGAAGGTTCTACAGACGCAGTATCTTCTAAGAAGAGAGCCATGCGTTCATCGAGTTCTGATTGAGTAATGTAGCCTTCGTCGACAAAGAATCCAGAAATCCCCCCCAGCCATTTCTCGTAATAGCGCAGCTGGAAGTACTCAAAGGGATGCATGCCCTCAGCACCCATACGCAAATGCCCCCAGGTCCAAAAGCTTTTGAACTGGGTGGGCACTTCTTCGATTTCATAGTCGGGTAGCGATTCACTCAGATGATTGCTGAGGGCCATCATGGCGGTGTGAATGCCAAAGATGCGCTGTTCCCAGGGTTCTACAAAAACTTCTGTTTCAAAATTAACTGGGTCAAGACCTTCTAACCCGCCAAGGATATGCTGTAGTTTCATGGGCTGATTGGGGTGTTAACGACGTAAAGAGATTGGCATGTCAGAGGCATTAAACGACTGCATATATTTTTATCAAACAGTCTCGAAATCCGGCCATCAGTTCTGCTTCATCTAAATTTCGACCGATAAACACTAATTCACTGCGACGAGATTCTCCGGCAAGCCAAGGCTTGCCGGGGCGACCATCCAATGTCATGTGTACGCCTTGAAACACAAATCGTCGATCGGCATTATCCACGTCAACAATGCCTTTCATGCGAAAAATGTCGGCCCCTTTTGCCTGGATGAGCTGATAGAGCCAGCGATTGAGCTTATCACTGTCCACCGTGCCAGGCTCAGTGATGGCAACGGAATAAACAGAGTCATCGTGCTCGTGGGCAATGTCATCTAAAAACTTGGGGTCGATGCTCAATGCATTTTTGAGGTCAAAAGCCTGCACACCCAGCAGCTGATCTAAAGCAATCTCACAGTTTTGGGTGGAGTGAATGGTTGCGATCGCATTCATCCCCCGCACTTTTTGCTCTAGCGCCGTCAGTTCGTCTGATGTCACCAGATCGGTTTTGTTTAGCAATACCACATCGGCAAAAGCAATTTGCTCCTGGGCTTCATCACTTTCCCAGTGACGGCCAATATACTTGGCATCCACCACGGTGACCACTGCGTCCAATGTGGTTTGTCGCGCCATTACTTCATCCATAAAGAATGATTGAATTACCGGAGCCGGATCGGCCAGTCCGGTGGTTTCAATCACCAAATGGTCGATGTCATCGCCCCGCGCGATCAAATCTCCGACGATCCGAATTAAATCTCCTCGGACGGTGCAACAGATGCAGCCGTTGTTCATCTCAAAGATTTCTTCATCTACGTCAATCACCAGCTGGTGGTCGATGCCCACCTCACCAAATTCATTGACGATCACCGCAATCCGCTTACCATGCTCTTCGGTAAGAATGCGATTAAGCAATGTTGTCTTACCTGCTCCTAGATATCCGGTGAGTACGGTAACAGGAATTTTTTTAATTAAAGCCATAGAAACGATCTCGTGATGATTGAACTAAAGACTGGAGCTAGGCCGGTGATGTGGTCATTGCCTTACCCCAAGCCTCGGAGAGATAGCCGAAAATTGCGCCTAAAATCATGGCTGCGATCGCAATTAAAACAGGATTATTCGGCAGGGCTGCTGTCACCGGCAATCCCGTAACCGCAACCGTTCCTACAGTTTGCGAAAAGCCCCAAACAATGGCTGGGGTAATGCCATGGGTAAAGGGCAGCTTTGACGCCTGCACCATAGCCGCACTGCCGATGCCCACACAAATGGCGGCAACAATTGGGCTATTGCCAATCACATCAATGGCTAGCAGCGACAAAGCGGCGATGATAATGCCAGTAATGTTGCAGGCGATAGACTTAACAAACCCTCGGGTACCGCCACCCACAATAAAAAAAGAGGCCCATGCGGTAAACGTCACCCAAACAGGGACAAGAATAACTGTTGCAGTGAGTAGAACATCAACTCCACCCAGTACACCGATGCTAATTGTCAATGCCTCAGACTGTTTCATATCAGATTGCCCCTGGGAATTTTCTGGATATTACGGCCCTAAGGGTTGAATGGTTCTAAAAACCCTTTGTCAATGCGCCTGAGACTTCATATGAGCACAGTTACCAAAAAGCAACCCTGTGGCGAGATGCCGAACTAGAACCGGACTGTATAAAATCAGCGCTATTTGAACACGTACTGCTTAACCTTATCGTCATTTATACAACAACCTATCGTCTATTTAGAAAGCAAACCGTAAAACAAAATACTTTTAGCCACTAAAAACAGCAAAAATATAAAATAATCTAAGGAATCCGTAAAATCCTAAAAACTGTTGCATTCAGACAATATTCAAAAATACGACTTGACATTTGGTCGCTGCTCTCTTGTCCTGACTTTTATCGTGCTCTATAGCCGTCTATCTACACGGAAACGATAGCATCGTTCGTTTAGCTTGAAGATTCACGAGGACTGCTAATAAAAGAAACCCCGATCATAGGGCGTTGCTGAGATAGAGGATGAAATGGATAATACCATTACTGAATGAGGAGCCAGTGATGGAGTGTCCTGAATGCCAGTCAAGTCACGTCAGCAAAAACGACATCAAACGTGGCAAGCAAAACCATCGATGCGTTGATTGTGGTCGTCAATTTCTCACCAACCCTAAATCGCATCGGGGCTATAGCGATGACACTCGCCGCTTGTGCCTGAAAATGGCCGTCAATGGCATGGGATTTTGCGGCATTGAACGGATCACCGATATTCATCACACCACTATCCTCAATTGGACCAAGCAAGTCGGCACTCAATTGCCAGATGCCTATGACCCAGATGACATACCTGAGGTAGATAGGCGTTGCTGAATTAAGGGATGATTCTGAACAGAACAGGTACTTTGTTAATCCTGTGACCGCAATATCTAGCCCAGAAGTGCTGGGTTTTACACCCTCTTGATTATGGCAGCCATCACCTAGAAAATCCTATGGGGTTTTTCATGAACAAGAGATTTGGCTTTTAAAAACAACCTTAACCAAACCTTACCATTTCTCTCATGGATAAACCATAGAATACACTACACTTGTTTTTTAATGTCACAATTATTTCAATATTTTGGCATTTAAAAATAAAGACCGATGTCAGCACAAACTATATATTAAGACAGCCGGTACCTTAGGAATTCAAGAACCATAATGACAGCCGACAACATGCTAACTGAGGAGATTAATAGTTACGAAATTGACTCGTTAGATCTCAATATTATTAGACTTCTGCAACAAAACGGACGTATTGCCTACAGCGACATTGCCCGCGCGATCGATGCTCCCGAAGCCACCATCCGATATCGAGTTAAGCGTCTAATAGACGAAAAAATTATTTCCATCAGCGCCTTTATCAATACAGGCAAGATCAAGTATAAAAATGTTGCCTACATCGAGATAGAAGTCAACCCAACTTTCTTAGAAGCTAATGTCAGTGAGCTAATCACTATGGAAAATATTAGCTATGTGGCATCTGTAACGGGAGAGTTTGACCTGATGTTGGAATATATTTATCAGGACAACGATGACTTACTAAATTTCATTAATTCCTTAAAGAGTAATCCTAATGTTAAACGTCTAAATTCGAGAACTATCTTGAAGATTCACAAAGCTCAATACCCAGCCAGAATTCAACCATAAGGACTCACTAATAAACAACTTCATGCTCTGCTCTCTCCGCAGAAAACTAATCAAAAACATTTATAATCGTCCCTGCCATAACCCCGACTAAATGCGATTAGAGATAACTCAGCATGAGGGTTGTATGGCGGCATCCCGCCCTATCCATGGGGGTTTAGGGAACTCGGAGGGACCCCAAACAACACACTCTAAACTCCCCACCAACCTTCATCGCTACTCCTCAATACTGTTAGCAAACACACCATCCCTCAACGATGCCTCCTGAGCGTTAACATCTGTTTCAATCACGCCTTCCAAATGCCGCTGAAGTGCAAGAAACTCAGCGGCATACCGATCGCGAAATTTATCATCTGCAATATTCACCGTTTCAATAATTCTGCCAGGCCGATCGCCGATTACAATCAGCGTTTGCCCCAATAAAATTGCCTCCTCAACATTGTGGGTAACCAATACCATCGTAGTGGCCGTATCTTTCCAAATAGACGACAAAAACTTCTGTAGTCTTCGCCGCAGCTGAATATCCAAAGCTGAAAACGGCTCATCCAATAGCAACACATCCGGCTGCACAGCAATAGATCGAGCAATGGATACTCGCTGCTTCATACCGCCCGAAAGTTGATGGGGATAGGATTTTCGAGCTGGGGAGAGACCCACATGTTCTAATACTTCCCCAACTGTGGCTGCATAGTGAGCTGCCTTTTTACCCCTAATCTTGAATCCAAACCCAATATTTTGTTCGACGGTCAACCAAGGATAAAGCGTATCTTCCTGAAAGACCATGCCAATCTTGGGGGTAATCCGTTTTAGCGGTACACCATGGAAAAGTACCTGACCAGCGCTGGGCTGGATAAACCCACCGAGTAATTTAAGTAGGGTGGATTTTCCGCCACCGGATTGTCCTAAAATTGTGACAAAATCTCCCTGGCGCACGTCTAGATTGACATCGGCCAGGACAGTTGTTGCTTTTTTACGTCCTGATAAAAACTGTTTGATCACATCCTTACAGGATAGGATGGCGGTGCGATCGCAAGTTTCCATACCCTACACCTGCCACCAGAAAAACCTTCGCTGAATCAATAACAGTAGTCGATCGACTGCAAACCCAGTAATGCCAATAATACAGATTCCCAATAAAATCAAGTCACTGTTAAACAGATTTCGCCCGGTCATCACCACCGTACCCAACCCATCTCTGAGTCCAGTCATTTCGGCGGCCAATACCGCCATCCAAGCGGCAATAAAATTCAGCCTTAAAAGCGTAAATACCCCCGGCAATATCGCTGGAACAATCACCCATCGCCAGCGGTTAAAACTACCCCCACCTAAGTTTTGAGCCGTCATCAACAGATTTTCAGGGATTCGCTTAATCTCAGCCACCGTGGCAATGGTCAAGGTAAAGAATACCCCCATAAACACAATAAAGATGGCCGTTAAATTACTCACTCCAAACACCACCAGCGCCAGCGGCACCCAGGCAATCGGCGCAATCGGCGCAATCAGTCCTAAAATCGGCAAGATAAACAGTTCTGACCACTTGGAAAGACTAATCAAAAGACCACAAAAGATGGACCCGATAAAAGCAATGGTCATACCCACCAGGACCCGGATTAAGGTAACGGCTACGGATTGATAAATAGAAGCAGCCTGAGACCCCAGACCAATCTTAAAATCACTCTCGAACAAGACTGGTAAAAACTGCGACGGTGGTGGCAGCACCTGGGTAATCGGATTCTCTGGGTTACTACCAATACCCTCCCACAGAGACACTAAAACAGCGCAAGAAAGCAGACCACACCCAATCGAAAGCAATGATTGTCGCCAGGCTTGTTCAGACTGCATACTGTTGCCCATGAGCCTACTCTAGTGACTTGACCAATGTAGTGTCAAAAATATCTTTAGCTGGCACATCCGATTCGATGTACTTTAACTCAACCATCTTATCCACCACCGTTTGTACAGCTTCTAAATCAGGGGTAAACGTAATCGGTGAGGGTTGGGTTTCAAAGGCTGTCAACAAAACCTCATCGTCAACGCGGTAATAGTTGCCGTCCTTGAGCAATTCAATAGCGGCTTCAGGCTCGGTATTGATAATCTCAGCCGAACACTGCATTCCTTTGATGTACGCTTCAACTACCTCCGGGCGATCACTCAGAGTTTTCTCTAACACACTCACTACCGTATTTGGCGTAGTCGGAGACCATACCTCTGCATTATCCGTTAATACCGTCGCCTCACCGCTGGTGACAAACTGAGTGGTATAGGGCTTAATATGGCTAAGAATATCAACCTCGCCCACCCGAAAAGCATCCACCATGGCCAACAGATCATCAAAGTAAACCATTTCAAAGGCATCGGGAGATATCTCTGCCGCTTCAAAAGCATCTACTAGAATCAGCTCTAGGGTATCTCCCCGCAGGGTGGCGATCTTTAATTTTGTATCGGGGTTCTCTGTTACAAAGGCGACTAAGTCCGAAATCGATTCCACCTCGAACTCATTCTTGATGATCACTTGCATCACACCCCAACCGCCTGCAGCAGCCACGGTCTTAATAGGGACACCGCTGCTAGCGGCAAAGAATGGCAGGGTAAAGGGATTGGTACTAAAGTCAATACTGCCTCCAGCCAGGGCAGCATTGTTGTCTCCTGGATTTGTAAAAAATACTGTTTCAACGGCTAAACCGTTTTCTGCAAAACAGCCTGACTCTACCCCCACAAACAGTGGAGCCATGTCCAAAGCCACCAGATGACCAGCCTTGACTGGAACAAGTTCCGCTGATGAAGTCTCTGAGCCTTCACCTGATTCTGTTGGACCAGATGAGGCACAGGACACCCACAAAAGGCTACCTGCAGAAAGGGCTAAGATCCGTCTTAGCAATATAGACGTGGACTTCATAACATCCGAGCCTCCACCGTTGGCTGTTAATTGGAATAAAGACGCTTACTGTTTGCTTTAGAGTAGGTTACTCAATAGGTGAGTTTTGTAGCCGATGAAACAATATCAGTAAAAATACGATTACAAGCTTGCTAAATCCGTAAATTAATAGCTGTTAACTACGGATTGATTAAATCTTTCGTTTTTTCTGTAGAATTGGTGCCCTGGCTTCTAGCCATCCGCTAGCGGTCAGGGATACCAAGGAGACTAGAAGAGGGCGCCACCCAGCCCAAAACGCCACCCTCTGATTGGAGGATATGTACTGTGGCATCATGATCCCTGGTGTCAAAGGCAGCGCAGCAATCATCCAGCAGCAGGCAGTAATACCCTAAGTCACTGGCATGGCGGTATGTAGCCAAAACGCAACATTGTGTTGTTACACCCACAATCAAAAGGTGAGTAATATTATCAGCCTGCAATCGCTGGTCCAGGGCAGTATCAACAAAGCAAGAGTGGGCGGGTTTATCAAGACATTCCTCTTCAGACACCGGCTGTAACTCATCAATAATGGTTGCCCCTGATTCACCTTGCACAAGAAAGCGTCCCATCCTTCCGGCTTGCCCGATGGGTGACCCGGCATTGGCATAGCGCGTTTTTTTACTAGGCGATAGGTCAGATAGGTCCGGAGCGTGGCTTTCACGGGTAAAGATAATCTGAATCCCGGCTTGTCGTGCCCAGCCCACTAAAGTTTGAACCGCCGGTATAATCGCTCGAACGGCGGTCATATCTAGACCTAGCTCACTGCCATTAAAGCCATCCGGATGGCAAAAGTCATTTTGCATATCAATGACCAGTAGCGCCGTTTGGTCGAGCGGCAAATTAAATGGATGGGTATAGGTATTGACTACGGCCAACCTCATGGGAATACCTCAAATGCAATGGGGGATGCTATTTTGTCATTAAACGGGCATTGCTGCTCCTCGGGATTCTTTTTTTGAAAGATTCTGGCATACAGCATTGCTACCGAATCGGCTCACCTTAAATCAGTGCTGCAGCTAAAACTGTTCTCAAAAATGCTCCTTGAGATTTAATGTAATCCTGATAGAATCGTTTTAAAGTCAAACAAACGTAGTCTGAGCAAACCTCTCTACCCAGAGCCAATACAGCCGTGGGATTAAAGCCATGACATCTCATCATCATCGACCTGAATCTGAGATTGCCCTGCGGGTTAAAGCCATTGAGTCGCTTTTAGTTGAGAAAGGGATTGTCGATCCGGCGGCCCTTGATGCCATTATCGATACCTATGAACATAAAGTGGGTCCCCACATTGGCGCTCAGATTGTTGCTAAGGCTTGGACCGATCCTGAGTATAAGCAACGGCTCCTAGCTGATGGCACCAGCGCAATTTCAGAACTGGGGCTTACCGGCTTCTCTAGTGAACACATGGTAGTGGTGGAAAATACTCCTGAGGTGCATAATCTCATCGTTTGCACCCTTTGTTCCTGTTATCCCTGGGCAATTTTAGGATTGCCTCCCACCTGGTATAAGTCTTTCTCCTATCGTTCTCGGGCAGTTATCGAACCTCGAAACGTTTTGCAAGAATTTGGCTTAGAGATTTCTGACCAGGTTGAAGTGCGGATTTGGGACAGTAACGCGGATCTGCGCTATCTTGTTCTGCCAGAACGACCCCATGGGGCCGAGGGCTGGTCAGAAGAAAACCTGGCAGCGCTGGTAACTCGCAATGCCATGATCGGCACAGCCAAGGTTCAATTGCCCGCTGCACCTGTTGCTGCTTAGGAGCTAATGCCATGAACGGTCCCCACGATCTGGGTGGTATGCACGGTATAGGACCCATTCCCATTGAGGAAGATGAACCCGTCTTTCATAGCGAGTGGGAAGCTAAGGTGTTTGCCATGAGCTTTGCCACCTTTATCAACTACTTCCCCGTGGATGAAACTCGCCATGCCTCAGAACGCATGCCGCCTGGAGAATATTTGAGTTCAAGTTATTATGAACGTTGGCTCTATGCACTAGAACTTTTACTCGCTGAGCATAACCTGCTTACTCCAGGTGAGATTGAATCCAGAATTGCTGACCTCACCTAGGCAAGACCTTAAATGCTATAAATCCATCTCTTTCCCATGCCTATCGAAACCCCAAACCAATGCATGACTGCTCAAGACGCTAGGGCCCTTCTAGCCGATGGGTTAAGTTGTCAAGTTGAGAGTAATTTACCGGCCAAGTTTCAGGTAGGTAATCAAGTAAAAGCAAAGGTGGTACATCCTAAGACCTACACACGTTTACCCCGCTACGTTCGAGGCAAGGTGGGAGAAATTGTTAAAGACTACGGTGTTTATGTTTTTCCAGACACCATGGGTCAGCGACTATCCACAAAACCCCAGCATGTCTATAGTGTGCGATTCGCAGCCCAGGAGCTTTGGGGTATGGATGCCTCACCGAAGGATAGCGTCTATATCGATTTATTTGATGACCATTTAGAAGTTCCCTAAGTAATTATATTTTCTATGCTTTCATCCTCTCCTAACCCATCCACCCTAGCTGAACACTCTGACGAAGATAGTGAACCAGTATTTCAGACTCCTTGGGAAGCTAGAGCTTTTGCCCTTGTTAATCAACTGACCACTGAGCAAGTGTATAGTTGGTCCGAGTGGACAGATCGGTTCGTCGAGGAAATTTCAGCAGCTGAGGCTGAATCTAGCAATAATAGTTCATATTACGAACGTTGGGTTCAGGCTTGTGAGAAGTTGTTACTTTCTAAAGGAATTTTAGATATAGATTCCATCGAACAAAGGATCAAAGACCTGCTGATTGAGCAAGAGAATAAGCACGACCATAAAGACTCGTAACGTTGAACGCTTACGAGCTATGGGAACCAACCCTGACGAAGTTTGAATTCCACGGATCCGGGTGAAGCTCCATCTTGAGTGCAAGGATCGAGCAGCTGATTGATGTTCAGCTCATCAGCTGCTCGATGAATTCTTTACGAAAGATGACGCAAAGAAGTAGTACAAAAATCAGCACAGGGCTTGTCATTTAGCCTAAAACCTTGTCAGAAGATAAATTCAGTTCTTGAGCATTTCTTTTGTAATCAGCCGGTCGTCCGTTCGAGTCGGATCACCAGCTTTTTTATTGAAAACATTATATGTAAAGGGTTTTAGCTTCTATGATTTTAGCCATAGCTAGAATTTTCAGAGCTATTTTTACTTGATTTTTAGTATAAACTAAGAACCAGAAGTTATTTATATCAAAGGTTTTAGAGGAATTAGCACAAAAACTAGTACAGATATAAATCTCGTAAAGAGATTTAGCCATTGTATTTAACGGAAATAAGCGCAGTTTGACCGGCTGACTTTAAATCAACCGGTCTGACAAAGGTTTAAATCTTTCTACTCTGGTCAAATGCAGAATTTTTAGAGTAATTTTTACTCGGTTTCTGAAATCAGCTACTCGAACTGAACTGCTACGGTAAAAGACTTTCAAGGAAAACTTTAACAACTCTATAATCAGTGTCCTGCCGCAGCTCTGTCAAAGCTGTTTGGGTCTGTGGAGTGTCAAAGTGCATTAGTAATTGAGCAGCTTTCGCGCGGATAGATGCATTATCATCAGTTGCTGCCTGAAGTAAAACATTCAAGGCTGCAGAGGCTTGCTCTGTTCCCTTTAATCTTTCCAAGTTAGCGATCGCGGCCAACTTGACTGTTAGATCCTTATCCTGGTAGCCCAAACGACACAACTGTACGAGGGCTTCAAAACTTTCTGGATAGTCCAGTACAGGCAAAATGCTCTGTCGAATCAGCCAATGAGAATTTTGCTCAAATAGTGCAGTCAGATGAGGGAGAGCCTGAGGGCCAAAATTAGCTAATGAATTAGCTGCCTCAGCAACAACATTTGGATCACCTTCATGACCAATGATGTTGAGTAGGGCTTCAAAGCCCTCATTATTTCGCTTAGCCCCTAATCCCATTGCAACAAAGGAGCGAATCAAAAGCTCCTTGTCATACATATTTCGCTTAAGCAGCGGCACAACCATAGAGGGTTCGTGATGCCGAAGTTCAGTAATTGCCTTCATTCTATTTTGAGGGTTAGGACTCTCAAGGAAGGATTCAATTTGTTGGATGTCCATAATCGTTTCAGAGATCAGGTTATAGATCTAAGCGGCATTTGTTAACTAATGTAAACATTTCTCGGACTCTGGCCTACGTGGAGAGCCGTAATCGTAGAAGCCGGATAACCGAAGTATCTGTATACCTACCAGAAATATGCCTTTGTACGGGTTTCCCCCCTCTATCTTCCAAAGGATGGTTAATTAGAATGACTGGCGTAGTTGTTCACAAAAATCAATAAATGGAGGCCGCTGCGATGCCTTTGATGACCTTTGTAATTTTTCTGCTATTCCTTTGGTCAACTGGAATTGCGCTGAATCAATTTTCCAAGCAAGAATTTACCGAAAAAGCCTCATAACTACATGTGAGGAAAAGTGCGAGTAAACACGTTTCATATCAGAAAAGATTTACCCCAATCTAAAGTGCTTGGATGAGTTCTCAAACAGCACGTTAATAGATTTGGAGTCTTGTCATGCAACATTTCCATGTAACTAAAACGCTCAAGATGAATGTGTCCAACGAAGCAATTTCGATTGAGCACTACCTGAACCAGCCTCAACGGCTGGTTCAAGCGATCACTGATTCCAGTCGAATTGAGCAGTTGAGTTTGTCTCATTTTCGTTTACGGCTTCGTTCCTTGCAATTTATGATGCTGCGGTTTGAGCCTATTGCTGAGTTACAAGTCTGGATAAACCCTGATAGAACACTTCGGTTGCGATCTCTAAATTGTGAGATTCGAGGTGCAGAGCGCCTGAATCGGTCTTTCAATTTAGAGTTATCTGGCATACTGGTACCCCATCGTCAGGAAACAACCACCGAATTACTCGGAAAAGCAGATTTAATAGTGCAAGTAGAAACACCGCCAGCTCTCAAACTGGTTCCTGAACAAGTTTTGCAGACAACTGGCAAAGCATTCCTCAATGGTATCTTGTTGACCATAAAGTCTCGGTTAGAAAATCAACTTGTTCAAGATTATCGTCGCTGGGTCAGAGTCAGTCAAGACAGTCAAGTGGCCCCTCTAGCTACTTCGGCAGGAAGTCTTATTAGCTGAGGCATACAGCATTGTGTTTTTGAAGAGTAAAGCTAGAGAGACTAGCTAACAAGATTTACCCAATCCAGTTTTTAATCCACCTTATTATCACCATGAATAACTCTGTTAATAGCAACAGCTCTGAGCTGGATATGGCTTATCTGCAGCAGTTGCTACGCCAACGGGCTCAGCACCGTCAGCTCTATGAGAATATCGCTATTCTAGGGTGCGGCTATGTTGGCAGTGCATTAGCTGCCTGTTGGCAAGAGCAAGGCCACTTTGTCACAGGGACAACGACCAGACAAGAACGGGTTGCATCACTCCAGTCTCTTCTCTCCAAAGTGGCTGTCATAACAGGAGATGATGCCAATGCTATTCAATCTCTGGTCCAAGCTCAAGACACTGTGGTTGTCAGCGTCGCGCCAACGGGATTCCAAGTAGCGGATGAGGCAACCTACGAACAAACCTATCTCACTACGGCTAAAAATCTCCTTCAAGCGTTGAAACAAACACCGAGTGTGAAACAGGTTATTTATCTCAGCAGTTGCTCTGTCTATGGAGACCGTCAGGGAGAGTGGGTAGATGAAAATGCTGCTATTTTTCCGTCCGAACCTCGCAGCCAAATGCTCTATGAGGCAGAGCAAATCATATTTCAGGCAGACAGCGAGGACCAAAGAATCTGCATCCTTCGACTAGGGGGAATTTATGGTCCAGGTCGGGAGTTGGTTGGCATGCTTGGGGGAATGGCAGGCATGACGTTACCGGGTAGGGGCGAGCGCGTTATCAATTGGATCCATCGGGATGACATCGTTGGCGTGATTGAATTCGCTCGGCTCAATCAGCTGCAGGGTATCTACAATCTGGTGGATGATAGCCAGCTGACGATCAAAGACCAGCTAGAGCGAATCTGCTCTCGATACGGGTTGCCCCCTGTACATTGGGACCAGTCTAGACTCAGCCTGCCAGGCAAAAGCGTCCGCGTTAGCAACTACAAGCTTAAAGCCACTGGATATCAGTTTATTTATCCTCAATCCGTAGTTTGAAGACTCAAGATCGGTGTCAAGTAGTTGCAATATAAATTTATATTACGTTACATTACCAAATATAACGCTTCAGATTCTAGAAACTCACTTTATGAATATTGCTGCTGACAAACCCATTTACTCTAATATCTTTGCCGCTGTCCCCAATGCAGTGAACTCCATCCAAAGGCTATCTGTTGATGACCAATTAGGTCTCTTATGGTTTCTGTATGAAAACATGGGAGGTTTAGTGACGCCTGCGCCATCTGGTGCAACAGATCGGATTAAGCTAGCCGGAACTTTAATCTATCAAGTGGCTAATCTATCCCATGAAGAACAGTTACAGTTCATGCGCGATTTGGTCGTAGGAACTAACAATCCGATGACTCGCGATTACGGATGTCTGGCTAGCAACAACAAATTGGCATTTTGGTATCAGTTGGCCGAGTGGATGCGCTCCGGAGATGTCATTCCGGTACCACAGGACTATCAGCTCTCTGCACCGGCAACGGTAGTTCTGAATAAGCTCATAGCCCTTGGTTTTAATCAGCAGATCGCTGTCCTACGTCTCATCGTTGGCAAGATGGGTATTAACCCACTAACGGCCTAGCAAGCTGTTTTAGCAACCTTTTAGTTCTATCTAAGAAAGTCAGT
>JBCDJC010000106.1:0-17321 GCA_038748225.1 Cyanobacteria bacterium P01_H01_bin.26 | reverse complement strand
TTTAGTAGAGCGCTACGGCCTTAGGTCAGATCAGACGGTGGCCGATGTGGGCTCCGGGACAGGACTGCTGACCCAGCTGTTTCTTAAACATGGTAACGGTGTCTACGGGGTAGAGCCCAACGCCAAAATGCGGGCTGCGGCTGAGACATTGTTGCAGCCATATGCTGATTTTATCAGCGTAGATGGCCGCGCTGAAGCAACTACCCTAGCGCCTCGCTCCGTGGACTGGATTGTCGCTGGTCAGGCATTTCATTGGTTTGACCCGGTGGCTACCCGCCGCGAATTTGTCCGCATCCTCGGTCCGGGGGGGCGGGTGGCCCTTATTTGGAACGATCGCCGCATGGACGATCCGTTTCAGCAAGCCTACGAACAGTTTTTACTGACCCATGCCCCTGACTATAGCCGGGTGAACCATCGCCGGGTGACGCTGGCCTGTCTGAAGGATTTTTTTGCCCCCCATGGGCTGGACCTGGCCACCTTTGACCATGGCCAGGTGTTTGATTTTGAGGGACTCCAGGGGCGACTGCTATCGTGCTCCTATGCACCGACGGCAGAGGCCGCGGGCTATGGAGAAATGATGGCGGAGTTGCGATCGCTATTTAACCAGTACAGCCATCAGGGCAGGCTCGTGTTCCCATACACAACCCGCCTTTACTGCGCCCAGCTGTCCTAACCACACGGGGTAACCCGCCCGTATTACTTTGCCAGGGTGACCTCAGCGGCAAAGCGAATCTTGAGATAATCATCCTCAATCTTGGCCCCAGCGGGCTGTAGGGCTGCCAGCGCCTGGGGTAGCACCAAATTCCGCCGGTGGTTACCGATGCGAATATTGAGCTCATCGGCACTCTTGCTCAGCTCGATTTGGTTTTTGGGAATACCCGGTAGATAAACTTCTAAGCTGTAGCCATTGTCCGCTTGAACCACCCGCAGCGTAGTTTCTTTGTAGTACACCTGGGTAGGGTCCTCATCGCCATAAATAGTCTCCTTGAGACGCTCTAGGGCCTGCAGTCCGCACATTTCCTCTGAAAATAGCGGCACTTCCTTGACCGGCAGCGGTCGAAAGTCATTATGAATCTCTTGGCGATAGACTTCTTGATTTTCTTTCCAACGCTGAAAGAACGGATCGGTGACCGTATCCGGAATAATCCGATTGGCTACCACCATGTCGGTTCCCACGTTATAAAGGCTGAGATAGGCGTGGGCCCGCAGAGACTCCTTGATAACCATTTTTTCAGGGTTGGTCACCAGACGCACGGATGTGGTGGCCGTGTCGGTCAGCACCTTTTCTAACTCGACTAGCTGTTCGTAAAACTCATAGGGAGCGTCCATCACCTCAGTTGTGGGTAGTGAGAACCCCGCCACCGGACGAAAAATTGGCTCCACCAAGGGTCGCAGCGCTGCCGATACGGCTTGAAAGGGCTTGTAGAGTTTGCGCATGTACCATCCCGCCACCTCCGGCAGGCTCAGCAGTCGCAGCGCGGTTCCCGTCGGAGCCGAGTCGATAATCAAAACATCGTATTCCGCTTCATCATGGTGTCGCTTCATCCGCACCAGGCTAAAGATTTCATCCATCCCTGGTAAAATCGCCAGCTCTTCGGCTTCTACACCCTCTAATCCGCGGGCTTGGAGCACCTGGGTAATGTAGCGTTTCACAGCGCCCCAGTTGCCTTCGAGTTCGCGTAGGGCATCGAGTTCTGCCCCCCACAAATTGGGCTTGACCTCACGGGGAGTATGCTCTAGCTCCATATCAAAGCTGTCCGCCAGGGAGTGGGCCGGGTCGGTGCTCAGCACCAGGGTTTTGTAGCCCAGTTCAGCACAGCGTAACCCCGTTGCTGCTGCCACCGACGTTTTACCAACGCCGCCCTTACCCGTCATCAGGAGTACGCGCATACCTAATCTCAGAAACGTTACTTTGTTTTACTTTAACGATTTTCTCACCATTGCGGCAGACGTCTCGCCGTGGAACTTCCCAACGCCATTGCCCATTGCCCACAGAACCCCGTGAGTGGAGCCACCTAGGGGGGAACCCTGGGGCCGACCGCTACGCTGTCACCGCCAGGCAGTCTTTTGACTTTTGGCGCTACGCAGTTTGATCTAGCTCACATTTCCCTGGAGGGACAGCCATGCTTAAACCGTTACTTTTTGGCTCTGCTTTTGCGATCGCCTCTGCTACCGCCGTTCGTGCAGCCGACTGCGTCTATCGATGCGGGTCTAATGAAATCCAATTTATCCCTGGCCAGGCGGTAGAGTTGGAAATTGTCAATCGCACTGGAGGCCGCGTCAGCCTCGAGCGGGTTTTAGATTTTCAGCCCTATGGCATGTGGCCCGACCAGGTGCTCACAATCGATGCCCAGGTCGGTGTGGGGGATCTCTCGGTTGTATTCTGGGAAGCGGCCCAGCGGCCGATCGAGGTGCGGCTGCATCGTCCGGAAACCGATCAGTTACAAATTGAGCTACTGCCCAGCGCTGCCGTAAACGATAGTGCGGTACACATTGTTAACGACGGCCGTGTGATGATTTACTAAACGATATAGTACATTTGTCTATAACGTTGGTTGAGTGGCCATGGCAATTATTTCGTCTAAACAGCCGGAGCCCGATAAGTCAGGCGAGCCCCCAAAAACGCCGCCGCCATCGGAGACGAAAAACCAGCTTTTAGAAACCAAGGCGCGCCCCGATGAGGTCAGCGAAATCAGCCGGAATGATGACGGCATCCGTCCGCAAAACTTAAAGGATTACATCGGTCAAAAGGCGCTCAAGGAGGTCTTAAACATTGCCATTCAAGCGGCCCAGTCCCGTCAGGAGCCGCTGGATCATCTACTGCTCTACGGTCCGCCTGGGTTGGGTAAAACCACCATGGCCCTCATTTTGGCCCATGAGATGAAGGTGGATTGCAAAATTACCACCGCCCCTGCCCTGGAGCGGCCCAGGGATATTGCCGGTCTGTTGGTCAATGCCAAAGCTGGAGACATCTTATTTATTGATGAAATTCATCGGCTGTCGAGGGTAACCGAGGAAATCCTATATCCGGCGATGGAGGATTCTCGACTGGATATCACCATTGGCAAAGGGCAGAGTGCCAGAACCCGCAGCATTCCCCTACAGCCATTTACCCTGGTGGGGGCCACTACCAAAGTAGGGGCGCTGACATCACCCCTGCGGGACCGGTTTGGTCTGATTCAGCGGCTCCGGTTTTATGAGCTAGACGAGCTGACCAGCATTATTCTGCGCACGGCCACGGTGCTGAAAACTGATGTGGAAGCACCGGGTGCGATGGAAATTGCCCGTCGGGCGCGAGGCACACCGCGGATCGCCAACCGTTTGCTGCGGCGTGTGCGGGACTATGTGCAGGTAAAAGCCTCGGGGCCAATTACCGAGCAGATTGCAGGTGAAGCACTGGAGCTGTTTAACGTTGATCCCTGTGGTCTAGACTGGACCGACCGGCGGCTGCTGGCGGTAATGATCGAAAACTTTAACGGTGGTCCGGTGGGTCTGGATACAATGGCTGCAGCGACAGGTGAAGATGCCCAGACCATTGAAGAGGTCTATGAGCCCTATTTGCTGCAAATTGGCTATCTGCAGCGCACGCCACGGGGACGTATCGCTACGCCTGCTGCCTGGCGTCATCTAGGGTACGATGTTCCAGAAGGCCCCACGCTAGTGATGATGCCCGAGTCGGGCAATCATTCCGAGTCAGGCAAAAATGACGATCAGCTTTCCTTGATGTGAACAGATTGATGTGTCTGTAGTGCCTGTGCTGCTGACGGTTACCTGATAAAATCATTGGGCTCTAAACCACATCCAAGTTGAAACCGTGAGCGTTCTCTAAGGAAAACCTAACGTTCTGGGTGTGTGACTATTTAATTCTTCAGCGGCCTTGGGTGTAGAACTTCGCAGCTACGTTTACATCGACAATTTGCAACAGCAGCACGCTGCCTACATGGGCAGCGTTTCCATTGGTTTTTTGCCCTTGCCGGGCGATGCGTCTCTGTGGGTTGAGATTTCTCCAGGGATTGAGATCAACCGCATTACCGATGTCGCTTTGAAGTCAGCCGTTGTCACCCCCGGTGTCCAGATGGTGGAGCGTCTGTATGGGTTGCTAGAAATTCACTCCAGCAGCCAGGGGGAAGTCAAAGCAGCCGGTCAGGCTATTTTGGATACCCTCGGTGTGAAGATGCGCGATCGCTTAAAACCGCGCATGGTCTCTAGCCAGGTCATTCGTAACCTGGATCCGCACCATGTGCAGCTGATCAACCGCACCCGTCGGGGCAATATGATTTTGGCCGGGCAAACCCTGTATGTGATGGAAGTAGAGCCTGCAGCCTACGCGTCATTAGCAGCAAACGAGGCCGAGAAAGCAGCTCAGATTAATATTCTGCAGATTTCATCCATTGGCAGCTTTGGCAGACTGTACCTGGGTGGGGCAGAACGAGATATTTTAGCCGCCGCGCGAGCGGTAGAAGCCACCTTAGAAAATGTGCCGGGTCGCAGTCGAGAGCCCCTGATGCTGGAATAGGGACTAGAGCCGTTAAAACCGCCCTTAAAAAGGAAACAACCGACTATCTAGGTCGGCCTCAAACGTGATAGACACCTTTGAAGCCAGCACCTGAAAATAGCCGGTGGATCTGCATAGGGGTACGCCTTTCTATTGACTAATCCTGATATCACCTGATCAATGTCACTTGCTCAATGTTAGTGGTAGGTTGAGCTGCCTAGGGCAGCGGTAACCGTTATCAGGAATAGAACTTAGAGTCATAGCTCTAATCTCCAAAGGTCCATAGAAGGGCATAATTTGGCGGTTGAGGCCTCCCACTTAGTCATATATACGGTAGACAGCTGTCTAGTTATGCAGTGCATAACTGTGGTTATGACATCGGGGGCCGCAAGCCATGCCTGCATCGGAGAGTCTAGATTGAGGATGGGGCTATCAGACCTTGTCTTGCTGGGTGATCAGAATGGGGATATTTTTTTCAAAAATAAATTCACTGTAGTCTGCCAAATCGTCTATTCCCAGACTGGAGAGGCAAATTTCTGCGACCAGCCAAATAAAAATCCTGCCCAATGCAAATCGGCTATCCATGGTGGTTTCCGTGATTGACTCGTAAATCGTAGGCAACTCCCTCATCAGGTAGGCCATAACGGGGGTTATGCATTCACTTTGATTGCTGAAAACCTCTCAGGCCACGATCGCTTTATGATGGAAGCGCCCGTCCGGTGAGTAGTATTGACGTGCGTTCTAAAGGCCGTAAAAAACGATGGTACGCGCCGTTAAAGCTGCTGGTGGCCTTGCAGGTGCTGTGTCTGCTGCTCTGGGGGCTGACCTGGCCAAAGCCGCCCCCGATGACGCTGTCGTTTGTAGTGCCCCAAGATGAGGTGCGCCCTTGGCAGACCGTGGTGACGAGCTTTGAGAAAAGTCACCCAAACATTCGAATTAGTCTGGTGAGCGATCCGATTACCGGCTATACAACGGATCAGCGCAAAGCTATCTATACCGCTGACTTTCAGGCAGATACGGCCCAGTATGATCTGGTGTATATGGATGTTGTTTGGCCGCTGCAGTTTGCAGAGCGTCTGCAGGATCTAACCCCCTATCTAGAAAAAGACGGGTTAGCTCTCTCTGGTTTTTTGGCCAGTGAGGTGGCGGCCGGTCAGTTAGACGGGCGACTCTATCGCTTGCCGATGCGAGCCGATATTGGGCTTTTGTACTATCGCCAGGACCTACTCAACCAGGCTCGCATGGAGCTGCCCCAAACCCTGGCGGAGCTGGCCCAGGTGGTGAATGGGTTGAGACCGAATACCGGCTATCTGTGGCAGGGCAGCCGCTACGAAGGGCTGGTGGCTAACTTTGTGGAGGTGATGGATAGTTTGGGGGGCACGTGGATTGACCCCACAACGGGGCAGGTTGGGTTGGACACACCAGCGACCGTTGCCGCTGCTGAGCTGTTGCAACAGCTGATTCAACGGGGAATCTCGCCAGATGAGGTGATTACCTACACAGAGCAGGATTCGCTCCAACGATTTATGGAGGGGCAGACCGTCTTTTTGCGTGGCTGGCCTTATTTTTGGGCAGAGCTGCAGCGCTCAGACCTGGCGGGGAAGGTTGAGATCGCACCGCCCTTTTCCTTTACCAATGGTTCTGGCACCGGCTGTCGCGGCGGCTGGGGATTTGGGATTCCCAACAATGCCAGATACCCCGATGCCGCCTGGGAGGCCATCCGATACTTCACCAGTGAACCTGCCCAAAAACAGTTTGTGCTGGCGTCCGGGTTTTTACCCAGTCGTTCTGCCCTCTTTCAAGACCCAGACATTGTGGCCCAATATCCCCAGATGCCCCAGATGCTGGCCTATCTAGAAGACGCCTCTACTTTTCGGCCCTTAATCCAGCAATATGGAGCCGCGTCAGAAATTTTACAAATGGTCCTGGGCAACATGCTGCGCGGTCAACAGTCCGCCCAGGCCGCTATGGAACAGGCCCAGGCCGAGACCGAAGCGTTACTGCGGTCTCGGCCTGCTGACGGTTGAGGGTTGGCTCCGCCAGCCGCTGGCGCGCTAGCCACCACTGCCAGCCGACAAAAAGTTGGAGCAGCAGCAGTCCGATATTGGCCAGCAGCAGCAGTCGTCCCAGCGGTTGGCTTGGCGGTTTAGGAGACAGCCGGGGGTTGGTCAACCGCGCCAGTAGCACCTCGCCGTTGAGGGGACGCTGGCCGGGAAAGGGAGCCATCATGTCGTCTAACAGCTGGGCAAACCAGGCATCGACCGATGTGTGATCTTGCCAGATCAGTCGCCCGGTGGTGTCATCTTCAGGCAGATCGATGGGGTGCTGGCCCGTCAGCAAATGAACCAGCGAACGGCCCAGGGCATAAAAGTCTGACTGGGGTACAGCGCGGCCATTGATTTGCTCTAGGGGGGTGTATCCGGGGGATACTACACTGGTAATGTCCCGCTGACCGGCCACCTTGGCAAAGTAGGTGCCGGTTAGCGGCCGCACGGTGCCAAAATCCACCAGAGCCAGCTGACCCGATGGCCGCAGCATCATATTGGAGAGCTTAATGTCGCGGTGGAAGAGGTCCTCCGCATGGAGCCGGGTGAGCAGGTCCACGAGCTGTCTTAGCCAGTCAATGGCTGTGGCCTGGTCGATGGGCCCCTGTTTTTGGAGCCAGTCGTCTAAATTAATGCCCTGGATGTTCTCCATCACCAGACAGTGCAGCTCTCGCCCGGCAACCGTTAGGCTAAAGTAGCCATCCGGCTCAACCTGGGGTATGCCGGGGTGATGGAGGTTTTGTAAGGTGGCCACCTCCCGCTCAAACAGGGGCTGAAGGATCGGCTTTTTGAGAAGCTTTAATACCTTAGTCTGGCCCCGATCGTCCACTTCAAAGACTTCTGACGGCTCCCATTCGTCTGGTTCTCGCAGCGGCCTCACCAGACGATAGCGCCCCTCTATTAGCAGCGGCGTTTGGCAGGATTTGCAGTGGGACAGCCCGTCCGGGTTGTCGCGATGAGCGCACCGAGGATTAATGCAGTAGCTCATGGGCGGGGGAGTTAGGGCAAATGATGGCGGACGTATTCCATGACGACAGGGATAAGGGTAAAGCCAGCGGCGCTTTTTTCAATCAGGGAGCGGCGTAGTAGGGCACCGATGGCTTCTAGACTGCGGGGGTGGTTTAAGGTCTCAATGGTAATAGGTTCTGCTTTTTCGGCGAGCTGACAGAGAATATCCTGCTCGGCATCGGACAGACGCTCGTACTGCTGATCAATTAAAAACCGGATATCGCCAAATAGGGTCATACGCTGGCCTAAAAAACGTCGCACATCGCCATCAAACACTTCCTGGATGGTCATGGCAACAATGCGCAGCATCAAGGGATTGCCCCGGTACTGGGTAACCAGGGTTTTCCAGTAGGATTTGGCGGTGGCGGCCAGCCGTTCCCGTTCTAAAATCTGGGCTGCATCTGCGTAGTTGAGCCCCTGCAGGTGCAGATGGCGCACCGGGCTGGTGGCGGCCTTAAACCCTCTGGTTTCTCGGTTGCGCTCACGGCTAGTGACGACGATACAGCTTTGGTGCTGTTCTTCCCCCAGGCGCTTGAGCAGCTCGCCATAGGCCCCGTAGCCCGGTGCGTAGTCACCGACCAGGCTACCGCTGCTGAGAATACTTTCGAGGTTGTCAATCACAACTAGACAGCGATGCGATCGCAAATAGGCCATCAGGGCGCTGAGCTGGTCATACCATTCTGAGGATTCAGGCGGCTCCCCGGGCAGCTGCTCTAACCACTGGGCCAGGACATTTTCCAACGGTGGCTGATGCCGTAGGGATTGCCAAATCACACCATCAAAGCTGGTTTGCACCGCCTTAGCCAAACTGATGGCCAGGGATGTCTTACCGATGCCCGCTGGACCATTAATGGACACCAGCCGACAGGGCGATGTCCCGAGCAGCCAGCTTTTGAGCTGGTCTAGCTCCACCTGGCGACCGTAGAGGGCCGGTACATCGGGTATTTGAGCCCAGTTGATGGCCACCTGGATAGAGCGGTAGCCAGCGATATCTAGCCAGTCGGCGACATCTCGCCAGCTTTCTAGGGCGTTGCGATCGCGCCCCGTCAGTAGCTCCACATAGCGGTATAGCCCCTGGCTCAGGGCCACTTCCACCGTTCTAGTCGCCGTAAACTGCCGCTCAGCAATTTCTGCAGGGCTGTGGCCCAACAGCAGCCCCCGCAGGCGAATTTGCTCTACATCTGTCAGCTCAGGACGCTTATGGGGCATCAGCTCAGCCTTCGCTTTGGCCAGATCTCCATAGAGCTGGTCCAGATTCCATCTTGCTGCTGCCTGCTCAAAAAGCTGCTCTGTAGCCATAGCCTGGGACAACGAGTTAAGGATGATTTTACCCGACTGGCCCCAGATAGATGGCGCAGGGCAACCACGGGGGATTTGCCCCAACGGGATTTTCCGTCTGAAGTCGAGGTTACTAAATGCGGGCTTATCGCCAACGGCGTTTACTAAAGCGAGTCGGGTGCCTCCACCCAGGGAATATCCACAGAGAATGTGGTGCCCACACCGATCTGGCTTTCCACCTCAATCTTGCCACCGTGCAGCTCCAAACACTTTTTGACCACAGCCAAACCTAAACCGGTGCCAGAGACAGCCTGGACGTTTTGGCCCCGGTGAAAAGACTCAAACAGGTGCTGCTGGTCGGCGGCGGGCACACCGATGCCCTGATCGCTGATCTGAAATCGGGTATGGCCATGCTCGCCAAAAATCATCAGTTGGATTTCACTTTCCTGGGGCGAGTACTTAATGGCGTTGGTCAGTAAGCTCATCAACATTGAGCGCAGGAGTTTTTGATCGAGGCAAGCTTCGTCACAGGTGCCCTGCTGCTGTACTGAAATGTGGTGCTGCGCCTGGGTGTTAAACCTGATTTCTTCTACCAGGCGGCGGCAAAAGTCCTGTAGCTCAATGGTTTGAGGATTAAACTCAAGCTTGCCCGCTTCAGCGCGGGTCAGCAATAGAATATCGGACAGCAGCTGTGCCATGGTCTTCGCCGCCGACTGAATCCGTCTGAGGTTGCGCGATCGCTTTGCCTCTGACCAGGGGGCATTGGGATTATCGAGCAGCTGGGCCGATACCAAAATAGCGCTGAGGGGAGTTCTCAGCTCGTGGGACGCCAGGGAAAAGAAATTTAGCTTCAGGTCGGTCAGTTCTTTGGCCTGTTCGATTTCTTTATAGGTAGTTTCGATCGCCTGTCGACGGCTCAGCTCGCTAGTCAAGATGGCTTTTGTGTTTTTGAGGTCAGCGGTTTTAGCGTGCAGTTTTGCCGCTAGCGTTTGGGTTTCACGCTCTTGGCTTACCGTCATTTGCTGGTGCTGTCTGAGGGTTTGCAGCAACCATCCGTACAAAATGCCCAGGATAATACTGCCCAGGCCCGCCACTAGTCCCGTGAGCCAAAGGGCATTGTTGATGCTGACGCTGGTGTCCGCTAGCTCCCACTGGCGCTCTAAGCTGCCCTCTTCAATCAACGCCTGCAGAGCCAGGTGGGCGTCGACTCGGGCTTCGCTACTTTGTTGGGCGATATCTAGCTGGGTTGATAAATCTAGTCGGCCAATTTCATACTGTTTAATTCCTTCTTCTAGAATCTGAACGTGCATTTCGGTGGCAACCCTTAGCCGTTCCAATGCTTCCCGATAGACCAAATCCTCTTCAAAGGCCCCTGCTGCGGCCAGGGCCTCATTTTCTGCATAGAGTTCTTGAAGATAGCTGTTGACCGTTTCCAGCTGGGTATAGTAACGCTCTAATGAATCGGCCTCGCCGCTATCTAAATAGGACTGGTGGCTGACTTCAACCTCTGCGATCGCAACCAGTAACCCATTTAAGTAGGCATATTCATTTTCCTCGGTCTCAACCAATTCGGAGGGATAAACCCGATCAACAACAGCGTGACGGGCCAGCAGGGCGGTACCTAGCAGCGTTGCGATCGCAGCGCCAAACCCTACGGTTAGCCATTGTTGAGTGCGAGAAAGTTTCATCTGGGCGGCGGATGGCAGGCGATAGTGTCTAAATGGCAGGGAAATCAATCATAGACTTGCAGGATCCACCATAATCTAGACAGCCCGATTTAACCGTCGGTATAGTCAGAGTCAGAAACTGGCCTTGTTTTCCCATGCACATTCTCTTAGTTGAAGATGACCTGCAGCTCGGTGAAGGATTAACGGAAGCGTTAACCGATGAGGGCCATGTGGTGGACTGGGTCACCGATGGCGAGATGGGGTGGATTCAAGTCACCGATCTCACCTATGACCTGATGGTATTGGACGTTATGCTGCCTAAGATCAACGGCATACACCTCTGTCGGCGGCTGCGGGATGCTGGTCGGCGCTTGCCGATTTTGATGCTGACCGCCCGTGATACCAATACCGATAAAGTGGCCGGTCTAGATGCCGGTGCCGATGACTATGTGGTTAAACCCTTTGACCTGCTGGAGCTATTGGCGCGACTGCGGGCGCTGCTGCGGCGCAGCACCCTGGGCGAAGGCACCATGGTGACCTGGGAACAGGTTCAGCTAGATGCCGCCACCCATGAAGTGTTTTATGGCGGTGTTCCCCTGCGGCTCACCCCCAAGGAGTTTAGCCTGCTAGAGCTGTTTCTACGCAGCGGACGCCGGGTTCTGAGCCGATCGGTGCTGATTGACCAGTGTTGGTCAGCCAGTGCCCTACCCGATGAAGAAACCGTCAAATCACATCTCAAAAGCCTGCGCCAAAAATTGAGAAAAGCTGGTGCCCCCGCCGATTTTATTGAAACGGTGCATGGGGTGGGCTATCGGCTTAAGCAGCTCTAACAGCTCTAACCTGGGATCCTGACGGGTAGCTCAATGACAAATTCGGTCCCTTCCCCCAACACCGAAGAACAATAAAACTGACCCTGGTGGTCGCCGGTCACAATCTTGTAGCTAATGGATAGGCCCATACCGGTCCCGACACCGACGGGTTTGGTCGTAAAGAATGGATTAAAGATTTTGTCTTGGGTTTCTGGGGTCATCCCAAAACCATTGTCTCGGATTGCGATCGCAATACTCTCTGCTGATACAGCCGTTGTGGTGATGGTTAGACAACCATGATAGTCAGAAGAAATTTTTTGCTTTTGTTCAATGGCATCAATGCCATTGACTAACAGGTTCATAAATACCTGATTGAGTAAACCGCCATAGCATCTGATCAGTGGTAGCTCACCATAATTTTGGATGACGTCAATTGCTGGTGTGCCTGCCCGTCCGTTTAAGCGGTTTTGCAAAATCACTAAGGTGTTATCAATGCTGTCATGGATATTGATTGCTTTGACGCCCACCTGTTGGGCATAGGAAAATGTACGTAACGATTGCACAATCGATTGAATTCGAGTCGCGCCCGTTTGCATAGAGTTAATCAGATGGGGAAAGTCTTCAAGCGTATATTGGATATCAGCTTCTTCAATAAAGTCTGCAATTTCTAGATGGGGTGTGGGGTAATGTTTTTGGTAGAGCGCAATTAAGCTAGATAGATCGTTAACATACTCTAGACAGGGTTTTAAATTTCCATATATAAAACTGACCGGGTTGTTGATTTCATGGGCAACCCCTGCCACCAGCTGGCCAAGGCTAGACATCTTCTCCGATTGAATCAAGTGTAATTGGGTGTCTTTGAGCTGCTGATAGGAGGCTTGCAGGTCGGCTGTACGAGCGGCTACTTTAGCTTCAAGATCCTGGTTGAGGCGTTCGAGGGCGTCGATTGCTTTTTGACGTTCTAGTTCAGCCGTGGCTCGAGCAGCAAAAGAGCGGATAAGTTTTTCGGCTCGTTCTGAATGCTCCAGCGGTTTTCGATCCAAAACACAAAGATGGCCGACAATGTCTCCTTGAGAGTCTTGCATGGCAAAGCCAAGATAGCTTTCGGCTCCCATATTAACTAAACCTGAATCGTTGGGAAAAAGTTCCTGGATACCCTGTCTACAATGGAATGTACCGGCTTTTAAAACTTGTTCACAGGGTGTGCCCACAATGGGAAATTCATAGTTGGGTTGTAGAACCTGGTCCACAACAAGTGCTAACGTGCGCAGCGTATTATCACCCCGACGCTCGGCTAAAATGGCGTGGGCCACCCCCAGTGATTCCGTTAGCTGCATCACGGAGGTGGAGAAAAAATCGGCCCCTGTTTTGGTGGCGGTGGCGTCAAGCAGATGTTGTAGCTGTTGCTCGGCTTTACGGCGTTCTTCTAGCTCGGATTGTGCCCGTTCGTGGGCCTGGGCCTGCTGCACTGCGATCGCGACCTGCACCCCCAGCTGACGCACAAGTTCAATTTCGCTCGGTTGCCATTGTCGAGGCCCGTTCCGCTCACTGGTCAGAATGAGACCCCAAATTTCACCTTCAACGACAATGGGTACCATCATCTTTGATCGAATGTCAAAACCGGTCAGCATTTCCTGATGGCATACCGCCATTACTGTTTCGTAGATATCGTCGACTATGCGAACCTTCCCTTGGCGGTAGGGTTCGAGCCATTCAGGTGTCACACAGGGATCGTGGACTTCGCTGTGAAGCACCGAGCGCGAAGGATCGTCAATCGATTCAGCAATGACTTTACCGGTGAGATCCGAGCGCAAACGATAGGTAATGACGCGATCGCACTCCAAAATCGTTCGTAATTCAGTCACCGTTGTATCCAAAACAGTTTGAACATCTAACGATGAGTGGACTTGCGCGATGATTTTATTCATCACCTGCTCTCGCTGCACCTGCTCTTGCTGTATCGAACGGCCTGAGGTTGGGGGTAGGCTCGTTGCGGGTTGTGGCTCAGATGTCGAGCGGATGGGGGGGCCAGACGTAACGGTTTGCACCTGGCTAGCCAGGGCAATCGCATGGACTTCTTCATAGGTCAATAAACCGGCAAGCTGATTGTGCTCATCCAAGATCACAATGGGTCGCAGCCGATGCTGCCGCAGTAAGTTTAGGGGCGTGTAGAGTTCCGTTAATGCTGACTCTCTGAGTGTGGCGAAGGGCTGAGTGATGCACCCAGCGACAGTTGCAGCCGAATTTTTGTCTGGTTTGTCTGGGTGATTGCAAAAAAGCAGGTCTTGAGCCGTTAGAATTCCAAGAACTTTCTGATGTTCCACCACGACTAGATAACGGGACCTTAACTCGTCATGACATTCTCGCGTCACGAAATCAATCCGGTAGGTACTCAGCTTTTCTTGGGGAACCACACAGGATGCATGGGGGTTCTCTAGGTGGGCAATGGCGTCTTGAAGGAGCGTTTGTGGCGTAACAACCGTGGGGTTACGCGTAATAGCAGATTTGATATCAAGAGCAGCGGAAGACATCTTAAAAGAAGATACTAAAGTGGCTGAGTCGTGTCAGTATGCGATTCAATCTGCTTTGGAAAAAAATTGGCACGCCCATCTAAATGTAAAGTTTCGCCACAATTCACCATTATTCACCACAACCACTAGCAACAGGGAAAAATCCGGTAAGGTTTTGAATCCAGGATGCGTTTTTACCCCTATTGACTGAATTGTAACGGTCCTATCATCGGATATGCCGTAATACGTATCGATTTACAACCTATTTATGGAGCTTCAGTAGATCACATATAAAATTTTACAGCGTTGATGATTTCCGATATGAGTTTATCTGCCAAACCTTGGCCAGCAGAGGGTTTTATGGAGTGGCTTATCCCAGCATGTCTGTATCCAAGGCTACCAATAACTAAACCACGGCTTTGACGGCCAATGTCCTAACTTGCTTACCTAACCGATATCTCCCCGAATTATTCCTCGGATTTTCCCAAACCACTTTCTACCGTAGAGAAGTCGCATCAAGGAAATGTTGATTTCTAAAAGATTATGAAACTAAAAGTCTTGTCTACGTTACTAGGCGCGATCTCGCTTGTTGCCCTACCGCTAACCCGTCAGGTCCAGGCTCAGGAACTGGCCTGCCCGACAAAGTATCAGGGTATCGAGTTGAGCGAACCTCAAGGAGAAGAGCTACAAGCCTTAGAGGCGCAGCTGGATGATAAAATAACAGATATTATGGCGGCATCGTCGGAGTCAGACACACCGGAATCAGAGGATCAACTGGCTCAAATGGAAGAAGATTTTGAGAGTCAGGTTACTGCTTTGTTGTCTCCTGAACAGGAAGAACAAGTTGGCCAGCTTGACATGTGGGCAGAGAGCCAGATAGCAGAGATTGCCCCTGAACTGTTGGACGAAGAGGCAGAAGAACCTGTGCTGACCGAAGAGCAGGAAGCTGCCATAGAAACGGTTGAGACCCAGTACAGTCAGTACTTCCAAAGTATTTTGACCCCTGAACAACAGCAGCAGGTTGTTATGCTCGAAGAACAGTTTGATGCGGAAGCAGGCACCCAGCCTAGCGCTGAGCAAGAAGCGAGCATTGCTGCCGCTGAGGCTGAGTTTGAGCAAGGCATTATGGAGATGCTGACCGATGAACAACGTCAGCAGGTCGACAGCAATCTAGCCGCCTGCGGCGTTGCTCCTGAATCTGTCCCTGACGCTGCTCCTGGGGCAGCCCCTGAATCCGAAGAACTTCTATAAACGGAGTATCTGGGGCTGTTGCTGGATATTGGGCCTATGATAGTCATAGTCAAGCTAGGCTATCGTTGCTCCGATGAGTTCTCCCCGCATCCACCCTGACACCATCGACGATGTTCGCCAGCGGGCAGACATCGTCGATGTGGTATCTGAGCATGTGGTGCTTAAAAAACAGGGTAAAGACTTTGTCGGTCTGTGCCCGTTTCACGACGATAAGTCTCCCAGCTTTAGCGTTAGCCCGTCCAAGCAGTTTTACTACTGCTTTAGCTGTGGGGCCGGGGGCAACACCTTTAAGTTTTTGATGGAGCTGGGACAGCAGTCCTTTGCCGAGGTGGTGCTGGACTTAGCCCGGCGTTACCAGGTGCCGGTCAAGACGATGGAGCCGGCCCAGCAGCAGGAATTTCAACGCAAGGTGACCCTGCGGGAGCAGCTGTTTGAAATTTTGACG
Source organism: Cyanobacteria bacterium P01_H01_bin.26 (assembly GCA_038748225.1). Taxonomy (GTDB): domain Bacteria; phylum Cyanobacteriota; class Cyanobacteriia; order Phormidesmidales; family Phormidesmidaceae; genus Leptothoe. Next base: position 1,813 of record JBCDJC010000106.1, on the reverse strand, counting down.
GTGGCGGCTAAGTTTTATGAGCATGCCCTTTATCAGAGCGCCGGGCAGCAGGCCCTGGACTATTTGCGAGGACAGCGACAGTTTCAAGACACTACCCTCAAGCACTTTACCCTGGGATATGCCCCCGACGGCTGGCAGACGCTCCATGGTTACCTGGTGGAGCAAAAGCGCTATCCGGTCAAGCTGGTGGCAGCGGCGGGGCTGATTGTTCCGAATAAAAGCGGTACGGGCTATTACGATCGATTTCGCGATCGCATCATGGTCCCTATCTGTGATGCCAACGGTCGCATGATTGGCTTTGGGGGACGCTGTCTGGGAGACGCCAAGCCCAAATACCTAAACTCCCCAGAGACAGAGCTGTTTGACAAGGGCAAGACGCTGTACGGTCTGGATAAGGCGAAGGGTGCGATCGCAAAGCAAGACCGTGCCATTGTGGTTGAAGGCTATTTTGATGTGATTGCCCTCCATGCCGCAGGCATTACCAATGCCGTTGCCTCCCTGGGCACGGCCCTAAACGCTGGCCAGGTGCGACAGCTGCTGCGCTACACCGAGTCCAAACAAATTGTCTTTAACTTTGATGCCGATGCAGCGGGGATAAAAGCCGCTCAGCGAGCCATTGGTGAAGTGGCCGAGATGGCCCATCGGGGCGATGTCCAGCTGCGGATTCTCAATATCCCCGACGGCAAAGATCCCGACGACTATCTCAAGACCCACACTGCCGACGAATACAACGCCCTGGTGGATGCCGCTCCCCTGTGGCTAGACTGGCAAATCCAGCAAACCCTACAGCCCCTGGATCTAAAACAGGCCGACCAGTTTCAAAAAGCTTCCCAAGATATTGTCCAACTGCTGGCCGATATCGCCAATGCCGATACCCGCACCCACTATATTCGCCACTGTGCCGAAATCTTTAGCCAGGGTGATGCCCGTCTGGTGCCGCTGCTGGCCGAAAACTTTCTAGCCCAGGTCCGTCGTCAGCGCCGTTCCCCCGACGATGGCAACAAGAAATTCAAAGTTGCCATCAAAAAAAGTGCCCTGGAAGAAGCCGAAGGCTGGCTACTGCGGGTCTATATCCACATCCCCAACAACCGCGAGACGGTCAAAGCGGCCCTAGAAGAACGAGATTTGCAGCTGAGTTTTTCCCATCATCGAGCCCTCTGGCGGATGATGCTCCAGTGGCAGACCGCCGATGAAGCCCAGACCGAGTCGTCTCCCATCAGACTGCTCGAACAGTTGCGCAATCTGGCATCAGAATCCACCGGTCCCCTTTCCCAGGTGCATCACCTGCTCTACCTTGATGAAAAAACTCAGCGGGATATTCTGCGGGCTCCCTTAATTATTCGGGCCTCCGTCGCCTGTATGGAGAAAACCCTATGCGAAAAACGCTATCGCTACTTTCTAAAGCTTTGGGAAGAAACGAACTTAGAAACCCACCCCGAAGAATGCGCCTATTACCAAAAGCAAAGCTATGCCGAGAAAAAGCGGATCGCTGAACTAGAGCAAGAACGGCAGGTAGCCTTTGAAGATTTAGCCAGCCTACCCTGGGTGGGCGAATTTTACGGTCAGCTAGATGGTTAGTAGGTCTGATGTAAGCTTAGCCACTGCTCAACGCAGATGGATATATGAGTAGATGTGATAATTGCTGTATTTCTACTGTAGATATTACTTTGCAATTATGGGCACCTCTATTTATTAGGCTTCTGAAAAATGGAGTCTCAAATGAGACTGTTATCCTCCCTTTTTTTAGATGTTGGCGGGTTCCAAACGGACAAAATCTGTTCATGGAGGCTGTTTTAGAGCTGGCTATCCTGTG
>JBCDJC010000105.1:0-17393 GCA_038748225.1 Cyanobacteria bacterium P01_H01_bin.26 | reverse complement strand
GTCAGAAACAGGCTGGATGCTATCTAGGTTTTGTGCGGAGACACTTGAAGGATCGAGAGAATCTGATATCGGTGGCTGAGCTGATTTAGTAACCCGCTGAACCGATTCGGTTGAGTTAGTAACGGTTGGCTTATTGCTTATCGTCTCAATTAGATCAGCCTCTGATGGCTGACTGGTACGTTGTTGAGACGACGTTAGTTGAACTTCTGGAAGATTATTTAGTGTGGGTGATGGATTATCGGGTGGTGAATTATCAATATTGACTGGGTCTTTAGAGGCGCTATTGAGCTGTTGTTGAGCTGTGTTTGAGTTGAATGGGGTTGGGCTAGATGGAATTTGACTCGACTCTAATACAGTCTGAATTTTAGGGAATACATCCAATTGATTAGAGGCTGTTGGCGTCTGGTTCGACTCGGAGTGATTTCTAGCGTGAGTATTGAGCAACCCATCATTTCCAGAGCTAGGTGGCTGTTTTAACGTTGTAGGATTCTGCTCAATAGCCCGTTGAACAGGTTCAGACTCGGGCTCTGCCTGGTGGGTAGGTACCGCTGCTGTTGTCGAGTCTGGTTGCCGCTGCAATAGCTGGCCTTGGTCATGTATCGATGCAGTACCTGGGTTTTGATTTGGCGAAAGTGAGGATGGTGAAGTTTCTGTTGACTCATTCAACCGTTGAATGGATGGAGTGGCTGTCTTCGGCTGCTGAGTTGTTTGTGTCTCAGGTTGGGGTGACGTAGTTGGAGGTGCTTTAGACTCTAACCCTGGCTGAGTTCTTAATTCGGACGGTTGTTCGAGACCTTGATTATGTTGTTCAGTAGCCCGTTGAATCGAAGCAGACGGCTCCCGAAGACTCTGAATAGATTGATTGATATCTGTTGAGGTTAATCCAGGCCGTTGAGCTGGCTGTTGAGCTAGAATTGATGTGTTTGGCTCGACACTGGATGATCGAATAGAGGAGCTAACAGACGGGCTGTTTGCTATGTCTGTTGTTCTTTGAAGATCGCTATGGATCCCATTAGCCTGGGGCGTCGATGATGATGTTTGCAGACTTTGGATTGAGTGAGTAATATCGGCAACTGACGGCTGGGAGCTACCGGATTTATCAGTTTGAATCTCCTCAGTGGCTGAGCGCTGTAAAGCTCTATCTCCAAACGTCTTTGACCGTTCTGTAACCTTAGACAGACTTGGTTCTGTTGAGCTGATGTTTTCTGCTAGTTCTGTCGTTGAAGCAGAATCAGATGCTGACTGTAAAGCAGGCGTAGACGAATTAGCTAAGTCTGGTTGTGCTGTGACCTGATTAGCCAGCACTGGCGGGTTGGCACCCCCTTTCTGAGAGAGACTCACATCTGCGGTCGCTACGCCAGTCTCTGGCTTAAAGTAGCGCTGTAGACTGGCACGAAAAGGAGTAGATTGTTTTCTTGAGACAGGGTCCGGGGCTCTCTTATCACTGAGTACTTGGGTGTCTAAGGCCGGGTCCGGGGCTCTCTTACTGCTTGATATTTGAGTATCTAAAGTCGGTGACGATGTATCGCTCTTGCGAGCAACGGCATTATCGGCTGATGTGCTGAGCTGTGGCTCATTGGCTGAACTTTCTGTTGAAACAGCAGGAAACCCTTGGGGATAAAACGTTTTGAGATCCAGGATTGATAGTGACGATGTTCCTAACGAACGTCGCTGTACCCAGCTGCCCAGGTTACGAAATGCCCCTAACGGAAACCCATGTCCCAGCTGTTTTGCCATGGGCTACTTACTGGCAAAATAGCCAGTGTCCGAACGGTCTGTCAGCATGGTGGCACCACCGCCACCGCTGCCAAAGGTAACGTTCAATCCTTCGTAGGCTAGGGTTAGCTCTTCGATAGCAACTGAACTACCATCGGCCTGTAGAGAGGGGGCCTGCCAGCCTACTGGAACAGCGCCAATCAGAGTCCAACACTGTTGGGTTTGTCCGGCTTGATTGAAGACCAAAATGTTAATGTTGCGGCGGTATTGTTTAAGTCCGGTGCCTGAGGTGCGGGGTTGAAATAGTGCGCTGAGCCAGTCCCAGAAAACTTGATTGCCGCTGATGCCGCGCTTGAGGGTGACATCGGAAAATTCAGGGGCACCAAGCAAAATTCGCTGCTGATCATTTAAGCCTCCTTCGGCTACGGTTTCTTTTTTGATCTGGACACCTAATCCACCGCATTCGGTAAAGCAGGCGGTGATTTTACTTTCGATTTCAACGTAAAATCGATTACTGGTGACATAGTCAGTAGCATTAGAGGCCGATGAGCGGCTGTCGCCAAACAGATCGCCTGCAACAGACGAGACTAGATTGTTGGCACTCAGTAATTCATTAAACATCAGTGGCGTCTCCCGCAGGCTCGTTCTTGCTGTGTTTGGATGTCGTCACGGAGAAGCTGGTGGATGCGATCGCAAAACTCTGCCATCGCCATCGGATTATGGGCCAGCTTCACAGCCACCTGAGCCATCATCCGCTTTACCGCCAATGTGTGATTACTCTGCACAATTGCCGGGGCAACAAAACCCGCCGGATTAGAAACAGAGCTACTGGGAGCTAAAAATGTCGCCTGTTCAGCCCCAGCATTAGGATCCAACTGTGTCATCGTTCGCTCACTCCATTAAGCCATTAATCTCTCTGTAGAAATTTTGCAAATAGTTTAAGTCCCCGGCAAACATCCCCTCAATCACCACCGGACTGATGTCTGGTAACGTGCCTAATGCCAAAATCACCCGTGCCAAAATAATCACCGTGGCATAAGCAGGATTGGTCTGAACGCGTGGATCAGACATGGGCTCAATCTCATCAACGGTGCGAGCAAGCCGCATTACGCCTCGTCGATGAATCTGTCCCAGGGCATCAAGGTAGCCTGTGGGTAATTCAAAGGCAAACTCAGTTTGCAGACCAGAGGGCACATTAACGTGTCGATTAGTGGAGGAGTCTGCATCGATCGCCATTGACTCAGTTGGCGGAGTAAGTGGTTGAATGGAGGGCTGTGCTTTCGGTGGTGCTAACCCTAAATTGTTACTAAGTTGAACAGCTACCATAGGTTTATTAATCTAAAAACAAGGCGATGACTAACTCATGGCCATTCCCAGGGCTGCCGCCCCTAACATCCAGCTATCAGAGACTCGCTTGAGTGACTCCACTGCAATTTCAACTTCTTCTACGTTATGCTCTGCGCCCTTCACATCTAGATCAGAGATCTTGTAGCTGACGGGCCAAGCCCCTGTAAACTCAAATCGAAACTGTTCTAATCCCGATTGCCCATAGATACACAGAGCACCGTTGCGCCGCTGGTCGGCCCAGTTCCCTTCACCGATCGTATCCATCCAGTCCCAAAAGGCAGTGGAGACTGTTAACCCTCGTTTAAGGGTGATGTTGGTATAGGAGCTATTTCCTGGAATTTTAGAGCGCACAACGTGCCCATGACTGCGTCCCTGTTGTCCCCAAACTTGGGGGGTTACTTCACAGACCTCAATCACCTCTTGCGATCGCTGAAAGCCATTGCACTCCATGAAGTAACCATCGATCAAATCAACGCTGCCGTCTAACCTGAGTTCCAGATAAAAACGAGCCTTGGTTAAAATCTCGGGGAATATCATCTGCCCTAAGCCGCTCGCACAACTTGGGTAAAGAACAGTTCCAAGGTGTCCTCAGCCAAGTTGCCACCGCTGTCAACAGAAAGACTGCTAATCTGTTTTTTGGTCCCTGGGAACAGGTCAATAAAGTTATAGCGCATGGCTTCGTCACCGTTGGGATCATAGATCACCAGCGACCCCGTTTTGCGGCTATCCATGGCTTTGGACCCACCACCGGAATAGGTATCAGGATGACAGTCGTTATACCAATCTGATAGTTTTTGTTGATCGGACTCGTTACCAGCTACATAGGTGAGGGTAACGGTACTGTTGTATTTCACCCCACCAATGGTCGATTGAGTTTGGGTGATGGCATTTTTGGTAACACCAATCGCGGCATCTCCACCGGCCACCTCCAGCTCAATCTCTGGACCACTACAGGTTTTAACCGACAGCCCTGTGACGCCATCAATCTCGAAGTAGAACTTTGAATTTGTTAGATATTGAACCATAACAATGATCTCTTGACTGCTATCTTTTTTGACTTGGGAAACAAAATTAATCAGACTCCACTATTGGACGTATAGACGTTGCATGGAATGTCTCTCCAACGTTAATTTTGGATCTTTTAAGATCCTTATCCCTTACTATTTCAACTACATGACACGATTAAACTTCTCACAAGTAATGGTGTAAGTCTCTTCGATGTAAGCATCTGCTGTCACATCGAGATCAGCACACTTATATTTAGAGGGCCAAGCCTCAACAAACTGCCATTTAGCAATTTCGTTGCCATCGGTATCGTAGGCAGTAATACTGCCTTCCATTTTGTTGCCACCCCAGCTACTTTTACCACCGTTAGAAGCGGGTAAACAGTTTTCAAACCATTCATAGAGTTTTTTGCTAGTGCTGTCGCCATCACCGCTGGCAATACAGACACAGTCAAAATTGAATAGCCCCTCAAAACCAGCGGAGTTTACCTGCCACATGGTTTTGCCACCCTTCGTGGTCCCAATAGCCTGTTGTCCACCTTGGACTTTAGGAGCATAGTCGGGAATATTAACATTTTTGAAAACAGACTGTTCCCCTTCGCAAACCCCAGAAAACTCCAGGTAAAAACTACTCGGAGCAATTGGCTTCACTAGATCAGCCATCAGGTTACCTCCTTAACATTCTGAATACATAGACCAAAACTCATCCCCTCCTGGGAGGGGCTCTGGGGTGGGTAGCGCTGGCTGTTGCCACCCCATCTTACAAACACCCTTCCCAGGAAGGGATGACGTACAGGCGTTCCATGGAACGCCTCTTCATCTCTTACTGGTTAGGTGCCCACTGGCTAATGCGGAAGATAACAAATTCTGCCGGACGGACAGGACAGATGCCAACTTCAACATACAAACGCCCCAACATAATGGTGTCATGGGTGTTGAGTTCGCCATCGCATTTAACGTAGAACGCTTCTGATGGAGATGAGCCAAATAGTGCTCCCTCACGCCATAGCCGCTCTAAGAAATTACTGACAGTACGATTGACCCGAGCCCACAGATCGGAATCGTTAGGCTCAAAGACGACCCACTGGGTGCCAATTTCAATCGACTTCTCAACGTAGCTCAGTAGACGACGTACGCTAATATAGCGCCACTGCACATTGTCAGGTTCAACAAGAGTACGGGCTCCCCAAACTTTCAGACCTCGATTGTAGCTAGAGAAGTTACGGATACAGTTAACACCAAGGGGGTTAAGCAGCTCTTGTTCACGCATGTTGGTCTCGTAGGCCAGGCCAATCACACCCCGAGGTGTCTCATTGGCCGGTGCTTTGAACACCCCCCGAGATTCGTCGGTGCGACACCAGATACCCATCATATGACCAGAAGGGGGCACTAGCTTGGGGCGGCCTCCGTTACGAGGGTCAGCCACCTTAATCCAGGGGTAGTAGGTGGCCCCAAACATAGAGCGTCGGTTGAACATTGTTAACCATTTGGCCGCGTCAGCTGGGCGCTGGCGGCTGGGCTCTACCGGAGCCATACTCTTACCGGGTTTGACCGGTGGTGGATCGATCACGGCCATGCGATAAGCAGGTCCAGGGAACGAATTCTCACACATGCTGAGCATCATTTCCATGACACCATGCACCTGGTCGAGATCGATCAGACCTCTTTCGTAGGCTAACAACAGGTCGGGGCAAGCCACCATAGAGACTTCATCAATCTCATACAGACCTTGAATGCCGGTACGATCATCACGATTACCCTGGAGATCGCGATTAAAGCGATCGGGCTCTCCTACATAGGGGGGTGGAGCAATCTCATAGGACCCATTGGCGGGACGGCGAGATAGGGCTTGACCGGACTGTGAAATATCGCCAATAACAACATACTCAGAGGGATCTAGCATCGTAACGGCATAGTCCGCCAAGGCGGTCGACACCTCCGGATTCATGCTCAGATGGTCATATTGTTCTAGAATCTCATCTCCGTTTCTGACCACCACTGTGAAATATTCACCGTTGTTGATCGGGGGTTCAGCGTCCTCATCAGCATCCTCGGGGAGAGGCTTAGGCTCTCCATCTAGAACACTGACAATTAAGCGACCAGCACTAGATGGCAGGGCCAAAGTGCCTTCTTCTTCTGATTCGGACGACTTTAGATAAAAAGAGAGCGAGGGCTTGCCGCTGGAGGTAATCAGCTTAGTTGCATTTTCAGAGGCAGCGGGTTGGGGAGAGCCGGGTAGCTGGGTGCCAATGCTCACAACCCAGCAGCGACCGCCACCGTTCATAAACCAGCCCTGTACGGCAAAGGGAAGATAGGCTCCAAAGTCAGTAAACCCATCGGAGCCGGGTTTTCCAAAAAACTCCAGATATTGCGCCCAGTTAGTCACCATCATGGGCTCAAACAGTTCGGCATCTCCTCGCACATCTTCGGTGAAGCCAACAAATCCAGCAACACTCATGCTGACGCCCTCAATGGGGCGACTACCTCGGTCTACTTCTTCGACGTACACACCAGGTGCAAAGTAGTCTAATGCCATACTAGCTATCCTCCATCCGGACTAATCTGTAGTGTCTGTTTTATCTGTTGAAAGAGATTTATTATTTCTTTCAACAGATAATAAATACTGCGTTACTAAAATTAGTAAGCGCTAAATACTTGATTTGGCATTGCTGATCTTTGAGATGGCTTTGACTGTAAAGGACGGCTAAATAGCAGTGGTTACAGATCGGTCCATCCCACAAATCAGCAATCGTATCTGATTCACTGTCTTGAATTCTGTTTTCCCCAGAAACAACTTACAGTATCAATAAAATTCAAATTAGGTACAGTTTGTTTTATTGTTACTTTGAAAAACACTAGAAAATACGGAAACGCATCAATTTATCAAGCTGTGTTGAATTCAATTGGCCAGGTGGGCACAGCTATAGCACAGGTTTTTCTGACTATTAAACACTGAATGAGTAACCATCTTGCGATCGCAACCATCACCGCCACCCTACAGCGGCTACTCCAGGGAGCGATTCAGCGTGATGTAGATGGAGCGCGGGTTACTACACTTAAGCCCAATAACATTGGCAGCAGCACACCCGAGTCAGGGATTAATATGTTCCTATATCAGGTCGCCCACAACAGTGCCTTGCGAAATAGTGACACCGCCGCCTTCCGCTCAAAAAAAGGACCGATCCGACGCCATTCTTCATTAGACCTGTACTACATGCTCAGCGCCTACGGAAATGATACAGAGCTAGAACCCCAGCGATTGTTAGGCAGTATTGTACGAGTTCTCAGCGACAAAACTGTACTCACCCCTGAGATGATTGATACCGCCATTGAGGATGTCACCTTTTTAGCCGAGTCCGATCTCACCCATCATCCCCAACAGATCACCATTAATCCAGTGTTAATGGATATGGATGAACTCTCAAAAATCTGGTCCACCTTTTTTCAAGCCCCCTATTCACTGTCTATGGTGTATAAGGTAACAGCTGTGGTCATTGATGGTGAAATCTCTGCCCAACACGCATTGCCTGTGCGAGAGTCGCGATCAAGACTGGCCCCCTTTGCCTACCAGCCTATTATTGAAAAGATAGTGGCCCAGGCCGGTCCCCGTTCACCGATTGAGGCCAACACATCCCTACGAGTTATGGGTAAACAATTAGAGGGGCCACACCCCCAAATCAAGGTGGGTAACGCCGAGATTATCCCTCAGTCAATGACTGATACTGAAATTATTCTATCCCTTAATGATGCCCCACCCCAGACATTACAAGCAGGCATTCAACCCTTACAGGTGCTGCATTCGTCGCCGTCATCGGCTGTGCCAGTGGCTTCTAACGCCTGTCCTTTTGTATTGCGTCCCACCGTAACCTCGGTGCAGGTAACTGAGGTAGAGGGTATCGATGATGACCCTCGTGGGGGAAGTTTACAGATATCTGCCCATTTACCAGTGGGGGCCAACCAGCGAGTTGTCATCGCTCTCAATGAATGGTCGATAGAGACTCCAGCTGTCTACTTATTTGAAGCCCCTGCACGCACGCGTGATACTACCTGTCTGACAATTCCCTTTGCCGGAGTAAAACCTGGTGATTATCTCATTCGTTTACAGGTAGATGGAGCGGATAGCCAACTGGGTGTTGACACTGACCCCAGCAGCAAAACCTTCAACTGGTTTAACAGCCCTAGAGTTGTTATTGAATGAGGTGTCATGAGTGATGTTTCCGAACCCAATGCCGATCAACCAGACGATCTTGAAACCCTAAAAAATAAAATGAACTTAGAACTCGAAGCAATCAGCGTTAATCAACTCCATACTTTGGCGACTCAAGCGATTGAGAAAAAACTAATTGCCGCCCATGGCTATCGGGGGGGACAGTATGAACTGCTCCGCAATGGAGAGTTTATTCTGCTATCGCCAACTGAAGCAATTCAGTATTTACAAAAGTTGCTGACCTCTGATGATTAAGGGAATGAGATAACTTTTCCTTTTAGAATTTTGTCGCCCTGCGCAAAATTCTAAACCACCTCTCCAAATACCCAAAGAGGCTATTAGGGATATCGCTAATGTTTTTCCGTCGGGTTCTAGGGCGGCGGTCCGCCCTAGCCATGGGGGTGTGGGGAACTCGGAGGGACCCCACGCAGCCGATTTGGCATCCAATTAATACCTGAAAATCATTGTGAATATTGGCCAATTGGCGATGAGGGCTGCTCAGGGCTTTCCTCCTTTTCGGAAGTATCTAAGCTGTCCCATTTAGACCTATTGGGGTTTACCCTCCTATTCGTGGGGGCCTAAACTCCCTTTTCGGAAGTAATCAAGTTGTCCCAACTAGACATATTGGGGTTTCCCCAAAAGTAGGATGTCGATTACCTTAAAGATGTTGGCGTGGTATGGGTTAGGGGAAAGGTTACGCTCTTCAAACGATGAAATTGTTTCTTAGCAACTCCTTAGTGAATTAATTGCGTTTGGTTATTTACCATGACAGCTGCATTGTCACCGTCTAAGTCCACCCAAAGTTGGCACAGTGCCAATCAGCAATTTCTGAGTAAATCACTAGCTCAAGTCCGTCAAATTCTTGAAAAACAGACGGGAACAGAACCTGACCAGACCGAGCCCCGCAACAATACCAGCTACGATGGACAGCCCTTTGCCCTAGAGCTATTAAGCCATTGTTTTGGGCTAACTGACTTTGAACAAAACCTGCTCCTGCTGTGTGCTGGAATGGAGTTGGATGGGCAATGGCCAAACCTGTGTCAAGCCTCTAGCGGTAACCCTTATCCCACATTTGGGTTGGCTCTGAATCTCTTTGAGAGTGCTAACTGGAGTTCGTTAACCCCCAGTGCGACACTGCGACGACATCAGCTGATTGAGATCGACGGGGGGAATGCCCTAGTTGCCAGTCCTCTGCGGATTGATGAGCGCATATTACACTACCTAACGGGGGTGCAGTATTTGGATCAGCGTTTGCAACCGTTGATGCACACAGTTAACGCCTCAGGGCTGTTAGTCCCCTCGCACCAATGTCTCATTGAGCAAATATCACAAACCTGGACCCAGTGTTTGCCTGGGAATTCTTTGCCGGTAATTCAACTCATCGGTGCTGATGGGGCCAGTCTCAGAACAGTGGCGTCAGAAACTTGCCAGTACTTGGGGCTGGAGTTACAAGAGCTATCTGCCGAAGCATTACCCACTGATTGGCAACAGCTGAGGACAATGCAAATGCTGTGCGAGCGGGAATATCGTCTCAGCCGTATGGCAATCTTGCTTAACTGTGAGGATTTGGACGTTGAGGCAGCGGCAAGAAAAAGTGCGATCGCAACCTTCATCGACACCACTAACCTACCGCTGATTGTTACCAGTCGAGACCGTCGCCGTCAGCGTCAACGCCCGCTGGTTACCTTAGAGGTTAACCAGCCTACACCCACAGAACAGAGCTATCTATGGCAATCTGGCCTCGGGGAACGAGCAGAGACTTGGCAAAGCACCATTAATGCTTTGGTTTCTCAGTTTAACCTGAGCCCCAGCGCTATCCACACAGTTTGCCTACAAGGTCAGGCCGCCGATACTCCTGTACCTCTCTGGAATCTTTGCCGTACCCAAGCTCGACCCCGACTGGATGAATTAGCCCAACGGATTGAAGCTCGTGCCACCTGGGATAGTTTGGTCTTACCTGAGAAAGAACAACACATCATTCAAGAGATTTCTGCCCATGTGGCCCAGCGATCGCGGGTCTATGAAGACTGGGGGTTTGGGGGTCGTAGCGGTCGGGGGCTGGGCATTAGCGCCCTATTTTCCGGTGCTAGCGGCACGGGTAAAACTACTGCCGCCGAAGTGATTTCGCGGGATCTTAATCTAGATCTCTACCGGATTGATCTCAGCGCTGTGGTGAGTAAATATATCGGTGAGACTGAGAAAAACCTACGTCGTATTTTTGATGCAGCGGAAGGAGGCGGTGTGATTTTGTTGTTTGACGAAGCCGATGCTTTGTTTGGGAAACGTAGCGATGTCAATGATTCAAAAGATCGCTATGCAAACATGGAAGTCAGCTATCTCTTACAGCGAATGGAGTCCTATCGTGGTCTGGCTATTTTGACCACAAATTTGAAAAATTCAATGGATCAGGCTTTTTTACGTCGTCTACGCTTTGTGGTGCAGTTTCCCTTTCCTGATGTCAAACAGCGGACCGAAATTTGGCGGCGGGTATTTCCCGCTAATACCCCGACAGCAGGGTTAGTCTATGAGCGTTTGGCCAAACTGAGCATCGCCGGGGGTAATATTCGCAACATTGCTCTTAATGCAGCGTTTATAGCGGCCGATGCCGATGAACCTGTGATGATGAAACATCTTTTGCAGGCAGCTAAGCGAGAATATTTAAAACTAGAACGACCATTGACGGATACAGAAGTTAAGGGATGGTTGTAATCGTTACTTCCGAATGTGTACAGGAACAAAAAAATCTCAAATAATAAAACAGCTTTGACATAATTCTACTAATAGAATTACGCCAAAGCTGGCTATGTTGCTTGAGGATAGTTATTTTAATTGTTGACTGTTTGAGGTTACTTTCTAGGTAACTGCCCTCAAAATTCACTTAAATTCCTGGAATTTCAGAAAGCTCACATTCTAATTCTTCTACAGAGAAATTCGTCATTTCTCGCCATTCTTTAATGGTGAAGGAAAATCCCTTTTGGTTAGCCATGGCCACAAAGGACTCTGGGCTCGGTGCTGTATTCAAGGTGTCGCGTAGGTTTGAATTTATTTGGGCTTCACGATAAAGTTTGACAACCTGTTCTCTAGCCATAGTTTAAGTTGCTCACTAATTAATGGAATCGGATCTAATCAACTAAAGTTCATCTGTATACACCTTTTTACTCCAAATCTTTCGCCTGCGAGAATCGTCAGAATTACGGAAGTTTTCTGATTTTGAAATCGCTAACATAACAAAAAAAGTTGACAACAATTTTAGGTAGTAAGCATATTGGTCACTAATCAAGAGGTTTTAGGACAGGGCTGGGGATTCCCAATACGGTTAACCCTGCAGGGTGGACTACAGCTCAGTAATACCTATCGCAATCTTGAAGAATCGATTGTAATCATTCTGAGTACTCGGCTTGGAGAGAGAGTTTATCGACCTGATTTTGGATCTCGGCTCCACGAGCTAGTCTTTGCTCCTCTAAATGAAGACACGTTGCTTTTAGCTCAAATCTACGCTCGTGAAGCGATTCAAAAGTGGGAGCCCAGGGTTGTCATCGAGGCCGTGGCAGCCGTGCCTATGCCAGATGCTGCCAGCCTCAATATTACGGTCAACTATCGTATTCGGGAGAGTCACCATCGGCGTAGTTTGGTATATCCGTTTTATCTCACGCTCTCTGCTGAGTAGTCACCACTATGGAATTTGACTTTTTACCTAAACTCCCTAATTCCAACTTAGACGACCGTCAGTTTAAGGATCTAGTCGAGGAATGTTTGCTGCGGGTGCCACGATACTGCCCTGAATGGACCAATCACAATCCGAGTGATCCGGGCATTACCATGGTGGAGTTATTTGGTTGGCTGACTGACCAGATGATAATGCGGTTTAACCAGGTGCCCCGTCGTAACTATGTGGCATTTTTAGAGTTGTTGGGGATTCGTCTACAGCCGCCTGCCCCAGCCCATACGCCCATCACCTTTTACCTGGCGGCTAGTTTGCCGGAGCCCTATCAAATTCCCATGGCGGTGGAAGTAGCGACCGAACGGACAGAAGTGGACGAGGCCATTGTTTTTAGTACCGATCGGCCGCTGACAATTGGCATTCCGTTTATTCATCACCTACTGATGGCAGATACGGCTGAACATAGTCCTAATGTGCTGCAAGATCGACTTTCTGTTCGTTGGACTCGTCAGGCAGATGGTCATTGGACCGGTAGTGAGCAGGCGATCTTTAATCCAATCCCCCGGTCGGGCAACAGCTTTTATTTGGTGCTTGATCCAGAACAGGCGCTGGAGGGAAATGTTATTGCCTTAAATTTTGAAGGTGAAACAGCCACACCAACGGGAATTCGCCCTGAAGCGCCACCGCGTAAATGGGAAGCCTGGAACGGTCAGAGCTGGGTGTCGGTGCTGATGCAAGAGAGCGATGATGAGACTCGTGGTTTTAGTTTTTACAATACGGGGAGTACTAGCGATATCCAACGGGGTGAGGTGGTTTTGCACTTGCCTCAACAATTACCCGTAACTGACTTTGCCAGCTACCGAGGTCGCTGGCTTCGCTGTGTCTGTATCGAGCCTGGGGTGGGTGTGCCTGCCTATAGCAGCTCGCCTCGATTGCTAAGCGTGGCCGCGCGCTCCATAGGCGGCACCATTGACGCTAGCCAGTGTACGCTGATTCAAGATGAGCTTTTGGGGGAGAGTGACGGTCAGCCTGGGCAACATTTTCAAGTACAGAGTCGGCCTGTTTTGCCTCGCGATGAAACAGAATTTTTATCCGTTATCCTGCCGAACGGACTCCAACAAGACTGGCAAGAGGTGGCTGATTTTGCTGATTCTGGTCCAGAAGATTGTCACTATACGCTTGATTCACTAACAGGCGTGGTGCAGTTTGGACCGCTGATTCGAGAACCGGGTCAGCTTAAAACGGCAACCAGGATGCGATCGCAACAGCAGTCTAACGGGACTACCGTACTCACCGCCACCCCCCAGCTGCTAGAACGACAATATGGGGCTGTTCCCCCCAGGGGAGCCATTATCACCATGCGAGCCTATCGTACTGGCGGTGGTCAGCGCGGCAATGTGCAACCCCACACTCTGCGGGTGATCAAGTCAGCCGTCCCCTATGTGGCTTCGGTGATTAACCATGGGGCGGCCTACCATGGAGCCGATGCGGAATCGTTGGATGATGCTGTATTACGAGTGCCGCGATTGTTACGCACCCGCGATCGGGCAGTCACACCAGAAGACTTTGAGACCCTGGCCATCGAGGGGAGTCAAGGAGCCGTGGCCCGCAGCATTTGCCCACAGCACAACCATCAGCCGGGGGTGGTCACTGTGATGCTAGTACCCCAAGCCAACACCGCTGGTATTGATACAGCAACCGGTATTGCACCGGATGCCTTTGACCTGACACCCCAGCTCACTCAACAGGTTACCCAGTATCTAGACGAGCGTCGTCCTCTGGGCGTGCAGGTAAAACTGCAGTCTCCTGAGTATGTGGGGGTAACAGTTAAAACAGAGGTGGCCATTGACTCAGCCTATGGGTCTCCTGAAGCCCAACAGGTGATTTTGCATGATTTGCAAGTGGCCCTCTATCGATTCTTAAATCCGCTAGTGGGGGGACAAAGTGGTGACGGTTGGCCCTTTGGCACGGCAGTACACCCGTCGGACATTATTACGCTGTTGCGAGGGGTAACCGGTGTGCGATATCTGGGGGCTGTGATGCTATATGAGGTGCGACGACAGAATACTGGCTGGGTGCGGCAGCTGGCCCCCGACAATGTGATCAAACCAGGGCCATTGGGGCTGGTTTGCTCTTGGGCCGATGCCCAGCTGCGGTCGGGGCATACCATCAGTCTCATTGGTTAGGAGAATCCGATGTCACAGGTTAAAACGGGACAACTAATGAGTCTTGAGCTGCTGCCGCTGCAGGTACCTGAAGCGGTTACCGAGTCGGCGACGGTATTCTCTCGGCAGGCGCTAGTCCCCCAGTCTCTACAAACTAAACTGCGCCTACAGCCAGGAGAATTTAGCGAGCTGGTGGTGCGGATCAAAAATCATTCCAATGAACCTCTACAGCTGCAATTTTCGGTTACCGGAGATATTCCCCCTGACTGGTGGCAGCTGCGGACAGAGGGGTCTATTTTACCGGGACATCATCAAATGGAGGCGGTTGTTTACTTTGCGATCGCAGCCGATTTTTTTGAGCGCCCCTGTTCTCCTGATCAGCTACCCCTCAGGCTAGACTATACCGGTCAGCTAACCGTTACAGCCGTCGCTCCACGAGGTGACAGCCAAGAACACATTAGTCCCTTTCAAGTATTAGTTAGACCCTCTAGCTTATATCTTGATTTTCTCCCCGATATTTATCGTAATGTTGACTTTGTCGGTCGATTTCTCAAAATCTTTGAAACCACCTTTGAGCCTGCTGTTGATATTCTCAAACATCAATCGGCCTATCTAGACCCATTAACAGCTCCCCAGGCCATGCTGCCGTTTCTGGCCCACTGGGTAGGCTGGTCATTTCAAGGGCCGCTAAGTTTAGCCCAACAGCGAGCACTCATTCGCTACGCCATGGAGATTTATCGCTGGCGCGGCACCCGTCGCGGTCTGCGGTTTTATCTTCACTTAGCCAGCGGTCTGCCCCTGGATGACCATATAGCTGATGAGTCTCAAAAATCCATTGGCATCTACGAGAACTTTAGTCGAGGCCATGTGTTAGGGCACACTGTCATGGGCCAGTCCACCATCCTCAGCGGCAATATTCCCTACCATTTTAATGTTCGGCTACGCCCAGCTATTGACTACCCTCTAGACGAGACTCTTCTGCGCAGCATCATCGAACAAGAGAAACCTGCTTTCTGTAGTTATAACCTTTCGATTGAGCCGAAATCATGACACCTCCAACACACACCTCTCCTCTCCAGCGCATTCAGGTCAATGATGGCATGCTCATCACCGCTGATCATTGGCAAATAGCCCATAGCTATCACCAACAGCGCCAGGCCATTTACTATGAGGCTCTGCACCAGAGCGGTATTGTCAGCGGGTTAGGGGTAAATGTTGGTCCTGTTCCTGAGACCGCTCCGAGTAAATATCGCCAACCCCGCTGGCTCACGATTCAGCCAGGGTTAGCCATGGACAATCAGGGCAACCCCATTTTGGTGGCTAATGCCGAAAGCTGTTACCTGTCAGCCCAGCCCGTGACCGAGACGACAATTTATATTGTCCTCAAACATTCAGAGCGGTCGTCTCAATCTGCCATTGTTCAAGAAGCATTTCAAATTTTAGAAAAAGATGTTCCAGCTGAGGCGGATGAAGTAGAGCTGTGTCGGGTGCGATTAGGGGTGGGTGAGGTTGCGATCGCACCCCCAGACGATGTGTTTTCACCCGCTCTCAATCAGCTTGACCTACGCCACCGTCAACGGGTACGTCCCCGAGCTCAGCTCACCGCTAGCGTGTCTGCCTGGTCTCACCACCGTCCGATTATTTCTCAGTTTGAGGCTCTCTTTACCGCTTTGCCTGGTCTATACCCATCACTCCTCGGTCAGGTGAGACCAGAGGCTCTGCAGAGCGATCTCACTCATTTTTCCTACGAAGAGTTTTGTCAGCTAGAGCGTCCAGATGAGCATCAAATTGCCCAATACCTACAACAAGGTGGGGTGGTATTAATAGAAACAGCCTCACAACAGCTAAGGGACCTATATCAGGTCGAAGCCGAGCTGCGGAGCGCGTTAGCCATTAGCCGTAGCAGCTTAACCACATCACTCAATGCATCAGCTGAGCAAGAGCTGAGTCAAATTCAAGCCTGTATTACAGAAGCCGTCACAGAACTCACAGAACCCCTATTATCCTTTATGCATAACGAGGGCCTAGATCTCAAACCATTGGCCATGGACTATGTATTGAGACTACAGCCCTTTAGCTTTAGCCGATTGCCCACCCTTAACGGTCAGCCCATTGGTCTCTACGGCTGGGGTGGCTTATTGTTACTCATCGGCCCCCTGCCCCAAGCCTGGTTCATTAATGAAACTATTGATCTCCCCCGTGAAGAAATTCGTAGCGCCCAGGAACTGGGTGTAAATCTGTTAAACTTTGCCGCCCAGCGACGACGGATGCATCAATGGTTGAGATCTGGAGTTGAGGTCCGGGAAGTCTAACCATGCCGAAACAAATCCTCACCCAACTCTCCACCCATACAGTTCACCTGGGGACAGGCAATGACCAGTTTGAGGTCATGGTCAACAATCTCAGCGACCGATTTGCTACCTTTGCCCTAGAGCTATCCGCGTCGGGGGTTGCCCGACAGACCACCCCCGACTGGTATCGACTCACCCCAGACTTATCAGCCAAAATCCCAGCGGGGGACCACGTCAACTTTGTGGTAAATATCCTAGAGGTTCCCCCCATTCCCGGTGGCTTTACCGGCAAAATGAATCTCAATGTCAACGTCACTTGTCTAGAGCTGGGGGAAGAAGATCGGCAGTTAGTCAATCTTGTGGTGACCGGTTCCGGCGTCATTCCCCCCACCCTTAAGGTGCCAATCACCGATTTTCAGGCAGTTTCAGGAGACCTGCTAGAGATTCCCCTACAGATTTACAACGCCAATCGCAATACCGCCAACATTCGTTTAGCGCTCAAAGGATTGCCTAAAGCCTGGCTGACCGAAGGACATGAACGACGTCTACAGGTGGCATCCCAGGGAAGTGCCCATGGGTTGTTTCTTTGCCAACCGCCCCTGGCTAGCGAGGCCAAAGTTTATCCTTTTTATATCGAGGCTAGTCAGGCTGAAGCGCCTATTGTCCAACAGTCTGGAACTCTCACAGTATTGCCGACAGGCTGGGTAGAGTTTACTTGCGCAGCAGATGAGGCAGACTCTGCAGAATCAACCATAAAAGAGAACGAGCCCGTTCGATATACTCTGCAGCTCAATAACCAGAGCAATGTCCGTCAGGCTGTTGCCATGACTCTAAACCGAGTTGATATTCCTTGGTACAAAAAAGTGTGGGCCAGGGTGCGTCGCCCACACCCAGCTAGCACCACCTCCCATACCCTGCAGCTGAGTCCAGCCCAGGTGGAACTCAAAGCCGGTGATATCGCCAAGATGGAGCTAACCCTTACGCCCGTATCACCCTGGCTAG
>JBCDJC010000104.1:0-17453 GCA_038748225.1 Cyanobacteria bacterium P01_H01_bin.26 | reverse complement strand
AGTATTCTCTCCATCTCGAATGCGTAAACTTTCAGCATTGACATCTTCAATTGGAATCTGAACCTGTTCGAACCAACGCCTAGCCGCGGGGTTAGCATCTAGAAACACATCCGATGCCACGACAATGTAAGAATCCACAATCAACCCTAAATTCTTACCTTCAAACGTCGTATCTTCTTCGCTGAGAGGCTCTTCGTAATCTTCGGGGTAGATGGTAAAAGGAACCTCAAGCCAGACGACGTCTTCATCAGGTTTTAGCACTGAAGCCACCCAATGGGGATAGAACACATAAAAGAGGACAGGGTCTCCTTGCTGATAGCGAGAAATTACGTCTGGCAAAAGCGCCGTGTACTCGCCTTGATCAACCTCAACCGTGTCTCTTAATTCATAGGCATCTAATTGGCTCTCGATTACTTTCTCACAATACCAACCGGGATCACAGCCTAAGAAGTTTGCTTTGCCATCTCCATCTGAATCGAATAGCTGAGCAATTTCTGGATCTTGTAATTGTTCAAAATTAGTGATTTTGTACTCGTCAGCCGTTTGTTTATCGATCTGATACCCATGAACAAACGGATATAATGCGCCAACCTTTTCAAATTTTTCGTCTCCTCCAGCATTTTGGATTAATTCATCTTGAGATCTTTGAAAAGAATTGGCCATAAAGTCTAAGTCGTTATTGGCAATAGCTGTGTAGAGGACCGGGTAAGCAGCTTCTTGAAGCTCTTCCACCTCATAGCCGAGTTCTTCTAACCCAATATTGACAATTTCAGCCTGATAATGTTCTTCAATCCAGTCAGTCACTCCAGGGCGTATCGTAATCCCTTCCCCAGGCAAAGAAGATGTTTCACCGGCAGGGCTGCTAGATGATGGATCACTTCCTGCATCAGGAATCGGCTGACAAGCCATTAAACCCACTAAGGGTGCTGTAATTAACGCAGTTAGTGTCAGCCCTCTACATTTCATCATTTCATCTCTGGTATTACACCTGGTCTTCCATCAATTCCAAATAATGTTGTCAACGGAGAAACATCCACCTGATGCTCCATCTATCAAGCGCTACCTCTGAGTCAACAGTCTGTCGGACTTCTGCTACTGTTTTATCAACGTGCTCTTGACTTTGCACCACCTATACTTTGCGTAACATCAACTATGCTCTGGTAGAGTCTCCCCAACTGTAATAGGCAGACCTGCAGCGCTGAGATTGAGAACTACAAATTTGAGCAACCTTGCACCAACTACCTACTACCGAATTGGTTTTAATAATACTCTAGTAACCTAAAATAGGTCTCCATCCAATTAGGTTTTGTTTTAGATCGTTGACCACAATCACCTGCCCCCACAACTGTCATCTATCTTTAAGGCCATCATTCATCATCTTAAGCTTAGACATAACCGCCTTTTCCGACTTTAATTTCTCCATTTTTGTTTTCTCTAGTATTAGAGATACATAATTAATAATGTCGTATACTAACGGAATGTCTTATGTTTCCCAAACATCCTCAGACGTTTATTTGATGCGGAGCGTTTAGATCGAGCCGCATTTTTTATGGCTAACTTTAACGGTAGATTTATTTAACCTTTCTTCATACTTACTGGCTGTAGTAGAAGTCTCAAACTCCCGAATAATCAGACTTTACTTCTTAGGCGAGCCGAGTTTCAATACTAGTAATTCCACGGACACCTTAAATATCCATGGAATCGCTGTAAACCTTTATTACATGGCATCTGAAGTTTCGTTTGAGAATCTTTGGGGGCTAAGTCATGTAATAAAGGTTCTTTTTTCGTAGACAAATTGAGTCAAATCTATGTTCGGCATTCAGCCCTGTGATGGCCAGGTTATGGCTTGATGAGTAGCTAATCTCTGATGGTTAGTTGTCGCCTGTTGTCTGGTTTTAGTAGTAGTTTCTATTAATCGTGTCTACTGTACTCAAGGTTAGACAATATAGGTCGTTGCTAAGGATGGCTCAATTTATGATTATGAATTAGGAGTGATAATGTCTAGACACACAGAAATAGTTAAACGCAGGGGGGATTGTCCTCCTAACCCAGCCCAAGAGACTCGTTATTACGATGCGTTAGTCGGGGGCATACAATGGATTAACCGACACCGTATTCGGGTGGCTTTTCTGGCATCTATTTGGGTTGCGATCGCATTCTCCACCTTCACCTTTGCCCAGGAATCCGTCACCCTAGAGTCTTTAGCCGAGGATGTTGCCCTCCAACAGGGGAATCTCAACGTTGTTTTTATCCTCATATCGGCAACCCTGGTTGTGTTCATGAATGCCGGATTTGGCATGTTAGAAGTGGGTATGTGCCGCCAGAAAAATGCGGTCAATATCCTCTCTAAGAATATTATTGTGTTTGGGTTAGCCCTGCTAACCTATTGGTCCGTCGGCTTTGGCTTTATGTTTGGTCAGGGTACCGGCGTCATTGGTCTCAGCGGCTTCTTTATCTCAGGAGATTCTGCCACCTATGGGCTAGATCCTTTCCCAGCGGGCCTGCCAGTTACCATTTTCTTTTTGTTTCAGGCAGCCTTTGCCGCCACCTCTGCCACCATTGTGTCGGGAGCCGTGGCGGAGCGGATTCGGTTTGATGCCTTTTTGATTTTTAGCGTCATCAACATCGCCTTTTACTGTATCTCAGGCAAATGGTCCTGGGGTGGTGGCTGGCTCGCTGATCTAGGGTTTTCTGACTTTGCAGGGTCTACCGTTGTCCACAGCGTCGGCGGTTGGTCAGCCCTGGTGGGGGCCATTGTCCTGGGAGCCCGCTACGGCAAGTATGAAGGCAAGTTAGTCAAGCCAATTCCTGGCCACAACCTCAGCTTAGCCACCCTGGGCTGTCTAATTCTCTGGATTGGCTGGTTTGGGTTTAACCCAGGTTCCGAGCTAGCCGCCAATGAGAATATTGCCTACATCGCCATTACCACTAACCTAGCAGGGGCGGCTGGAGGCACGGTAGCCACGTTTGTCTCTTGGTTTAAAAATAAAAAGCCAGATCTGGGGATGGTGATCAACGGTATTCTCGCTGGGCTAGTGGGTATTACCGCCGGTTGTAATCAAGTCTCCTATCTCGCCGCCATCATCATTGGCTGTGTTTCTGGTGTGTTAGTGGTGTTTGCCATCGACTTTTTCGATCGCCTCCGCATTGATGATCCGGTCGGCGCGATTTCAGTCCACCTTTGCAACGGTGTCTGGGGTACCCTGGCCGTCGGTATCTTTGGCGCGAATGCCGGAATTCAACAATTTTGGATTCAGCTGGTGGGTGTAGTGGCCTACGGAGCATTTACCGTTGTCACCGGTTATCTCTGTTGGACGGTCTTAAAAATGACCCTCGGTATCCGCGTCCACGATTACGAGGAAATAGAAGGTCTCGACATCCACGAACATGGTCAAATTGCCTATGCCGGATTTTCCATGTTGGATGAAGCGCCAACTACCGCCATTGAAACAAAGCTTTAGCATGTCACGGTTTTAGCTCTGACGGTGGGTGTCGTCTGGTCTAAGACCAAGATGATCACTCTTCAGGGGGTGTTTTACACCCCCTTCGATTCCCATTGACTGGCTTATGGAGCATGGCATGTTCGGACTTGCGCGGCTTAGGATCAAGTCAAAGGTAATGCTTGTGCTGCTAGTGGTCAGTCTTGGGTCTGCCGCCACGATGGGGCTACTCACCTGGCAGCGGGCACGCAATATCTTGACCCAGCGAATTTTTGACCAGCTCACCAGCGTACGGGCTGCCAAATCCGCTGAAATCGAATCCTACTTCCAGTTTATGTATAGTCAGGTGGAAACCCTGGCTGAAGATCGCATGGTTGTTTCAGCTATGCGGGAGTTTGATCAGGCATTTGACCAGATTAACGCAGCAACGGAGCCCTTAGCCCCTGCCTGGCAAGAGGCGGTTCGCACCTACTACCGCGATGAGTTCTTCCCCCGACTCAGCAACAATATTGATGGCACGCCAATTTTTGATATCTACCGTCCCGGTGGGCGGGCGGCCCAGGTGCTGCAATATCGCTATATTGCTAACAATCCTCACCCGGTAGGTAGCAAAGATAATCTGTTGCAGGCAGACGACGATACGAACTACAACACAATTCATGGCCGCTATCATCGCATTTTTCGGAACCTGGTTAGTAAGTTTGGCTATTACGATCTGTTTTTAATCGATCATAAAACCGGTGATATTGTCTATTCCGTTTACAAGGAAACTGACTTTGCCACGAGTCTCGATACGGGCCCCTATGCCCGCAGTAACTTTGCTGAGGTGATCGATAAGGTTCAAAAAAATCCCGAACCGGGGGCGGTCCAGATTGTCGATTTTGATCCCTATCGGCCTTCCTATGGGGCACCCGCTGCTTTTTTTGCGTCTCCGGTTTATGCGGATGGTCAACAGGTGGGCATTTTAGCCGTTCAGCTACCGGTGGATCGGATTAACAATGTCCTCACGGGACGTCAAAATTGGGAAAACGAGGGTTTGGGAAAAACCGGAGAGGTATATCTTGTCGGGGCCGATCTGTTAATGCGATCCATCTCTCGATTTTTGATTGAGGATCCAACGGGATACAAGCAGGCACTGCGAGATGTGGGCACCCCCGAGACTATCATTGAAACCATTGGGCGACTAGAGACATCAATCTTGCTGCAGTCAGTGGACACTGAAGGGAGCAAAGCGGCCCAACAGGGGAAGGCCGGAACCCAGATTATTGATGACTATCGGGGGGTGCCGGTGTTAAGTTCCTACGCCCCTTTGGATATTAAAGGGGTGGACTGGGTGATTCTCTCGGAGATGGATCTAGCAGAAGCCTATGCTCCTTTGACCAATCTGCAGGGCTATATTCTAATTACAGCCGTAATTTTGGTATTTTTGGTGACCCTAATTGCGGTAGCTGCGGCCAACAGTTTAGTGCGGCCTATTAGTTTACTGGTGGAAGACTCCCACAAAATTATTTCAGGAGAGCTAGACCAGACTGAGCTACAGCCAACCACCCAAGATGAGCTGAGCCTGCTGGTGGATGCCTTTAATGAAATTAACCGGAGCTTGCGGGAACAGCAATCGCTGTTGGCGACAAAAGATCGAGAGAATACGGCCCTATTGCTTAACGTTTTACCGGCGACGGCAGCTGAGCGGCTGGCAAATGGCGAAGCGTTGATTAGCGATCATACCCAGCAGACAACGGTATTAGTCGCCAGCCTTGAAGGACTGACCGAACTATCGGCTAAGCGCTCGGTGTCAGAGGTGACCACACTGTTGACAGAATTGTTTAGCGCCTTTGACGAGGCAGCGACAGGCTTGGATGTTGTAGCCTTGGATCGCATTGGCGATCTTTACTTTGCCGTCTGCGGATTGACCGCACCTCGTATGGATCATACCAAGCGGGTAGTGGATTTAGGCCTGGAGATGCTGAACATTTTGCAGCGCTTTAATAACCGGTATAGCCCTAACCTCAAGTTATGTATTGGCATTGATGCAGGAGAATCAATTGCCGCTGTAATCGATTCAAAACGCCTCAATTATCATCTCTGGGGCGAAACCCTTGCGATCGCACACCAGCTAAACCGTGTGGCCAAGAGTAATACAATTCGCGTCACCGAAGAAGTCCATGACTGCGTGCGCGATTTATACACATTTAAATCAGCCCAAGACATCGAAGTACCCGAAGTGGGGCGGCTAACCAGCTGGGTGCTCTACCGAGAAGGGACAGGGCGTCCCAGTCTGGATGACACCGTTCGAGAAATTGAAGCGATTGTGTCCCTAGGGGAAGAGCCCATATAGCCGCGCATGACTCAAAGGAGACACCCATGACTGAGACTCTTTGGTTAAAAGCCCTGACATTTGTAGTAGGGTTTCCCTTAATTACGATAGTTCTAGGTGAATTAATCGATCGCCTTGCCAATCGCGGCTATAAACCCATTACCAAATTGTTGATTAATATTCGTAATTTGGTGGTGCCGTCCGTCGCGATTTGGCTATTGCTGCATCAGTTTCTAGCAACAGAACGGGATACGATTACGATCAAAGTGATTGAAACAGCCATCGGAGCAGCGATAATTATTGTAGGACTGTCGCTGCTGGAGGTGCTGTTAACCAGTGAGGCTAAGAGATCTGCGTACAGTGTTTTGCAGGTGCCTCGTCTATTTTTACAAATTGCCCGTATTTCATTGGTACTCTGCATTAGTTTCTATGTGTTGAGTACCATTTGGGGTGTTAATCTCAGTAATTTAGCCACCGCCCTAGGGGTGGGATCACTGGTGATTGCCCTCGCCTTACAAAACACTTTAAGTAACCTGGTATCAGGCTTTTTACTACTGTTTGATAGTCCCTTTAAGGTGGGTGACTGGATTCGATTTGGTGATATTGAGGGGCAGGTGGAAGATCTCAACTGGCGCTCGGTTAGATTGCGCACCCACGAGCGAGATCTGCTAGTGGTCCCCAACAGTGTTTTAGACCAAGAGAATATTTATAACTATCATAGCGGCGATCCGCTCCACGCGGAGCGCTATATTATCGGATTTTCCTATGATGATCCGCCTAACCATGTAAAGCGAGTCCTACAGCAAGCAGCCGGTGAAACCAAACATATGCTCAATGACCCGGCCCCCGATGTGCGCACTCTCTCCTACGACGACTTTGCCATTACCTACGAGGTCAAGTATTACTTGGATGATTACAAATATGTAGAAATGATTCACAATGAGTTTAGTACGCGCATTTTCTATGCGGCAAAGCGTAACGGTCTAACGATTCCCTTTCCGATTCGGACGCTGCACCATGTGCCTCAACGACGGCCCAAGCGGGCTGACTATATTCAAGAGGTGAGTGAGTTTTTGCGATCGCTATCCTACCTGGCCTTTTTAGATGCCGATGATATTGACCATTTAGCCGAGAGTGCGGTGCTCGGCGTCTATGGCACTGGCGATCGCGTCATCGTAGAAGGAGAAACAGATGAGGGATTTTACATCATCCGCAATGGCAGTCTGCGCCTGTATGTGACGGATGCTCACCAGCAGCAGCGTGAGATTGCCCATCTAGCCAAAAGTGACTTCTTTGGTGAAACGGCTTTACTCATCGGGGAAGCTAGCCTGGTGACCGGAGTGGTCGAGCAAGATTTGACCGTGTTGGTGTTTGGCCATGATGCGATCGCAACACTAATGGCCAGCAGCGCCCGCTTTGCCAATCAGATGAACCAGTTTATTGAAGACCGTAAAACCTCCATTCGCTTAGCTCAAGAAACCAAAATCTCTCATTCTATGGCCAATCGTCCAATCGCTATCAGTCTCGTTGACAGTCTTCCCCAGTAAGATAAACACCTTGTTTTCAAGTTGTTTGCCAAAGCTTTGAGAGGCTAACCTAAAAATTTATATTGTAGAAAGTAGATATGTGATTTGAATTTCAATAAGCCATAACCCTTCTCTTTATCAGATGAGCTAATTGATTTGAAGCTTATAACGCTTACACCTGATTACAGCCTCTCCTATTGCTAGTGGAACAACAGATTCATGGAAAATAAAACAAAAAATAAAACTAAAGTTCTTAATAAACCTGCCAAAGAAACGACAACTCCGCCTGACTCAGCATCATTACGCTCTGTCAAAACAAAGCCCTTACCCCTAGAGCATAGAACTCCTGGTGCTACCGCCGTAGATGAGCAAGATTTGCGGCTATTTCAAGCTGCCGATCTCGACGGCAATGGCATGATCACGCGCGAAGAGTTTTTAACAGCGTTTGTTCGCGCCGGTCTTAAACTCACCGATCGGCGTTTCTCTGAAAGCCTTCAAGAATTAGAGTTTCTCTGTCCCCGCAGTGATTCCGAAATTGATTTTCCTAGCTTCCAAAAAATTATTCGACCCAATATTCACCTTATCCGCCGTGTTCTCAAAGCCCAGTTAGTGATTCCTGATTTTCAAGACTTTTGTCGAGATATTGACACTATCTATGAAAATGTCAGCACCCACGATGGTGGCACTCTGGCTAACTACATTCCACAGCTCGCCAGGGTGGATGAACGCCACCACGCCGTATCTATCTGCACCATTGATGGCCAGCGCTATGCCCGTGGCAACACCCTCGAGAATTTTACAGTGCAAAGCACCAGTAAGACGATTGCCTACTGTCTCGCATTAGAAGAACTGGGCACAGATACAGTCCATCAGCATGTGGGGCGTGAACCCTCGGGATTGGGATTTAATGAGCTGACTCTGAATAACCAGGGGTTACCGCACAATCCCATGATTAATGCTGGGGCAATTATGTGTTGTTCCCTCATTCGTCATGATCTTGACCATGCCGATCGGTTTGATTATGTGCTCAATCACTGGAGCCGACTGACGGGTAACGAGCGCATTACCTTTAACAATGCTGTCTACTTGTCAGAGCGTGAGACAGCCCACCGTAACCGGGCCCTCAGTCACTACATGATGGAAAAGAAGGCATTTCCAGCCTGGGCTGAACTTGAAGAGACATTAGAATTTTATTTTCAGTCCTGTTCGATTGAACTCAATGCAGACCAAATGTCTGTGGTAGCTGCCACCATGGCCAATGGCGGCACCTGCCCCATCACGGGAGAAAAGATTTTTAAGACCAGTACGGTACAGCATTGTCTCTCACTCATGTATTCCTGCGGTATGTATGACTACAGCGGGGAGTGGGCCTTTATGGTGGGTCTTCCGGCCAAGTCTGGAGTCTCCGGCGCAGTCATGGTAGTGATTCCCAATGTGTTGGGGTTATGTATCTGGTCGCCCAAGCTCGATTCCCAGGGGAACAGCGTTCGCGGCGTCGAATTTTGTAAACAGCTCGTCAAAAAGTTTAGCGTTCACAACTACGATAATCTTGATTTTCAATCAGAGAAGAAGAATCCGCGGATTAGTCCGATTCAGCGGGAGTCAGAAGAAATTACGAGTCTGATCGAGGTGGCCAGTCGAGGCGATCTCACAGCGATTACCCAGTATCAGATTCGGGGCGCTGATCTCAATGCAGGTGACTACGATAACCGTACTCCCTTACACCTGGCCGCGGCCGGTGGCCATAAAAATGTTGTAGCGTTTTTGCTAGATCATGGGGTGGATGTCAATGTTTGCGATCGCTGGGGCTGCACACCACTCAATGATGCTGAGCAGCAAGGTCATACCGCTGTAGTTACTATTCTGCAAGGCGCTGGAGCCCAAAAAGGTCAAGATTCTTACCCCCAAATCAATATCAATCTGCCTAGCTCAGTGACCACCGATACTACGGCCATGATTTGGGCAGCTAGCCAGGGAAATCTCAATGCCATGCTGCCCTATATTGCCCGTGGTATCCCCATGGAAGCCGCTGACTACGATGGTCGTACAGCCTTTCATCTGGCGGCGTCGGAAGGTCAGCTAAATGTGGTTAAGTTTCTGCTAGCAAATCAAGTGAATCCCAATGTGCAAGATCGCTGGGGATTTACTCCCTTAGATGACGCTGTTCGCCACGGGCATGAGGCTATTGTTGCCGCCCTGAAGCAGGCAGCCCCGGCTTAGGGCAGCAAGCCTGCCTACCTCACACCGGCAGTAGTGACCAATGGGGGAGCCAAGGGACTTGCCGATAAATAAGGTACCCGCCAATAGCTCCTTTCCCCTTTCCATTTAACCCCTCCCCACTCTACTCCGGGGATTTTATTTTTTGGCAGATCCCTAACGTGGGAAAAGCAGTTTTTTTACTAAGGAATTTGGCATTTTATTTAATAGCAGATTTATATCTGGTATTTTTTTGAAAGCCTCCACAATAATTTTTCCAGGTATGCCTAAAGTTGTTTCGATACATTCCTATCGAGGCGGTACTGGTAAGTCCAACTTTACTGCTAATTTAGCGACCACTATCGCCCTACAGGGTAATCGCGTCGGTGTTGTAGATACTGATGTGCCCTCCCCTGGGATTCATAACCTGTTTAGTCTAGAGCCCGAGCAGACCAATAAAACCCTAAATAGCTATCTTTGGGGGGAAGCCCCGATTGAGGACGCTGCCTA
This sequence comes from Cyanobacteria bacterium P01_H01_bin.26, assembly GCA_038748225.1. Classification (GTDB taxonomy): domain Bacteria; phylum Cyanobacteriota; class Cyanobacteriia; order Phormidesmidales; family Phormidesmidaceae; genus Leptothoe. The sequence continues at coordinate 7,467 of JBCDJC010000104.1, read as the reverse complement.
TGACGTGGGTGAAAAGCTGGGTGTGGCTGGCGATGGCAAACTTTATTTGGTGCCCTCTAGTGTCAAGGCCGATGACATTGCTCGGATACTCAAAGATGGCTACGACGTCAAGCTGATGAACGATGGGTTCCGTAGCCTAGTTAAGACCCTAAAACTTGACTATTTGTTTATCGATACCCACCCAGGTCTGTCCAAGGAAACCTTTTTATCCATTGCCATTTCCCATGTGCTGATCTTGATCCTGCGCCCCGATAAGCAGGACTACCAGGGCACGGCGGTGACGGTAGATGTGGCCCGCCAGCTCAAGGTGCGCAAAATGCTCTTGGCCATCAATAAGGTCTACAGCAGCTTAAATGTGGATGCCCTCAAGCAAAAAGTGGAGGAAACCTACGGTGAAACCGTGGCGGGACTGTTCCCTTTGTCTGAGGACATCGTACAGCTGGCCAGCGAAGGGGTGTTTTGTGTAAACTACCCAGACCATCCGGTCAGCCAAGAATTTCGTAAAATCGCCCAGCAAATCGTAGGGGATTAGCCAGGATGTCAGACATCGGAGATTTGCAGTCCCTCACCAGTGCGATTACGGCGGTAACGTCCCCATTTCGCAACTATTTGACTGAACTGCACGAAAAATTTCGAGCCATTGACGAGGGCACCGTCGCCGATTACATTCCTGAGCTGGCCCTGGCTAAGCCCGAATGGTTTGGAATTTGTGTGGTCACCAGTGATGGTCAGGTGTTTGAAGTCGGGGAATGCGACCAGCTGTTTACAATTCAGTCGATTTCTAAGGCGTTTGTGTTCGGCTTGGCCCTAGAGGATCACGGTCGGGAGTATGTGAATAGCAAGGTGAGTGTGGAGCCGACCGGGGAGGCGTTTAATGCCATTGTGCTGGATGAGGCGACTAATCGTCCCTACAATCCGATGGTAAATGCGGGTGCGATCGCAACCACAGACCTGATCAAAGGCAGCAACAGCACCGAGCGGCTCAAGCGCATGCTGAACATGTTCAAGCGCTACACCGGTCGCGAGCACGACATCAATGTCCCCGTCTTTTTATCCGAAAAGGCCACCGGCTACCGCAACCGCGCCATGTCCTACCTGATGCTCAACTTTGGCATGGTGGGCGACAAAATTGACGAAACCCTGGACCTATATTTTCAACAGTGCTCAATCATGGTCAACGCCCGCGATTTAGCCATGATGTCCGCCACCTTGGCAAATGGCGGCATCAACCCCGTCACCCAGGAGCGCGCCATTGATGAGCGCTATGTCCAGGACGTGGTTAGCGTTATGCTCACCTGCGGTATGTACGATGCCTCCGGCGAATGGGCCTATCGCGTCGGCATGCCAGCCAAGAGCGGTGTGGGCGGCGGTATTTTAGCCGTTGTGCCCAAGCAGCTGGGTATTGGCACCTTTTCCCCGCCGCTCGATGCCAAGGGCAACAGCGTCCGGGGGATCAAAGTCTGCGAAGCCCTGGCCCAAGATTTTGGTCTACACCTCTTTAATGCCGCCAAGCCCGAACGAGAGCTACGGACCTGGATTGATGGCAACGATGTTGATAGCTGGTAAAACAATCCCATGAAATCATCAGCGCAACTGCAGCAACTGCGGCCGGATAATCTACCCCTGAGAGTGGTCTTGATTGTGCTGTTTGTGAGCCAGATTGTGGGGGCTGTCGGTCTAGTTGGCTATCTATCCTTTCGCAATGGCCAAAAAGCGGTCAATAAGCTTGCCACCCAGCTACGTCAGGAAGTCACCGCTCGCATTGAACGAGAGCTCAAGGGCTATTTTGAAACCCCCCATGAAATCAATCGACTCAACGCCAGCGCCTTTGCCAGGGGCATGCTGGATGTAGATGGGGCCAGCTTTGGTGAAAGCCAGCTCTATCAGCAAATGAAGATCGCCCCCACCATTGCCCTCGCCTACTGTGGCAGCGCCCGCAATGGCGAATTTTTTGGCGTGTTGCGATCGCCCGAGAACGGTGCACTCCAGCTCACCTACAGCAACCCATCCACCCAAAATCTACGCCAATACTACAGCCTCGATATTCGAGGAGAGCGGGCCAACTTTCTCTACCAGACGGATACCCCCTACGATTCTCGCCAACGCCCCTGGTATCGGGCAGCTTCCCTGGCCGAGCGACCAAGCTGGACAGATATCTACATCGCGTTTACCACTGGGCTACCCAACATTACCGCCAGCCTGCCGGTATACGATCGCTCTGGCAAAGATGTGATTGGAGCCTGTGCGACCGATGTGGTCCTCCCAGAAGAATTTAGAACCTTTTTGCAAAGCCTACAAATTGGTCAAACCGGTCAAGCCTTTGTGATTGATCGCCAGGGACAGCTGATCTCTAACTCCATCGACGAGCCCCTGATGGTCAGCGAGGGGGACTCCGTTACCCCCCTGCTAGCCATCAACAGCAGCGATCAGCTGGTCCAGGATACAGCCCGCTACCTCGCCCAGCGATTCGATGGGTTTACCCACTTGACCCAAGCCCAGCAGCTACAGCTACAGCTCAAGGGTAAACGGCAGTTTCTAGAAGTCCTGCCATTCCAAGATGGATTTGGTCTCGATTGGCTCATCGTTGTCGTAGTACCCGAGGCTGATTTTATGGGCCAGATCAATGCCAACACCCGCAACACAATTTTGCTGTGTGTGCTGGCCCTGCTGCTCGCTATTACCCTGAGCGTACTGACGGCCCGTCGGATTACTCGCTCCCTCCTGCGGGTATCCCAAGCCTCCGATCGGATCGCCCAAGGCAATCTAGACCAGCAGGTAAAGTCCAGCTTTATCGCTGAAATCGACACCCTGGCCAACTCGTTTAATAAAATGACCCGACAGATGCAGCAATCCTTTGAGGCCCTGCGCATTGCCGAGGAGAACTACCGCAGTATCTTTGAAAATGCCCTAGAAGGAATCTTCCAATCTAGCCCAGAAGGTCACTTTATCAACGTCAACCCGGCCCTGGCCAATATCTACGGCTATGACTCACCCCAGGAGATGATCGATAGCATTACCAACATAGGCTCACAGCTATACGTCAATCCAGAAAAGCGAGCAGACTTTCAGGAAAAAATCAACGCCCATGACAGTATCACCGGCTTTCAATATCAGTGTTACTGCAAGGATGGCAGTATTATCTGGACTCAAATCCATGCCCGTACTGTCCGGGCATCCCAAGGTCAGGTGCTCTACTACGAGGGTATTGTTCAAGACATTACCGAACGCAAGCGGCGCGAAGACGAGCTCAAACGCCAGCTGGCCGAACTCAAAATAGAAATCGATCAGCAGCAGAGACAAGAAGAGGTCGCCACCCTAACGGCCAGCAGCTACTTTCAGGAAGTACAGGAGGAAATAGCCGAAGTCAATCTAGATGAGTTTTGGAGCTGAACAACCTAGAAAAATCTGTGGCCCGGCTCGCTCAATACTCATTAAAGGTTTGCAGAGAAGTAGCGCGCCATCACTATCTTTTGGGATCGGGCTTTTTCAGTTGGAGACGCTACTCAGTAGGCTTGCCCATGCCCATAGAGCTATGCGACTTCGCTTAGTTCAATTACCTGAAACTCAGGGATTAAGGGCTAGTGGAGTCGTTCGCGAAGCGTCTCCACAGGAGGAACCCAGCGGTGATAGAAATTCATATTTCTATCCACCTACTTATCAATTCTGGTGGGCTTTGAGTCATGAGATAGAACGTTATTGAGACAACAGTCTATCTGTCTTTACTCTTTGTCTATAATTAGATTGTTCTGATTCTTTCTTTTTCTAAGATTTTAGACAGGATTCGCAATCGTAATGTTATTTGGCAAGTTGGGTTGACACGATGCCTAGCAACGACATGCAGGCGGACGGGTGAGGTTTGCTAAATTCGAGGCTACTTGCCGCCACTGATTTCCCTCGTTAGGCAGCAGAGACATACTTGTTGTTATTAAGTATTCATACACTTTGATAATGAGCATAAAAAAGACAATTCCCCTGGGCTCTATATGGAAGACATCCGTGATGGCAACCCTTTGGAGGTGCTCAACAAATATCCAGACCGAACCAGTGGCAAAATCTCTGACCTAAGATTTTAACGATATTCGAAATTCATCAGGACTCTGACCAACGAGACGTCTGAAGAACTTAACAAAATTAGTAGTCTCCTCAAATCCCAAAGACTGTCCCACCTCATTCACAGTTGTTGTGCCAAAGAGTAAACGACGTTGGGCTTCAATCACAACCCGTTCGTTAATCATTGCTTTAGGGGATTTGCCCACCGTTGCGATACAAATACGATGAAGTGTTTTTGTCGAATACCCAATTTGTTCAGCATACCGTTTTACATTTCGGCAAGACTCAAACGCTTCCTCTAACAATTCAACAAACTCTAGAAATCGTGGATCTATCGGCTTGCTCTGGTGAAAGTTGCTAGATTCCACTGCCATCTGAGATGCTAGGGCAATCACAGACCACAATAGATATTGGGCAGCCGCCTGCCACGGCTGATCAGAGTCTGTAGTTTGATAGGTTTCTAAGAGTTCAATATGTTGCTTAAGAATTTGAGTATGGCGGGGCTGTAAAGAGGTGACAGGTGGCCAAATGTATTGAATAGTGGACCAGGCTAGGGGACTGGAAATACTGGTGGACAGTCCTAATAAATTGTTAGGCAAGGCAGCGGGCAAAAACAGAACTAACAAGGCTTCTAATGCCTGGGTATGTCCAAAATAGTGTATCTGACTCGCACGAACATGAATTAATGACCCAGCTTTGACAGGGTAATCAATAAAGTCAATACCATGGTGGCCCTGGCCCTGGGTAAACAATATTAAAGCATGGAAATGAAGGCGGTGAGGCTGCCAGGGATCATGGTCATTAGGGAGCCCTCGCTGGTTGAAAGTCTCTAATCGCATCACTTCAAAGTGACGGTTAACCGCAGGCGACCATTCCACATTGGCAAGGGACGGTGTGTCCATTTTTGACCCTAAAAATTAGCATTTTTGACCATTTATTATACTTGCTGGCTTGTTTATGATGCTGATCAAATTAGAGCCAGGCTAGCCAAAAGGCTAGTAATGAGGAGATTTATGATGGCCATTAGAAAAATCCACTGCTTAGGCTTTCTGGCAACCTTACTGCTATCTTTATGCGCTATGGCATCCACTCATCTAGAAATGGGAATAACATCAGTAGCCCCTGCCAATGCGGAAGCATTAGCGCAAAGCACTGTTATTGTTGAAGTCGCTACATTCAAATTAAAAGAAGGCGTGACCCCTGATGAATTTTATGTTGTAGATCAGGCTGTTGAAACTCAGCATGTTTCGCAGCAGCCTGGTTTCATTTCACGAGAATCTGCTGTCAGTGATGATAATGAGTGGTTGGTGATTGTTCATTGGCGCTCGATTGCAGATGCTGAAGCGTCTATGGCCAGTTTCTCTAGTGCTCCGGCAACAGCGGAATTTATGGGCAAACTTGAGATAGACACTATGGTTATGAAGCGCTACACAGGCTATGGTCTGCACGACTAAAATATTGCTGCCCAAATCAAAAAGGCTACTTCAAAGAGCCCGAACCGGATATCAGATAGTAGTGACCCCCAAGTCTAGTCCCTCAAAAACCCACTTGAAAATATGAGTGCCAAAAAAGACAACGCCCTTGGGCTCTATATGGAAGGCATCCGTGACGGTAACCCTGTGGAGGCGCTCAACAAATACACAGGCCGACGGTATACCCAGCACTCCACTGGTGTAGCTAATGGCAAACAGGGCTTTCTAGATTTCTTTATGCCGTTTCTCGACCGTACACCGGAGCGAGATATTCGTGTCATCCGTTCGATCGAAGATGGGTCGTACGTCTTCTGCCACGCCTTTCAGTCCCTCAATGGGGGTGCGGCGACATGGGTAACGATGGACATGTTCGATACCGACGAAAATGATTGCATCATCGAGCATTGGGACGTAATCGCGGCCTACATTGAAGACCCCGTCTCGGGCGAGGACATGATCGAAGGTCCAACTGAGCCCAAAGACCTCGACCGCACAGAGGTCAACAAGGTAATCGTCAAAGAATATACTAAGTTAGTCCTGACCGAGGGGCGTTTCGATCTTATTGATGAGTTTGTTGTCGCTGACTTGATTCAGCGCTCACCAGGCCTTACCAATGGCCGCGAAGCACTGGTCACGGCTCTCGAATCTGGTACCGCCGGGCGATGCGAGATGCTGTTCAACGTGATTGGTGAAGGCAATTTCGTTGTGACCTACTGCAAAACACGCAAACATGCTCAGGACTACGCTACTTTTGATCTCTATCGCCTAGCGGACGGCCTTATCGTTGAACATTGGGAAGCCAGTGAACCGATCCTGCCACGCGACCAGTGGGGGAATTCGGGTAAATTCTGAAGCAAGCCACCTGATGCGATTTATCTAACAAGTCCGTTACAGCATATTTGTTAGGTAACGTATTCCAGGCTAAAGCATCGCTACTCTTCTTGATCCTATTCATGCAGAGTTTTTAGCCAGCAACCGCGATCGCACCTGACAGCTGAAAACTCTAAACTAAAGCATCATCCTATCGACAAGAATTCAGGTGCACTTCCCGTTAAAACGCATTGGCTGTGGGTCGAACGATGACTTCATTTATATCAACATCACTGGGTTGAGAGGCGGCGTACAAGACCGCTGCTAGTGCCAGTAATCGCAATAACTTTGTTTTTCTACGTTTGACATGATGGCTTGGTTGCTGAGATGTGGCCAAAACTGATTTGAATTAAAGAAACATGCCGCCGGAGACTTCGATTCTCTGGCCATTAATCCAGCGGTTGTCTTCAGAGAGTAAAGCTGCGATCGCACCGCCAATATCATCCGGAACACCCACGCGGCCTAAAGCTGTTTGTGAGGCAATATAGGCATTCATATTTTTATTGTCACGCACTGCACCACCACCGAAATCCGTTTCGATTGCGCCAGGAGCAATGGTATTAACGGCGATTTGTCTTTCACCCAGTTCCTTGGCCAGGTATCGAGTCAGTACCTCTATTCCCCCTTTCATTACGCCATAGGCGGAGAATCCTGGTAGCGTAAATCTGGCAAGCCCCGTTGAAATGTTGACGATTCGCCCGCCATCTTTGATCACCGGGAGAAGTTTTTGCGTTAGAAAAAAAACACCCTTTAGCTGAATATTCATCAAGAGGTCAAAATCTTCTTCAGTCGTCTCAGTAAAGGGCTTATTGATGCCGATGCCTGCATTGTTAATCAGAAAATTCAACTGTTCCGTTTGCCAGATATCCTGAAGTCCCCGATTAATCTGTACGACAAACCCATCAAAGGTTTGGGTATCAGCACTATCCAGCTGCAGAGCAAACGCTTTGCGGCCCATCGCTTTAATTTCAGAGACAACCTCGTTAGCTTCAGCCTCACTGCTGTGATAAGTCACAATCACATCGACACCTTTCTGGGCCAGCGTCAATGCGGTGTTTTTACCCAACCCTCGGCT
>JBCDJC010000103.1:0-17607 GCA_038748225.1 Cyanobacteria bacterium P01_H01_bin.26 | reverse complement strand
TGATGCTGTGTTTGCCAGTGGTGTTTCTGATTGGGATCGGACAGCTACTGTACCTGGAAAAGTCTCAGCGTCAGCTCAATTTGGCCACAACGGAGCCTTCGGTTGGCGTCCTAGAATCGCTACAGACGTTCCCCGATTTGGTGAGCCGCTATCCCCTGGCGCTGTTTTTGGCGGCTAGCAGTTTTTTGCTGGTGATTATCTATATCAGCTCCGAATTTCTGTGGTTTAACATCTACGGTGCCCGCTTTAGCGATCAGGCGCTGACGGGCTTTTTGGGGCTGATGCGGATCGTGATCAGTCTGGTGCAGATGGCCGTGATTTATGGCATCACGCGACCGTTGCTAAAAAACCTGGGGGTGGCGCGGATGAACACGGTTTATCCCTTGACCACCCTGGTCAGCTTTTTGGCCCTGGTGACCAACTTTGGGCTACCCGCCGGGATTGGGCTGCATCTCAACGGCGATGCCCTTTATAAGGCCATTAATTTGCCGGTACACCAGCTCAATTACAATGCGATTCCCCGTGAATTTATTGGCCGCATTCGCACACTGGGGGATGGGTTTATTTATGCGTTGGGGCTCACCCTGGCCGGGGGACTGCTGTGGGTTTGTGAAACGCGGTTGAGTTTGGAGCAGATCACCTGGTTGGTAATCGGCCTGACGGTACTGTTGCTGGCGGTGCGGATACCGATGGGGGGCTACTATGCCAGCGGCTTAGAAGACATGATTCGCTCCAATAGCATTGACCTAGATGAGTTTGATAACTATCCCATTCCCCTCACCCCCCAGTCCGGGGAGGCTGTCCGGGCGCTGTTGACCAGTCCGGATCGCTACGCCCAGCTAAAGGGGCTGGAGCTAGCGGCCCGTATGGATCAGCCTGACCAGTTTTTGGCTGAGGTGGAGGCCCTGGTGCCAGGGGCAGAGGAACCGGTTTATGGTGGTGCGATCGCGCTCTTTACCCACTGTCCCAATCTGGTGGACCACTTTCAGCAGCGGCTCCAAAATCAGTCTTTGCAGCCCTTTGCCCTAGAGATTTTACTCATCAACCAGTATGCTCCCAGCCAGCCACAAATTGATACCTGGCTGGGCCATACCCGTATAGAACTAAGGGTTTTAGGCGCCATGGCCCAGCTGATGGTCAGCCCGTCTTCGGCTCAGCTGACCTGGCCCAAAGCACTCGATGGTGCTACGGCCCGGATTATCTATCGAGTCGTCGCCTATAGCGACACACCCACCTTAAAGCCCCTAATTCCCAGCGTCATCCAGACCCAGAATAGTGCTGATGTTATTTGTGCCGGGTTAGAAGCCTTAACCCCCCTCAGTTATCGGGGAGACGAGGACACCGCTGCGTTGGCCCACACCCAGTTAGCCCACAGCGATCCGCTGGTGCGGATGGCGGCCTTTGACCTGCTGCAGGCCACCTGCTGTGATAGCCAGCTGACCGCCGTCAGTGAGGGGCTGGGTGACCCCGACCCTCGGGTGCGTCAGCGGGCCGCCAGTGCGCTCGCCGCCTATGGTCGTCCCGGACTGGATCTGGCTAAACAAAAGCTCTCAGACAGTCGGCCAGAAGTGGTCAACGCCGCCATTACCACCATCGGCCAGGTGCGTACCAAATACGCCAGCAATCTGCTATTTGACTATCTCACCCCCAGCTACAAACAGCTGACCCAGACCCGTAAGTGGCAGCAGCAGATACCCGGCAATGCCCCCAACTGGCAACCCCTCACCACCGCCATCCTTGACTATCAGGAGCGCTTGCTACAAAAAGTCCTCTATGTGCTCTCAGCCCTGGGGCATGGTCGTACGGTCAATTCAGTCAATCGGCTGCTGGCCACTAGCGACCAGCAGGAGCTTGAAAATGCAATTGAGGTGCTGATCTCATTAAACCATCGCCGGTTTGTCATGCCCCTGATTCCCTGGCTAGAAGCCCAGGTCAGTGCTAGGCCAGCCGCTGGTCGGGTGCAGGAAGATCCCCAGTGGCTGCGCACCAGGGGATATCGTCTGTTGCTAGAAGCCTTAGAAGCACCAGACCGCTGGATTAGAACGGGGGCCTTAATTGCTCTGGCGATGATTCCGTCCTCATTGACCCACGATCCAGATCCGTTTGTACAACAGGTTGCCAACCAAATTTTTGGGGCAATCGATCAGTCAACTCTGCCCGTCAACACGTCGATGCATCGAATGCTGCTGCTCAAAAGCGTAGCACTGTTTAAAAATCTCTCCCTTGATGAGCTGTTGCTGATCGATAAGGGGTTAGAACAAATCCACGTCTCGGAAAATGAGACAATTTTTACTGAAGGAGACTGGGGCACCCACCTTTACATTGTGGCCGATGGCACCGTCCAGGTGATCAAAGAAACCGATGGCACCCGGCGTGAGCTACGTCAGCTGACCCAGGGGCATTACTTTGGTGAAGTTTCTTTATTTGACGATGCGCCCCATTGGGATGAGACGGTTGCCCTAACGGACTGTACTCTCCTCAAACTTGAGAAAAATCGCTTTCTAAGTTTGAGTACCCAGCGTCCCCATATTATTCTGGAAATTTGTCGATTTCTCAGCCAGCGGCTGCGAGAAACTGACAACTATCGCTCCTATGCTGCCCTATCGCAATCTTCTGGCGCTGACCCGTTTAAAGCGGCTAGCGGGGCACTGCCTGTGTGATTGTTGGGGACATTTGGGTCTTTTATTGTTTAGCTAGGAAAGGGAGTGAGATAATCATCTTTTTGCGGTGTGGAGTGAAGTTTCTTGGGGTTGGGGGGGAGGCAAAACCGGTTGCTTGGGGTCCCTCCGAGTTCCCCAAACCCCCTGGGCAGGGCGGACCGCCGCCCTACGACCCTCGGACTGGAGGGTGACGGCTAATGGCTAGGTAAGCTGGGGGGTGTTGGCGAGGCAGTTTAGAAATTTGTGCGCCGCGCACAAATTTCTAAAAAGGGTTTTTCCGTTAGGTCTTTGACTGTTTAGCTAGGAAAGTGATGGAGCTTGGGAGAGAAAAGCTTTAGAACGGTCTGAGACTTTTGAACTAAAGTGAGATAATCAAACTTTTACGGTGTGGAGCGAATGCGGAGCAGCGTAACCCCTCACTAACCGTAGTGCAACCACCTTTGGCAACTATCCCAAAAACCTCCTATGCGAGGGGCGTGGGGACGTTGAGGTCCCCACAAACAGGGGGTTTCAGGGGGGCAAGCCCTGAGCAACCCACCCCGCTATTCATCAATCGTCAAAAGCATTCTGACTCCACTCAAAAGAGAATAAAACAATCTCTTTTGAGCGAAGTCTTAATCTCAATCAACCCTAATCCGCCTAGTCAAAATAGCCATCATCTCATTAGGCCGCCCCGTCGGTAGCGGCCTACTCCAGTCATTAGGCTCAGCATAGTTAAGCTTATGCAACAACTTGATAGTGTTTTGAATAGCCGTGAGACTGCCAAACAACGTATGGTTGACGTTCTCGTACCGGTACTCGGGCAGCACCGGGTTGATAGGCGGAAGGTTGGACGCCCCTGCGCCCTGGGTCGGATTTTGAAACATGGGTCTGGTCTCCAAGTAAAGTACAGGTCCCCCTGTGGCTGACCCAATGGGGCAAAACCACAAGGGGGTGGAGCCAGAACCCAATACCCAGCGACTCCTCAGAGATTTTGCAAATCGGAGCTACTGGGCCATAATGGCCAAAGCTGCCGGGATTGCTAGGTAATCCTGGAAGTTAGCTGTCGGTATGGTGTTGGATGCACCTACCGACAGTGCCAAATATTGAGTTCTGAAGTTAGGCAGTGATGGGTACCACAGCCCTAAAAAGAACATACGCTCTACGGATAGCAGCCGTCAAGTAAAGGATTGTGATCAAATATGTGGGAAAAATCTTTGCTACGCTCGCCCTAACACCTCTGGCTCAATCTTGTTTTAGAACCAGTAGTGGTGAAGATGTCTTACCTGGATTTATTCTAAAGTTGAAACGTATATGGACCTGGGGATAGCCTCAGTTCTGTTGGATGGGCTGACATTATTACTCTAAACAGCGCGTCACGGCAGCCGTATAGGCTTGGTAAGGTTTCACCCCCGTGAGTGTCTCTAGCAGTTCGCCGTCTTTAAATATCATGACGGCTGGCATCCCCTGCAGTCCAAACCGTTTGTGTATTTGCTTATTCGCATCAAAGTCGATCTTCATGACATTGGCGCGATCGCAATAGGCCTCCGCCAGTTTGTCGATCAGCGGCGTCACCAGCTTGCAAGAACCGCACCAGGACGCCATGCAGTCCACCACCAGCAGCGATTCCTTAGCCAGCAGGGCATCCAGCTCCGACTCATCCTGGATAAACCGAGCGGCTCCCGTTTTCTCGTCGTACAGCTGGGCTAGGGCATAGTTGATCTCAGCGACAGACTGGCTAGCGTTGATGGTTGTCAGCTGCCGCCGCTGCTGATAGTACTCCAGCAGCGGCGCGATTTCTGTCTGGTGTTGCTGCAACTGACGGCGAATAGCCGAAATCGGCTGCTCCGGTCCTTGTTCAGCGGACAGTCGTTTGAGCAACAGCCCCGTCATCGCCTTCAGGTAAACCACCTGGGCCGCCCCATGCCCCACGGAGACTAACCAGCAATCAAATGCCTGGGCCTGGGCTAGGGTGCGGGGAAATCCGTCCACAACCCATCCCTGTAGCATGACATCGGGTTGCTCAAACCGTTTGCGCATAAGCTTTACGGCCAAAGCATCGGGTACCGGATGGTGTGTCTCCAGGTCAAAATGGGCAGCGGCGACAGACCCCTTTGCTGCGGCCCCAGTCAAAAGCGTTTCCATAGATACATGGGGCACGTGCCAGCGTTTGGACAGTGCGATCGCATGGCCCCCCACATCCACACCAGGTGGCCCTAAAAGGATAAGCTGCTTTGATTCCATGGCATAAATCCGCATAAACCACAGGGGTGCATAGGCTTTCTGCCCTCGAACTGCACCCAACCTTAAGCAGTATCTTTCACCTCCCCGTCAGGGCAGCATTTTTATGCATATTCCTTTAGATTTGGATAGCCCTAGGATTCTAGTGTCAAATGACACCTTTTTAGTAAAGTTGTTGTCGAGCAAGGTGCCAATATTCTCGGTAAGGGACTTGCTGGCAAATAAGACACCTGCCAATAGCTCCTTTCCCCTTTCCCATTAACCCTTCCCCCCTCTACTCCGAAGTTTTTTTTTGGGCAGATCCCTAAGCTGTATCCAAACACGTCTGGAAAGATTCAGCTCAACAATAAAGTGGCATGGACTGGGTCCGCCGCAATTTTGAGAGCGGCTGTAGCTGCCTTAGCTAGATATGAGTTCACCTCTACCTAGGTGTTTGTGGATCATTTGCAACAGAGCGTCAGGTTCGGGGGGTTTGACTAAAAACTCTGTTGCTCCAGCCATGCTAGCCCGCGCCCGATCCACCGGCTTACTGCGCCCTGTCAGGATAATAATGGGTGTTTTTTCAAACACGGGGGTATCCCGTAAAAATCTGCAGATGTTGTAGCCATCGGTGTGGGGCAGCATGACATCCAGCAAAATTAGCCCGGGCCGGTACTCAATCAGCTGGGAAAATCCCTGCATCGGTTCCTGGATAATTAGGGTACGATATCCGCCTGATGCCAGGATTTTTTTGAGGCTGTGGGCGAGGACAGGGCTGTCGTCGATACAGGCCACCAGCGGCCGGGTGCTGTTACTGTCCGGCAGGGTGGCTGCAGCTTTGGTCGGGGGCTTGGCCACCACCGTTGGTCGTCTGGGCTTTGGTGCTGTGGCTGGAGCGGAAAAGGATTTGGGGGCGGATTTAGGAGGTGCGATCGCAGCTACCGGAGCTGGCTGATAGATCGCCGTTACGGGTAAATCCGCAATCGACTGGAACTCTAACGTTCCATCGTCCCCTAGAGGTGCCAGGGACGCCGCCAGCTCGACCAGGGGTTTGTCAAGTTTTGTCGCAATGTCCCACAGGGTAAAGTTCCCCGTTAAATAGGGCTGGCCCACCGGCAGGCGTTTGCTGTCGATTGGTTTTTTCAAAATCGGCGATAGCACCGGGGTAATCTTGGCGATGCCCTTTCCTTGCCACTGCTGACGCATTTCCTTGACTTTGTTCAAAGTCATTTGTATTTCCCAGGTGGAGAGTGCCAGGCTCCGGGAAATGCGAGAGACCGGCAACGAGTCGGGTCTCCACTCATGGCGCAGTTGCCCGCAGAGGCTCAGCTCAAACAGACACTCTTGGATAATGGTACGAATCATCAGCTTGGTGCGAATCAAACTTAGCTTTTGTTGATTCACGCCCTTATCAAGCCACTGAATCTGCCAAGGCTGTTGAGCTACAGGCTGAATGGCTTGGGTATCCCAGCTGCAGTTGGGAAAGTTTTTCTCTAAACTCCTATTCCAGCGTCGAATGGCGTGGAGTCCGTCGACCGCATAAAGCAAACGACCTTGAATGACGGTGAGACTCCAGGTCAAATTTTGATCGCTGAGAACTAAATGTCCGTCAGAATCAGTATCTGGGAGCTCTAGCAGTTTAGCCAGCTCTGTAGTTTCCATCTGCTGCAGTAGTTAAAAGTAAGATTATTTTGGAGGGATACGGGGTTTTCTATAGGGTTCACAGCGAGATAAATGGACTCAAAGGCCATTAAAGCTATGAAGTGAGACTGTTGACAGCGTTTAACTAGAAAATCGTTCAATTAAGGTAGGTTAATGACTATGCTTGGGGGATACATTTTTTAGCCAAAGTCATAGCTGACTAAACTATAGCCCCAACTGCGGGATCTGTACCTAAATTAAATGATTACAACTCCACTTATAACCAACAATACCTTCAAGGCAAGCGGGATCTGTTCAGGTAAAGTCGTCAGATTTTCTTAAACTTAATTCTATTAACAACTTTTTTAAAGATGTAGTGAAATACATCCTAATTAGCTATGGAATTTATAATTACGCGCTGAGATGATAAGAGAGTCTCAGTAATGCTTCAAAGGAATTAACGATTGAATTTTTGGGGCGATTCTATATCTTTGATGCAAAACAAAAAGGGCTCCTAGGTGTTTTCATTCTACCATTCAGTATCTTTTTTTACTCCTTTTTGATACTGAAACAAACGATGGTTTTAATGGAGTATTCAAAAGGTTCTCTGTATTTTTTATTGCTTAAGGGAAAAGGTTTTTTAGGGATTTTATATTTTGGTATTACCTATTAACCTCTCTTATTAGGCATTTTTGGCCTTTATTTAGGATTTAGCTGTCAAAATCAACGCTTGTTTTGAAATAAATGGTAAAGACACTTTTTGTGATTTTCATAGTGTCCTGGTTTCATTATCAAGTTCTTTCTATCTTTTTTGATTTTGATCCTGATCTTTCAAAATCAGAGGGTTAGTCTTTATGCGTCTTAGTAAATTTGATGGCTAAGACGGCTGATCAACAAAATGTCCTCTGAAAGAAATGCTGAGGGTGATTGAACGATAGCGTTTGCTGGCTGCTTTACCCTTAGATGTCGATTTTCGTCTGTTTTTTTAGTCTCTCAATCTCAAAAACTAATCACTATGTTTGCAAATATCTTTAGCAGTCTTCAAAAGCTCAAAATCCAACAGCAGCTTTTACTCCTTGTTGTCCTCAGTGCGGCGGTTCCAGCCACAGCTGTTGGCCTGCTAGGTACCACTTCTGCGAGTAATTCCTTGGCAGAGGATGCCACCACAGCGCTCCAGGGGGAGGCGGAGGAAAGCATTGACGAAATCGACGCCTTTTTGACCGGTATTAACGAGGATGTCCTGTTTATTGGCAAGATGCCCGCGGTCCAGGGAATCATTCGTGCCCGCGCCAACGGCGGCACCGATCCCCAAGACGACTCTTCCTATGAGGAATGGACCGGTCGTCTTGAGGAGCTTTTTGTTGGCATGATGGAGGAGAAATCCTACTATATGCAGCTGCGCTATATCGACGAGGCAGGCGACGAGCTAGTGCGGGTTGATTCCGATGGCACCACGGTCAATCCTATTCCTACGGATCAGCTACAAAATAAGGGAGACAGGGGCTACTTTACCCAGACAGTCGCCATTGAGCCCGGTAGCGTTTATATTTCGCCGGTGAACCTAAACCAGGAACAGGGAGAGATTGAAGAACCCTTTAAGCCGGTTATTCGCTATGCTACACCGATTCTAGATGAGGCGGGTCAACAGCGCGGTATCGTGATTGCCAACGTATTTGCCAATCAGTTTTTAGACCTGCTAGCCCAGTCATCTGAGGCGAATGGGGAGGAACTGCAGCTGGTAAACCAGGACGGCTACTATCTGGCTAACGCTGACCCAAACAAACTTTGGGGGTTTGATCTAGGTCACGAAGAGACCCTGGCCAATGATTATTCTCCAGAAATCGCTGAACAAATCCTATCGGGTGATGGGGGTACCATTAACGTTGGTCGCTTTATGCTGGCCTATGACAGGCTTTCACCTAGTACCAATCGACCCTATGCGCTAGTTGCGATCGCAAAGCTGCCCAGAAGTGAGGTATTCGCCTCCGTTAACGCCTTTAAGCTCTTTGCCGGGCTGACGGTTTTATTCTCCTTAGGTTTGGTAATTCCGTTTGCCATTTGGCGGGGACGGGGGCTGGTCACCGTATTGGAAAAAGTGTCCTCTAATATTGCCACCTCCACCCAAGAGATGGCCTCCACAGTGGCGGAGCAGGAGCGGATTGCCAGCCAGCAGGCGGCCTCGGTGAATGAAACCACCACCACCATGGATGAGCTAGAGGCCTCATCTCGTCACGCCGCTGAGCAGGCCAATGCGGCGGTTGAAGCGGCTAAGCACGCCTACACGGCCTCGGAGGAAGGGGCCCAGTCGGTGGGTGAAGGTTTAGAGGGGATGTTTATCCTGGAAAATAAGGTGGATGCGATCGCAGAGCAGATTGTCAACCTCAGCAGCCAGGCCAGCCAAATTAGTAATATCTCCCAGCTGGTAATCGACTTTGCCAACCAAACCAACATGCTGGCCCTCAACTCATCGGTTGAAGCCGTCCGGGCGGGGGAACACGGTAAGGGGTTTGCCGTTGTTGCCAACGAAATTCGTAAGCTTGCTGACCAAAGCCAGCAGTCGGCTGACAAAATCAACAATCTGGTTTCTGACATTCAGAAATCGATTAATGAAACCGTCATGGTGACAGAAGAAGGCACCAAGACCGTTAAAACAGGTGTGGAAATTGCCAAGCGTACAGAGTCAGCCTTTAGTGAGATTCAGGGCTCCGTCAATCAGGTGGTGCTCAACAACCAGCAGGTGTCCTTGAACCTAAAACAGCAGGTAGACGCCATCCAACAGGTGGTAGATGCCATGGAGCTGATTAACCGAGGCGCTAAGGAAACAGCCGGTGGTCTAAACCAAACCAAGGTCGGTACGGATCAGCTCAATGAAGCTGCCCTAGACCTGGAAAAAATGATCTAGCCCAAACAATTGCTGGCTCAGTCAAAGGAAAGGGCCATTAGACACCGCCCTTCCCCCTTCCCCAACTGAGTCCAGCATTTTGTTTCTGCGCTCATCCCCCACCGGTTCAAACGGGTAAAAATTGAGCAAGTTCTTGATGTTTACCCGTTTATCTCCCCCGGCTGGATCTTGCCACAACGCCTAGCCACCGTAGTCCTTAGCCCGATGACTCAAACGCATGATAATTCAAGATGAAGAGCTGCGCAGCCTCTACCAAGACACCAGCACCCAGCGCCTTAACAATCTCCAAACCGGTCTGCTGCAGCTAGAGCAAGAACCCCACAACCCCGCCACGCTTGAAGACTCACGGCGAGAGCTGCACAGTCTCAAGGGCGACTCCAGGGTGATCGGGTTGGAGCCGGTTGCCACCCTGGCCCAGGAGCTAGAAGAGATGGTCAAGGCCCTGCAGCAGCAGGAGGTTGAATTTACCCTAGATATCAGTGATTGTTTTTATCAGGGTATCTATGCCATCAGTCAGCTGGTACAAGAGGCGGTTACGGGGGAACCCAGCGAGGTAGATTATCACCAAACCCTGGAATTTCTCAAGGCTGTGGTGGCCTCTGCCGCCGTGTCGCCGGTTGCCGTGCCGGACGATATGGTCCTATCGGACGCCATTTATATCAATGATGACGAACTGCGGGAGATCTATCGGATCACCAGTGACGGTCGCTTGCGGGCCTTACAGGCCAGTCTCCAACAGCTGGAGTACAGCCCGGACGATGCTACTACCATCGAGGTGCTGCGGCGCGAAACCCACAGTCTTAAAGGTGACTCTAGGGCAGTAGAGCTGGATGCGATCGCAGATCTCGTCCAGTCCATTGAAGATATTGTAAATAATATTCAGACTCAGACCATATCCTATACGGTCGAGCTGGGCAACGGTCTCAAGGATGGGATAGATGCGATCGCCAAGCTAGTCCATGAAGCCACCTCGGGCGAACCCAGTCAGGTGGTCATCAGCCAGGTGTTTGAGCGTCTGGCTGAGGCAACAATAGCTGTGGTTCCCCCTGGGGTGGCCGAGGTCGCCGAGGCTGCTGAGGCTATCGAGGTACCGTTGGCCAGTGTCATCGACGATGTCGAGCTGCGCGAGATCTATCGAACCACCACCGAAGAGAGATTGCAAACCCTAGAAGCCAGTCTTCTACATCTAGAGAAAAATCCCGACGACAAAGAGTCACTCTCCACGCTGCTGCGGGAAGCCCACAGCCTCAAAGGAGATGCTAGAAGTGCCGGTATTGAGTCCGTAGAAATCCTTACCCACGCAGTCGAAGATGTCCTCACCAGCATTCAGATTCAGACACTGGACCTAAACTCGACGGTGAGCGACCGGCTGTACGAGGGCTTAGATGCCATCGGCAAACTCGTCCACGAAGCCGTTACCGGCTCACCGGCCAATGTCGACACCGAGCAGCTGCGACAGACCCTGGTCGCCACCGTACCCCCCACGGCCGCCGCCGCCACAGCCGAGCCACCCGAGCTGCCGGTCATCTCCCCCGTACTACCGGCTCCGCCACCTGTTATAGAAAAAGCACCCGAGCCGGTTGTAGCACCCCCTGTCGACGTCCTCCCGACAGCTAGCAAAGGCAGCCCCGACAGCGTTCGCGTCCAGGTCCGCGATCTTGATGCCCTGACCACCCAGGCAGAAGAACTGGCGGTCACCCGGATTCAAATTGCCCAGACCTCTACCCAAACCGAGCAGCTGATCACGCTATGGGAAGAATGGCGAGCCAATAAAGATAAACAGAAAACGGCCTCCGTCCAGTCCTATGAAGAGCGTTTGGAAAGTCTGATCTTAAATTTAAGATCCACACTCCAAGCCAACAGTAGCAAGCTCGAGATAGTCTCTGAAGATCTTAGAAACCGGGTTCGTAGACTGCAGCTGCTGCCACTATCCATCCTGTTCCAGCCCCTACAGCGGGTGGTACGCGACCTGGCCAAACAGCAGTCAAAACAGGTCAACCTGGTGTTTGAAGGGGAGGAAGCCACCGCCGATAAACGCCTGCTAGAGGGGATCAAAGATTCCTTGATGCACCTTGTGCGTAACGCCGTCGACCACGGTATTGAACCATCGGCCGAACGGGAAGCCGCTGGTAAACCCGCCGTGGCTACCCTGCGGGTAAAGGCCTACCAGACCGCCATCAGCCTGATGATTGAAATCATAGAGGATGGCCGCGGGCTGGATATCGAAACCATTAAACAAACGGCGATTAAACGCAGGCTCTACGGTCCAGAAGAACTAGACACCATGTCTACCAGCCAAATTCATCGGCTGATCCTAGCGCCTGGTTTTTCAACCCGCAGCTTTATTACCGAAATCTCTGGTAGAGGGGTGGGGCTAGATGTAGTCCGCGACCAGGTGGAAAAGCTCAAGGGCAGCATTCAAATCGAATCTACCCCCGGCCAGGGATGTACGTTTCGCCTGCAGCTCAGCACGGCCCTGAGCACAGCAAATGTTGTCCTTGTAGAAATCCAGGGGCTGACCTTTGCCCTACCCATTGAGTTTTTGCAAACAACGCTGCTAGTCTCTGCCAGTCAGATTGAGACAGTGGACGGGCAAGACACCATTATGCTAGGCGATCGGACGATTCCGGTGGCTAACCTGACCGATGTTCTAGAGCTGTCCCAGTCGCCAATTTATGACTGGGTAGCCCAGTCAGAGTCGTCCCCAGAGGATAATCGTCCCTGCGTCATCCTCAATGTCGGCAACGACCAGGCCGGATTCTTTATTGATCGGTTGATTAGTCAGCAGGAGGTGGTGAGCAAACCCATGGGGAGCCTGCTCAAGCGGGTACGCAACGTTTCTGGAACGACGGTCTTGGGTTCGGGCGATATCTGTATGATTCTCAACCCGCCTGACCTGCTCAAGTCGCTACAGCAAAAGCCCCTCTCCGAGGCACTCACTCCCAACGAGACAGCTGTACAGAACAAACCCGTCATTCTCTTAGTAGAAGATTCTCCCCCCGTGCGCATTCAAGAAAAACGACTGTTTGAAGGGGCGGGCTATGTGGTCGTCACCGCCACCAACGGGCTAGAGGGCTACAACACGCTGCAAAATGGCGTTTTTGACGCTGTTGTATCCGATGTCGAAATGCCCCATCTAGACGGCTTTTCCCTAGTCGCCAAAATTCGTCAGCACCCGGAGTTTGACAATTTACCCGTCATTCTAGTAACCACGCTAGACTCCGATGCCGATCGCCAGCGGGGTGCCGATGCGGGGGCCAACGGCTACATTCTTAAAGGTCGATTTAACCAGGAGGCACTTTTAGAAACCCTAGAGAGACTAATCTAACATCTATTTAATTTTATTATTAAACGCTAATGGCTATTCGTGTTCTTGTCGTTGAAGATTCTCCGGTTGCCCTAGCCATCCTCAAGAGAATTTTAGATTCGTCACCCGATGTTGAAATTGTCGGAACAGCACGCTCGGGTCTAGAAGGGTTAGCACTGATTCCAGATATTCAGCCAGATGTAATCTGCACCGACTTTTTTATGCCCCACATGAACGGCCTCGAATTCACTTCGCAGGTAATGCTTCGCTATCCGCGGCCCATATTAGTGGTAAGTGCTTCGGTCCAAGAAGAGGAAGATACCCACCGTATTTTTCAGCTGCTAGAAGCCGGGGCCGTAGATATCTTACCCAAGCCAAAGGCTGGATTAGATGCTGAAAATATACTACTTAAACAGTCTCTTATTAATAAAATTAAGATCCTATCCGGGGTCAAGGTCTTTAAGAAAAAAAGACGAAAGTCTGCGGCCCATCAACAAGTTAATTCCTATGATCGGATAGCTTCAGCTGTCAAACTTCATAACAAGCCTAAAATTTTGGCGGTGGGTGCTTCAACCGGCGGCCCCCTGGCACTGCAAACCCTGCTGACGTCGTTTCCAGCGGATTTTCCCCTGCCAATTGTCTGTGTTCAGCATATCAGTCTGGGCTTTTTGCAGGGATTGATTGACTGGCTAGCAGGTTCATGCAAGCTATCGCTGAAAATCGCGCCAGCAGGTGCGCGGCCTGAACCCGGCACCATTTACTTTCCACCGGAGCGCCAGCATCTCGAAATCAATCACCAGGGGCGATTTGTCCATTCACAGCGGCCTCCGGTGGATGGACACTGTCCCTCTGTGACCGCCCTATTTGAATCGGTTGCCCAGTTTTACGGGCGTCGCACCATTGGAGTGTTACTGACCGGCATGGGCCGCGATGGGGCCGACGGCATGAAGGCGATTGCCGATGCCGGTGGTTTGACCATTGCTCAAGATGAGGCTACCTCAATCGTATTTGGCATGCCCAAAGAAGCCATAGCCCTAGAGGCGGCCCACCATGTGTTACCGATCCAAAGCATCGGTCCCACCGTGTTAAAAGTTATGCAACAGCTCTCGCTTGATCCAGCCTCGTCGGCCTCTTAAAACTAGAGTAAAAACTAACCGTGTCACCAACAGAGTCGTTAAATCCAGGACTAACTAAAGCATTTATTCAATTAATTGTTGATCGTACCGGCTTTAAAATCAGAGAAAACGATCAAAAAATTTTCAAAGATACTCTTTACAGAAGAGCTAAACTCACAGGGTCGGATTTCCTAGAGGATTACTATCAGCTGCTATCCACCCAGACCGATCGCAGCCATCAGGAATGGGATAGCCTAATCGCAGAAATTACCAACACTGAGAGCTTCTTTTTTCGAGACAAGGGCCAGTTTAAGCTGCTAAAGAATCATATTTTCCCAGATTTGATCCAACGGAAATCTGATACAAAAACAATCCGTATTTGCAGTGCCGGATGCTCAACCGGTGAAGAGCCCTATTCCATTGCCATGGTGCTCAGGGACTTTATTCCCAATATTGAGGAATGGAACATAACAATTTTAGGAGTAGATATAAACTCCACCGCCATTAAAAGTGCCAAAGCCGGAATTTATCGTCCCTGGTCATTTAGGGGCATTGATAGACATATTCAGAACCGTTTTTTTGTGGAGCTCAATGAGCGGTATCACATCAGTGACAGTGTTAAGCAGATGGTCAAGTTTCAGACCGGCAATCTGCTCGATAGCTCGTTCCTAGATCCGTTCCTGGATATTCAAGAGATGGATTTAATTTTATGCCGAAATGTGTTTATCTACTTTAGTGATTCAGCTGTTAAGACGGTTTTAAATAAGTTTTACAATGCCCTGTCTCCCCTGGGCTATCTGCTCGTTGGCCATGCGGAACTTTACAGTCAAAACCCAAACAGCTTTTCGATAAAAATGTTTGAAGAGTCCATCGCTTATCAGCGCCCGGTTGATGGAGTCGCTGTTGCCAGCAGAAACCCCGGCTCGGCAACGCTCAAGACTGTCCCACGGCTGAGAACGACCGCTGACGCCGATCCTGAAACCATCAATAGTGCGCTAGTGGTAGCCGATATCAAAATGCAGAAAGCAGCGCTCAATCTTCTCCGACAGCTGCCCGCCGATACTCGGATGGCTAAGTTCGGAAATCTCACAGCGTCTGAGCTGATTCTGCAGTTTGAACAAGATCTAAAGGAAGTCGACTAGAGAAAAAATATGGAAACGCCCTATTGTCTTTTTGAAATTGATCGGTGCCACAGTGCCGTCGAAGCCACCTACGTTGAAGAAGTATTTGCCCTACCAGAGCTGGTACTGATACCCAATGCGCCCCTGGGTGTTATTGGCGTTATTGACCTGCGAGGAGACACCCTACCTATTGTTGACTTTCGACTGGAAACTGAGACTCAGCCACGGTCCTACCAGCTAACCGACAGTATAGTTGTCCTTAACCAGGCTGACTTGAGAATCGGCGTTGTTGTCAATTCGGTTAAGGGCATTAGGGAGCTGTCGGCTCAGGGAACAACAACTGCCCTAAATGAGCGTCCGGAGCTATCTAACCTGGATGCCAACCGGTTCTTTGCCGGTATGGCCTCAGATCAGACCGATATTTTTATCTTGAGTTCTCCCCAAGCCTGGTTTAATCCAGGGGAGATCCAGCAGGTTATCTCTGTAACTCGTTTTCTCGTCAGTGATTTCTATGATTCCCGCGCCGATCGGGAGCAGTCTGGAGCGCAGTCATCCGAAGACCCTGGGATGATGTTTGCGCCAACGGCAACCCGAGAGGAGCGAGCAGCGTTTCGTCAGCGGGCTGAAAGCTTGAGGCAGTCCCTCAGCGAGGAGCGCTCCATTACGGATTCTAGGTCACTGATTACGGTTGCTTTGGACAACAATATTTTTGGGATTGATTCTAGCTTTGTGCGAGAATTTATTACAATCAACCAGGCAACCCCGATTCCCTGCTGTCCAAAACACATCATCGGCAATATGAATCTACGGGGTGAAATCCTGACGATTGTCGATGTTTCTAAATCGTTAGGGCTGTCCCTAAAGTCTCTTCCCAGAAAGCCTAAGGCCGTTGTCCTTGAGTTTGAAGATACGCTGACCGTTGTGATTGTAGAAGAGGTACGAGACGCGCTATTTACTGTCAATCCAACCGATGTAAAGACCGTTAGCGATCGCAACTTTGCCATGAGGCATACCTACATTCAAGGGGAAGCTCCCTACAGGGACCAGATGATGTATATCCTAGACATGCCCAAACTTTTGAGCAGCAACGAGCTGGTGGTCAATGAGATTTTATAAGGCTCTCAGCGGCGGGGGTTTGGCGACGGAGGTGAGCCAGGCTGGCATTCATGACATCGTTGTTTTGTCCCGACACGGAAAAGGCCAGGGCTTCGCGATAAACCCGCTGGGCTGGATGGTGACCATAGTTGGCCGCCCCGCGAGAGACGATTACCGCCCCGTGGGCACAGCGCACCGCTAGATCGATGGCCCAGGCCCGCAGCTGTAACCGGTGCGCCGATGGGGCGGCCAGGGTTGCATAGGTTTCTGCTCGACAGCGGTTGAGCTCAGCATTGAGCAGGCCGTAGGTCTCAGTAATGGCAGGAAATATGGATGTTTGGGCCTGACTCAGGATATCTAAACCGGCCTGGGCACAGCCGAGGGCAAAAAAATTGTGGGTCAGGGGATAGGTAGCGTCGACGCCATGAATCCAACCAGCGGGTTTGATAGCTAGCACAAGCTCGTGGGGAGCAACCCAGCTATTGAGGGTGACCGTGACGGTTTGGGTCGAGCCCATGGCCGCTAGCTGCATCGGCTGGCTAAAGGAGAGCGACCCTGCCATGGGGTAAAACGGAGCCAACACAAACACGGCCCGCCCGTCCGGGAGCTGGGCCGCCAGCAGCCAATGCTGGAAGATACCAAAACCGGTCAGCCAGGGAACCGTACCGTTAAAGACATAGCCATCGGTGGTGGCGGTGGCGGTCACGGGCTGCTGGGCGCGGCGGAGATGGGAAAACCCCACCCCAAGACCGATTTTGCCCTGGATGGCGGCTTTTAGATACGACTGCTGCAGCTGCAAGTTATTGGACTCCGCCAGCTCTTGAACGCAGCGCTGATGCTGGCTCTGTAAAAATGCCAGGGCCCCTGAGTAGCGGGCGAGTTGTTCAGTAAATTGGTAGCCTGCCTGGGAACTCCACCCTTGACCGCCCGCCTCTTTTTTGACCTTTAGCCCCAGCAGGCCATGGTCTCCCAGGGTTTGGAACGCCTGGTGTAGGGCCTTGGGGTCACGGTCTAACTGAGTCGCCTGGGGTGCGATGGAAGTTTGTAACAGATGCTCAGGGCTAGCGATCATGGGGGCCTAGTAACGGGATGCTTCCAATGTAGCGGGCTAGGGCATGCCGCCCTAGGAAGGGGGTGAATCCAGGGTCATGAGACAGCCTTCCATGAGAATGTAGGCGGTTCGGCCTTTGCCGATGGTGATCTCATAACCGCCAGTGAATGAGCCAAATGAGGGCAGCGTCAGCCGCTGGAGCTGATGCTCATGGTAAAAGCAGGGCAGCCGCAGGCTGTCGGTGGGTGACTGCAGCTGCACCACCGGATGCACATGGCCACAGACATTGAGATGCCCTTTGACCAGCAGGTCCAGACTGGCGGGCTCATGGCTAAGCAGGAGCCGACCGAGGGAGATGGGCTCGGTGCTATAGTCCATGTCAAAGACCGGGCCGATGGCCGCGCGGTCGTGGTTACCGATGATCAGGGTGACCTGGGCCTCGGTCCCCTTGAGAAATTTTGACCAGGCGGTGGCCACCTCGGGGACCAGCCCCCGCCGGGAATGAAATAAGTCGCC
>JBCDJC010000102.1:0-17665 GCA_038748225.1 Cyanobacteria bacterium P01_H01_bin.26 | reverse complement strand
GCGTAGCTGCCTGGCTCTAATCCATGCTGCACGGCTACCCGTTCATCAAATACAAAGCATTCGCCTTCCCAGAGACTCTCTGCGGCGGGTACCGTTTCTAAATAGCTGAGAATGCCGCCTTTGAGATGGTAAACCTGCTCAAAGCCATGGTCTAACAAGTAGGAGGATGCCTTTTCACAGCGAATGCCCCCTGTGCAAAACATGGCTACTTTCTTGTGTTTGGCGGGGTCTAGCTGTTGGTTTGCGTAGGTGGGAAACTCTCGAAAAGAGTCGGTCTCTGGGTTGGTCGCCCCTTGGAAGGTGCCGATATCCACCTCATAGCTGTTGCGGGTATCGATCACCATCACCTCCGGGTCAGAAATCACCCGGTTCCAGTCCTGTGGCTCCACATAGGTACCCACTTTTTGGGTGGGACTGACCTGGGGCTGCCCCAGGGTGACAATCTCTTTTTTGAGTTTTACCTTCATGCGCTCAAAGGGCTGCTCCTTGGCCCATGAGGTTTTGTGGGTGAGATCGGCTAGACGCGGATCCTGTTTGAGGTGGCTAAGGACGGTTAAGAGCCCTGTTTCTGTTCCTGAGAGGGTGGCGTTAATTCCTTCTTGAGCAAGTAAGACGGTTCCCTTGATGCCCTGCTTGCGACAGACATCGATCAGCGGCTGCCGAAGATCGGCAGCGTTGTCTAGATGAACAAACTTATAGAAGGTGATAACGGACCAAGACATAAACTGACCGACCTACCGTCCCTTTGAGGTATGACTGAGTAAGTCTATCTTAGATTTTTAACAATATTTTTGATAGACCGTGCTGGCGGCCCTGTGTAAATAGGAATGCCGATATATCAGGGCGTCCATGTCTTTGCCATAGCCGCCGCCGATTACACAGGCGACCGGATACCCGGCCCTAGTGCAGGTTTCTAACACGTACCAGTCACGGCGATAGAGTCCTTCATCGCTCAGGGCGAGCTTACCCAAGCGGTCATCTCGGTGCGGATCGGCCCCGGCATCGTACAGGACCAGGTCCGGTTTTACCTGGCTCAACAGGTCTGGCAGATGGGCTGCTAGCCGAGCTAGGTACTCATCATCTTCGGTGCCCGCTGCTAGGGGCACATCGAGATCGCTGGTTTGCTTACGACCTGGAAAGTTGACGGCACAGTGCATGGAAAAGGTAAAGACGCCGGGGTCGTTGCGAAAAATCCAGGCAGTGCCGTCGCCCTGGTGGACGTCCAAATCGACGATCAGGACGGTTTGGAGCAGGTTTTGGATTCTGAGCAGACGGATTGCGATCGCAATATCATTAAAAATACAAAACCCGGCTCCATACCCTGGAAAGGCATGGTGGGTTCCCCCGGCGGTATTACAGGCCAGCCCTTGATTCAGCGCTAGCTTCGCCGTTAGGATTGTGCCCCCCACGGCGGTACAGGTGCGTCGCACCAGCGCTTCGCTCCAGGGTAGGCCAATGCGTCGCTGGGCCTTAGCATCCAAACCGCCGTCGCAGTAGGCCGTTACGTAGGCGCTATCGTGGACCAGCTCCAGCCAGTCCTGGGGAGGTCGACCGGGCTGGTAGATCTGGTCGACCCCAATCACTCGATCCCGCACTAGCAGATCCCGTAGCAGCTTAAACTTTGGCATCGGAAAACGATGCCCTGCAGGCAGGGGGGTGACATAGTCAGGGTGATAAATAACCGGTAGACCAGGCAATAACCGTTTTTAATAAAGGACGTTTTTAGATAACGCGGCTTACAAAAACGAATTGATCGACCGGGATTGGCGTACGTCTAACCGATGGGCCAGGCTGCCCTCTTTCCAGTCCAGGGGCGATGTTTCGTGGGTGGGTACCACCGCCACGGGTCTGGCGGGTTCGACATTAAAGGAAACCGGCTGTACCGGTGAGCGCTGGGGCGAGGTGTGCTGAATCGTCCTTTGCCCGGTGCGAAAGGCCATCACCTGGGAGGCCGGCCGCTGGGAGCCCAGGCGACGGTGCTTAGACCGACGGTGGCGGCCGCTGCTGGCCGGGCGCGTCGGCCGCGGCTTGGTTGGCTGTCCCAGTATCCGCCGTCGCCCGCGCCGGGACTGGGCGGTCAGCACCCCCTGTTTGGACATGAGCAGACAGCCACCGGCACAGGCCGCCACCATCAGCAACAGGGGCCAGGCGGGCATGGCCTGCTCGGCATCACCGGGCAGCGTGGCCGCCGGATCGTGCTGGGCCAGGGAGATATCTTCAATGGCGAGACGCGAGACAGCCGCCGCATCCGGTGCGCTCAGGGGCTGACCCAAAAGACTGCTGTCCACCGGTTTGATTGTCAGTTCACGACCGGGGTTAGAGAGGCCAGCTAGTGCGATCGCAATCATTATGACCGACGTCAGCCAAAGTCCGCCCACCAACAGCCAGGGCCGGACCAAAAATAGTTCGCTCCACAGGCCCAGCCGCTCCGTCGACTTGCCCTGGGACTTAGCTGTCTGGACAGACTTAACAGCGCTCGGGGCCGATGGCCGAGCGTCTCCAGATTTTGTCGGCGACTTGCCACCCGCGTTCTCCACGCCACTGCGAGCCACCCGTCCCGAGGGGCGCTTAAACAGCTTTTTTAGTCTATTAGCCAATTGTTCAGACAATAGCCCAGCCATAGCACAACACGTTCCTTAAATCAGCACCCTCGCCCGCAAGATACAGAATATCGGCATTGTAGAATGACTTTACCGACATGACTAGCGTTACTCTGCAATTCTTCAGATATGGAAGATATGGAGCAGTTTGGCGGATATTTGCAAATCTGCGCAGCATCCCCCTATCGTTGCAGCTCTAACTCAGACAGATATTGGCCCGGATCGCGAGCCACCCACCCTTCATTAGAGTTGGTCCGTACCTCAAAGTACATAAACGACTCCAGCGACGTCCCAGTTACAGTGCCCAAGCCTGTCCCCTCAGCCACGGTGTCCCCCATCTCCACCACCACAGTATCGAGGTTGGCGTAGCGGGTCTGTAGGCCATCCTCATGGTTGACGACCACCATCAAGGCCCCGTTGTGTTCTCCAGCAAATGCCACCGTGCCACCGGCGGCCGATGTCACCTCGGTACCGGGGGCGGTGGCCAGGGCAACACCGCTGTTAAAAACCAGTTCGTCCCGTTGGGGATGGGGTTGCCAACCATAGCTCAAGACAATTTTGGCCGGTGTGGGCAACGGGTAAGTCAGGGGGGTGGGGGCTACCGCACTCAAAGGCTCGTCACCGGGAATAAACACCTGGCTAGGCAGCTCGGTGGGACAGCCATTTATCTCAAACAGGACATCGGCCCTCACACCATAGCGCTCCGCCAAAGACTGCCAGGTTTGACCACCATCCACCTGGGCCGTGACCCCGTTAAAGGGCGGTATCTCAATCATGTCCCCCGCTGGCAGCACTCCCTGGGCTGGCAAGGTAGGATTCATCGCCGTCAGTGTGGTGGGCTGCAGGCCATACTGGGCTGCAACGGTGCTCACCGTTTCTCCAGACTCAATACGATGACTGACAACCTGGGACAGCACGCCCTCGGGACAGAGTGATGCCTGGGCAGGCAGCGTCAGGCCCAGGGGCATCATCCCCAAACCAGCCCCAAACCCAGCCAATGTCAGATATTTATAAAATCTTTGAAATACTTGCATACTAGGACAACCCAAGGGAGGTAAACAAAAGTAGATTCAGTATTCTGATAAAAATTACTGCGAAATTTTATAGAAAAACTGGTCTGGATACGGCACCAGTGCTCAGGACCATGGATAATGCAATGTAAGCGGAGTAAGCCGAGCCAATGCATTTTCGAGTTAATCTTCGTTAAGGTAAGGTCATCAGGGCTCTCATCTCTAATTAACGAGGAAGCAGCGATGGGATTTTCTCCAAAACAACTCGGTTTATATGTGGGTCTGCTGCTAGTGGGTAGCGGTGCTGGCTGGGCCAGCCATAGCTATTTTTTCAAACCTGCCGTCGAGGACCAGGATAGCGAGCTGCCAATTGCCACCTCAATTTTACGCACAACGACTGAGTCTGCGGAAACCCCGCCTCAGCCCCAGGCTCGGGCCTATCCACCCATTGACAATCCCAATTTTATCGCTGCCGCCGCCGAGCAGGTGGGGCCTGCCGTTGTCCGGATCGATGCCTCCCGTTCGGTCAGGGGCATGTCAGATACCTTTGAGCACCCTTTCTTCAGACGCTTTTTTACCGATGAGCTACCGGTGGAGCCTGAGCTGCCGGAGCGCATTGAGCAGGGCACCGGTTCTGGTTTTATCCTTAGTGCCGACGGCCAGGTCATGACCAATGCCCATGTGGTAGAAGGTGCCCAAACGGTGACGCTCACCCTCAACGATGGCCGTATTTTTGAAGGAGAAGTGGTCGGTACCGATCCGGTCACCGATGTTGCCGTCATCAAAATCAATGCGGAAGGTCTGCCCACCGCCCCGCTGGGCTCAACCGACAATTTAGCAGCGGGCCAATGGGCCATTGCCATCGGCAACCCCCTGGGATTGGATAACACGGTCACCGCTGGTATTATCAGTGCCCTAGAGCGCACCAGTTCCCAGGTGGGTATTTCCGATAAGCGCGTACAGTTTATTCAAACCGATGCGGCCATCAACCCCGGCAACTCTGGCGGACCCCTGCTCAACGCCCAGGGGGAAGTGATCGGCATGAACACAGCGATTCGTGCCGGAGCCCAAGGTCTGGGCTTTGCTATCCCGATTGAAACCGCTATGCGTATTGGCGACCAGCTCTTTAAAGATGGCGAAGTCAAGCATCCCTATCTGGGTATCCAGATGGTCAATCTCAACCCGGAGATGCGTCAGCGGATCAACAGCGATGACGATATTGACTTTACGGTTGATGCAGATTCCGGCGTGATGATTATCCGAGTGATGGAAGGAACCCCCGCCGCTGCCGCTGGTCTCAAACGGGGCGATATTCTTAGCAAGATTAATGAAACCGCTGTGTCCACCGCCACCGATGTGCAGGCCCAGGTTGAGTCCAGCGATATTGGTAAGGTTTTAAAGGTTGAGGTCAGCCGTGAGGGCGAAACCAAAATCTTGGATGTTAGACCGACTAAGATGCCCCAGAGTTCGCAATAGTTAGTTCGTCAGCGGTAAGCCGATTTCAGCAGCTTGTAGATGATAAGTTCCATGAGTCGGATGCTGCTTGCAGCTGCCTAACTTAAGATTGAGAATTCCATTAAGGGATCTGCTAAAAAATCCCCGGAGTAGAGTGGGGAAGGGGTAAGGAGCTGTGGGTGGGTAACCTTATTCACCAGCGGTCCTAAGGCTAATTTTGCAATGTAGAGACGTTTGCTAGCCTTAGAGCACAGGCGTCCCATGGAACGCCTCTCAAAAATTAATTCTTAAACCTTTTAGCTGTCTAAATCGGGCAGTTCACCGCCTAGCTCTCCATCTAGGGTCGATAGCCCGGTCAGGCTTGCTTCTAGCTCCATGCGCTGTTCCATCTGCCTAAGAAAGTAGCCGGTCATCATGGCTGAGGCTAGTAAACCAGCCAGGTTTTCACGGTCAGTGGTTACCTGAACGTTAAACCCCTCGGATGGCAGTACCCCAATTAACCCCTGAACATTCTGAGAAATTATCTGCTTGATCTCACCGCTCACCGACTGGGCAACACGGGTTAGAACTTCGGGAGGCTGGTGCTGCAGATACTTGAGTAGCTGGTTTACCTGCCCATCCTCTGAACCCATGCCAATAAATTGGGCGCTTTCGGGGTTAAACATAAAAGGGTTATGTATTGCTTCTAATTACCTTAGCGTGATAAAGCCGATTTCAGCTAGAACTTACACGAATATCAGTGTGAACGATGTGCACCTAACGTGCTCTAACCTGTCTCTCACATTACGCTAGCTTAACGAAAAATTAACACCTTGGTAAATTCAGGAGACCTCGGATGACACCACATAGTCGTTGGCGATTTCTTTGCCAGGAGCGGTGTTCGGTACGATCTGGGGGGCTGGTTCTGTTGCTGGTTCGGCTGTGGTTTCGGCAACGACAACCTCACCGGTCTCAGTGGCTGAGGCGGTGTCGTTTTCAACCTCAGGTAAATTAATCTGCGGAAGTTTATCAATCTCAAAGCGCTGATAAAACTTTTCAGTGACCTGTAACCAGAAGGAGCGTCCATCGGACTGGCGACGACGGCGGACAAAGCCCTGATCGACGAGATCGTGGACGTGCCCGTAGGCCCCTGACCCACGTAAATCAACTAAATCTGTTTGGGAAATGGGGCCACGCATGGCAATGGCGGCTAACGTTCGCAGGGCACCCAGACCAATATCCAATGGGATGAGTTCATCTAGGAGTGGCTTAAACGGCTGGCGCAGCTGTAGGCTATAGCCACTTTCAGTCTCGGCAATCTCCAGCGCCCCCTCGCGGTGGGCATAGTTCCCCATCAGGTCAATTAGACCTGATTCAGCCGCCTCTTTGTCGCAAGCGGCATACTCAGCAATCTGGGCAATGGTGAGGGGTTTTGCTTTGAGGTATAAAATTGCCTCAATGGTGTGGGTCAAGGGATGGGATGACTGCGCCATGGCTATAAACCCGTACGATCCGCTGGTCAAGGATAGCGCAAGGGCATCCCCTGTGGGTGCCCCTGGGCTCTGTAGAGGCGCTTTTGGGTCAGTTGGTCTCGATTCGGGTGAGTAATACCGGACAGGGGGCATTGATGCGCACGTAGTCCCCCAGGGAGTTCCCCAGGAGTCGGTCGATATCAGGTAGGCCCTTGGCGATGGACGGTCGACGATCGGGGGAACCCAGGATGAGTAGGTTGACGTTGAGTTCATCGGCCAGGGCACAAATACGCTGACCGGGCTGACCTTCGGGGGCCACACAGCGATAGTTGATACGGTACCGCTTGGCTTCGGCAATGGCAGGCGCTAAAACCGGGTCAGTTTCCGGTTTGGCGTTAATGGCCTCGTCAATGGAGCTACGTAAATTGGACAGGGTATGGACAAACACGAGCTCACTGTCTTTGATATCGCGGGTTAGATCGATCGCAATCTTAAGCGACTCTCTGGCCATGTCTGACTTGTCGAGCGCTACTAAAACTCGTTTGATGGGGCGGATGCTGTAGAGATCGTCTTTGACCAATAGCATGGGTCGCGACGATAGCTGAAACACGTACTGACTAACTGAATTGGCGAAAATGGCTTTGAGTCCCTTGATGCCACGGGACCCCATAATGATCAGGTTGGCATCGATTTCATCGGCAACTTTGCAGACTTCATCCTTGGGTTCACCTTCGCGCAACATCGGCGTTACCTTTGATGCTTCAATGCCAAGTCGGGCAATGGTGTCGGCGAGCTGCTGCTTACTGTCAGCTCGCTGGTCGTCCATTTTGCCCGATGTTGCTTTAGGGGGAACTACGTTTAGTACGGTTACTTGCGATCGCTGGATCATGGGGATGTCCAGCAGGGCCTTAAACATGGTCTCGGTATTACCAGGGCCGGAACTGGCTAGTAAAATCTTTTCGATCATTGACTAAACTCTACTAGATAGAATCTTAAAGATGTATAAATATCTATGATACGCAAGCTATTTTGGTAAATTTCAACACGGTTCACAATTCGTAGTTTGGTGATTCATTTATCTATGGCTAACCGATGGTTTGACTATGGTTTTCGGGTTCAGCCACACCACACAGACTACGCCGGTGTGGTGTGGCATGGCACCTACATTCAGTGGATGGAGTCCGCACGGGTAGAGTGTTTGCGCCACCTGGGCTTTGCATTTGAAGACTTTGTGACGGCGGGATATGACCTGCCAGTTGTGGACCTGCAGCTACGCTACCATCAGCCTCTCACCCTGGGGGAAGCGGGGGTGGTCAAAACTCGGTTAGATCTTGGTAAAGGCGTGCGGTTAACCTGGCGCTATGAGATTTACAGGTTGGCGTCACCGCAGCTTTGTGTGACAGGTCAGGTGCTGCTGGTGCCCATTGACATGGCTAAGCGCAAAATTGCCCGACGTTTGCCGGCTGAGCTACAGCCCCTGTTTGACTCATTGCAGCAGTATTTTGGCGTGGATATTTAACGATGTGGCCAGCCTACGGATGCGAATCGGCCAGAGCTTCTAGGGCTTGACCCGTGACGCGGCAGGTCCGCCAGTCGTCGAGCATGACGGCCCCCTTGGAGCGATAAAACTCAATGGCGGGCTGGTTCCAGTCTAGAACGCTCCATTCGAAACGGCCACAGCCTTTAGCCAGGGCGGTCCGGGCGAGATATTGAAAGATGGCGGTGCCGATACCCCGACGTCTATAGCCAGGTAGGACAAACAGATCTTCAAGATAGATCCCTGGCTTCATCAGAAATGTGGAGAAGTTAAAAAAGTAAAGGGCAAAGCCAGCGGGGGCACCGTCAATGCGGGCAACAATGGCCTGGGCGGTGGGAGTCTGGCCAAAGAGGTATTTATCTAAGTCTTCGGGGGCACCGGTCACCTCGTGGGCCAGGTTTTCATATTCGGCCAGGGCCATTACTAATTCAAAAAGCAAGGAGACATCGTCACGGGTAGCGGGGCTAATGGTAATGGGGGCTGCCATTGGGCGATCAAAAATTAACTAGGATACTGCTGTGGGGCCGCTGCCAAACGGCTAGTGATACGACCAATAATACGACTGGCAGCCAATACGCCAAAGTGGCGACTATCACGAACACTCGGTTCAGTTACATTATCGCTGATCAGGTATACCCCCCCGTCGTAGAAGATTTTCTGGACCCGCTTGACGAGCAGCCGCTCAGGAGCAGCGGCCATGTCTGGGGGTAGGGGCGATATTGCGATCGCAATATCGCCCAGCCGTATCGGGCTGCCCATGTCGGCTAAAACCGTATCCCCCGGCATCAGCGTGGGCACCATCGAGCGGTCGCGCACCACAAACCGGCGTCGCCTGCCCAACAGCCATTGGGCATACTCTATCCATCCAGCCTCAGGGATTGGTTCGTTTGCTTTTTGCGCTGCGGTCTCCTTTGTACCCATTGCCCTACCCCATAAAAAACCCCGCAAGGTTAGAGCTTGCGGGGTTTCTAAAAACCGTTGGCTATACAACCACTAGCTAGCGGTGTACCAAGCCACGTCACGGCCCTTAGTTGCCCAGAAGATTGTATGGATCTTTTCAACAGCAGCCATGAGTTCTTCAGCATGCTGCTGGCTAACTTCTACTTTGCAAGCAGAACAGAGTTTAGCCGCCTTCCAGAAGGTATCATGCAGGTCGGGATAGGACTCCAGGTGAACCGGCTTAAAGTAGTCAGTCCACAGAATTAGCAGATCGTCCTTAGTTTTTTGAGCCTGCTCTTCCTTGATCGCAATGTAGCGAGACAGGGTATTGGCATAGGCTACCTTACCAGCCGCATCGGACGGCTCTTCAAGGGCAATGATTTTCTTTGTCATCGACAGCACAGCCTCAGCCGTGATGCGAGCAGCAGACGGATCATAAACACCACAGGGACCATCGCAGTGGGCATGGACCTCAGTTGGGGGAAACCAGGCGTTTATTAATGCAATTGCGTTGTTGAGCATAGTCACCAATCGGTTAAATAGTGGATGGGTAAATAGTGGATGGGTCGTCTGTTAGGAGTTCCGCCAGAAAAATTGTTTAGCGAAACTATCCAATGCAGTTATTAGTATACTGCCGTTTTCCCATGCCTCCATGGGGTATAGATGGGGAGTTGTTTGATAATATTTTTGTACTATTTTAGGATGGGGCATTGGCTAAAAACAACCAACTAACGGCGATATTAGAAACCTTTGGGGATTGGACGTTGGGGTACGGGCGAGGGCGGTATGCCATGAGGGTAGGGGTGCTGTTACTGACGCTGACGGGGTGCGATCGCATCGTCACCGAGCTAGTTGACCCCAACGCCCACTTACCCCCTTGTGTAGAGCAAAGCTGTGACTGTGGCGATTTTATTAGTCAGGATCTGGCCCAGCTTGTCCTAGATGACGGCTGGGGAGATCCCCACAACCTTGATGGCGACGGCAACGGTCGTGCCTGCGAGCGGCTACCCCAATCCACACCGGCCCTAGACTGGGAAACCTACTTTTCCAACAATCCCCACATCGTCCTTGGCAATCCTAGTCGTGCTGGTCAGGAGAACATCGACAACTACCTGCTGGATCGGGAACAGTACGTGCTGAGCTACAGCCAAAGCCAGGGCCGTTTGCGCTGGGCCAGCTGGATTGTGAGCCGAGATTGGATGGGGGGTACCGAGCGACAAAACAACTTCCGTCCCGATGGCGGTCTGCCCAGGGGAACCTACCAGGTCACCCCGCGAGACTATACCAATAGCGGCTACGATCGAGGACACATGGTCCCATCCGCCGATCGCACCGCCACAGAACGCGACAATTCTGCCACGTTTTTGATGAGCAACATTTTTCCCCAGACCGCTGAAAATAATCGCGGTCCGTGGCGAGAGCTAGAAGAATATTGTCGTGATCTGATTTATCAACAGGGAAAAACCGTCTACATCATCGGGGGTATCTACGGTCAACAGCAACCGATCGCCAACAATAGCGTTATTCCCCCCAGCCGTACTTGGAAGGTGGTTGTGATTTTTGATGGTGAACCCACCGTGGACAACGTCACCGCCAGGACGGAGACGATTGCTGTGGATATGCCCAACAGCACCCGGCTCGAACCGCAGTGGCAAACCTACCAAACCTCAATTGATCGCATTGAGCTGGCTACGGGGTATGACCTCCTGTCGGATGTGCCCGAGGCGATCCAGGCCCAGCTAGAGGCCAGACGTAGTGACCGCTAGGTTGCTCAAGTAGGTTTTTCAAGTTTCCACCGCTTGGGTTTTGACACCGATAACCTGGTCATCCTCTGTGCCGCCTAGGATGTACACATCTATTTCCACCTTGCCAAGGCGATAAACTTGCAAATTTTCCAAGGTAGTTTCTAGCAGATCCCTGAGGTTGCGATAGCGCTCTACCCGTTTTAGCTCCCTAGAGTCAAACCAGGCTCGCTCAATGAGCGCCTGCTTAAAAAAGTCATCCAGGCTGACGACGGTAACGGGCGTATTGTCCGGATAATCGCCGCTGTCCAGCAGCATTTTAACGGTGAGCGACTGCTGGTGTAGGGGTAGGACAACCACCTCAAAGGGGCAGTCTGCCTCACTGCGCCACAGCAAATTTTCACAGGCGGTTTCTAGCTCGGGCAGCAGATCTTGGGAGGTGGGCATGGGTGACAGTTGGCATGGCCAAAGATTGGGACATGGGCTATCGATAGCTTGGCCCGCATATGTGTAACTGTATACATTACCCTTGATCCTGGGTCCCAGGATGTCAAACGGGCTCAACCGTTGCCCTGTAGATGCTGCTTTAAAAATGCCGTGGTTCGCTGCCAGGCAAGGGTTGCGGCTTCCGCATTGTAGCGAGTGCCAGAGGGATTTGCAAAGGCGTGATTGGCTCCCTCGTACATGTAGATCTCAGTATCTTTACCTAGATCGTCAAGGGCTGATTCAAACGCCTGTACGGTGCTGGGAGAAGGGCTAGTATCCAGGGAACCAAAATGGCCCTGGATCGGCATTTCTAGGGGGGCGAGGATGGCTGGATCGGTGGAAATTTGTCCGCCGTAGTAGATGACAGCGGCGTCTAAATCTGTGGGTAGCGCCAGGGCGGTATTTAGGGACCACGTGCCGCCAAAGCACCAGCCAATGCTGCCAACGGTGGGAGCCTGACGCTCATCCGTTAGGTAGCTGTAGGCGGCTACCACGTTTTGGGTAAGGCGATCTGAATTTTGGATAGCAGCTTGGACCAGGGTTCTGGCATCGTCGGGGTTGTCGGCTATTTGGCCGTCGTAGAGGTCGACCGCCAGGGCCGTATAGCCTTCTGCAGCGAGGCGGCGGGTCATGGTGCGGATATTGTCGTTGAGGCCCCACCATTCTTGAATGACGATCAGTCCTGGCAGCGGCGACGATCGGTCGGTAGGCTGGGCCAGATATCCCGTAAAGGGG
Organism: Cyanobacteria bacterium P01_H01_bin.26; assembly: GCA_038748225.1. Lineage (GTDB taxonomy): Bacteria > Cyanobacteriota > Cyanobacteriia > Phormidesmidales > Phormidesmidaceae > Leptothoe. The sequence continues at coordinate 5,710 of JBCDJC010000102.1, read as the reverse complement.
GGTTCACCATCGGTTCCATAGGTAATCTCCTCTGTGGTAACCGCCTCGGGGTCAACATCCTGGGCGACTGGCGAGGGCACTGGGGTATCATCCTGGTGCAGCTCTGCCATGGTGGCGCTTTGGCTCTCAGCCGGGGTTTGGCTAGATAGGGACGGATTGACCAGGGTACAGCCAATGGCCAATAGACCGGTCGCTAGGGCAAGACCCAACAGTTTTCGCATGGTTGCAATCTCCTAATGCAAAGGTCCAAGGATAGCGGATATTTTGGAGGATATTTCGGATTTAAGGGACGGCGACGGTATCTAATAGCTGGGCGATGATCGGACCGCTTTTGTGGCCGCCGCTGGCAATGAGCCGATGGCTCAAAACAGGCATGGCAAGCGCTTTGACATCATCGGGTAGGACATAGTCCCGGTCTTCTAAAAAGGCGAGGGCCTGCACCGCCCGGTAGAGGGCCACCGTTCCCCGTGGGCTGACACCCAGGGCCACATCTTCATGGTCGCGAGTGGCCCGCACCAGAGCGATCATGTACTGCTGCACTGAGTTTTCTACCTTGATCTGTCGGCACTGCAGCAGCAGGCTATGCATCTCCTCTAGGGTAATGCAGGGTTGCAAATCGGCGGGACCGATCGGCTGAGCCAGGTTTTGGAGCATCCGCAATTCTTCATTGGCATCGGGATAGCCCAGGCTGAGGGAGAGGGCAAAGCGATCCATTTGGGCCTCGGGCAGAGGAAAGGTACCCTGGTACTCCACCGGATTTTGGGTGGCAATGACAAAAAACGGATCGGGCACCGGTCGGGAAATGCCGTCCAGGGTGACCTGGTTTTCTTCCATGACTTCCAGCAGGGCCGACTGGGTGCGGGGGGTGGCGCGGTTGATTTCGTCGGTGAGCAGCACATTGGCAAACACCGGCCCCGGCATAAACTGAAACGTGCCGCTGCTGGGATTCCAGATATTGGTGCCGGTGACATCGCTGGGCAGCAGGTCGGGGGTACACTGCACCCGCTGAAATTTACCATCGATACAGCGGGCTAGGGATTTGGCGAGCAGGGTTTTACCTACACCGGGCACATCTTCGAGCAGAACATGACCGCCGGACAGTAGCGCCACCAGTACTAGCCGAATGGGATCCTGCTTGCCCACAATGGTTTTATTCAGGTTCTGGACGATTTGGTCGATGCGATCGCGCATAGCTGCCCTTGACTTAACTGACTACAGCTTACCCATAGAGTTCAAGCTTGTGGAATGACCTAGGTCTAAGGGTCCGGAAATTTGCAAACAATCCGTGTTGTAATAGCCTGTGCGCTCGACCCCGTCCTTTAATGGAACAGTAAACGTGTTTACCCCATCGGCTAGGAAACGGTGATCGAACCCTATGGAAGCTAGAGATAACTGGTCAAAGGTAGAGATTGTAGCGCAGGTGATATCCGCCATTTTTCTCCCTGTCGCCCTACTCGTTGTCGGTAGAATTTACGATGTCCGTCAAAACCAACAGCAGCAGCTAGAGGACAATGCCAATCGCCTGACATCGCTGATCGATCACTTATCCAGTGAGGTGCCCCGCGAGCGAGAGCTAGCGATTACCGTTACCCACTATTTAGCTGCTCAGGGACAGCTCCCCGAGGAGCTAGTGCCGGTGGTGACTCTGGTTGCCATTGACGATGAAAACCAGCAGGTGGCAGAGTCTGCCCGAGAGGCCCTGAGCACAGCCGTCCAGCAACAGCCCGAGCTGAAGACAACGATTGTAGAATCTGCTCGACCAACCTCTAATCCAGACTCAGAGGCCAGACCCGATCAGAGTGAAATAACCCGTCAGACGGCGGCAGCGGAGGTGGTGGCGGAGGTGGTGGCCACCCCAGCGACTGCCGCTCCTGAGACCACATCGACACAGGTGATAGCCCCAAACGATCTTAAGATTGCCTACATCCAGTACCGTCGCGATCGCTCACAGGCAGAACAGCTACAGACCTACCTAGAAGCCCAGGGTATATCTGTGCCAGCTATTGAACAAACGGCGGATATCGCCCTCAATGATATTCGCTATGCCAACCGTAACGATAGAACCTTAGCTGAAAATTTAAAGACTAATCTTGAAGCGGATCAAGACATCACGATTGATCAATTGATCAATCTCTCTAGCACCGGGTATGAGGTACCCCAGGGCCAGATAGAGATCTGGCTCAAAGACTAAGCATCTTAAACACGCTAGGGGCAGAACCCAAGCAGGTCAGTCTCTCTGCCAGGTTATGACGCAAATTGCCATAGCAAAGGGTAACCTACCTTTGCCGCTGCGATTGCTAGAGAATCGTAGGGGTAAAACCATCGGCAGGGGTGAATAACGTCTGCCGATGGTCGCCTACAAAGAAACACGGTTACGGTTTCTAGGGGCTCATTTTTTCTGGCAAAAAGCCAGGGAGGGGTACCTGCAGCTTCCACTGTTTGTCGCCATAGAACAAAACCTGGTAAATATGCATGCTGCCATCCCTAAAGGACGCTTCAAAAGACTGTAGGTAGAGATACCACATCCGTTGAAATCTCTCATTATAGTCAGGAGAAAGGGCGGCAATAATCTCGCGATTAGCCGTAAAGTTCTCGCTCCAGCGTCTAAAGGTTTCAGCATAGTGAGGTTTCAGGTTCTCACAGTGGGCGACAGTCAGTTTTGCCGCCCGCAGGTCTCGACAAATCTCGGAGAGCTGAGGAGCATAGCCACCAGGAAAAATATACTTGTCAATCCAAGGGCCGTTGCGCTCTGAGCTTTCGGTTGTGATGGTATGGAGCATGCCGATACCGTGGGGTTTTAGCAGAGCCCTAGCTTTCTCCATAAAGGTAGAAAAATTACCTTTACCCACATGCTCAAACATGCCAATGCTGACAAACTTGTCGTACTCTCCCGTTGTCTCCCGGTAGTCCTGAATTTGGATGGTAATCTTTTCCGTTAGTCCTTTCTCTGCAATTCGCTTTTTAGCGAGGGCGGCCTGTTCTTCGCTAAGGGTGATGCCGGTGCCGGTGATGCCATAGTTTTCAGCCGCGTAGAGCAGCATACCACCCCAGCCACAGCCGATATCAATCAGCGACTCTCCGGGTTTCAGGGCTAGCTTGCGACAGATAATTTCATATTTCTGTCGCTGCATAGTTTCTAGATCGTCCGTTGGTTGGACCTGGTAACCGCAGGAGTAGGTGAGGGTAGGATCCAAAAATAGCTGATAGAAATCATTACCCAGGTTGTAGTGGTACTGGACATTTTTACGGCTGTTTTGAATTAGCAGCGGGATGGTTTTGAGCCGTTGGGAAATGATTTGGAGCGCTAGGGGAACGGTCAGCTTTTGGCTAGCTTTGGAGTAGACCCGGTTGCGATAGAGCATACTAATCAGCTCCGTCAGCCGATTTTCGGCTTCGTCCCACCAGCCCTCCATATAGGCTTCTCCAAAGCCAAGGGAGGCAAATGTGATAATGCTGGCGTAGGTACGCTGATCGCGAATCTGGAGCTTTAGGTGGGGCGTTGTCTCAGGCGTGCCAAAGTTAAAGATCTGACCGCTGGGGTTGGTAACGGTTAGGTAGCCATCCTCAATAAAGCTAAACAGCTCATAGAGATAGCGTTCGGCACTGGGCAGATTTTCCATGGCCTGACAAGAAAATAGAGTGCTTTCAACCTATCAAATCTAAGGCACTGGATTATGAGACCACAGTGAAATCTGATAGCTGAATCTAGTCGCTCTAAAGGTTACACAGATCTTTCCTGTTGGATCAAGTAGCGCTGGCTACGGATTGTCTGGAGTAGCCAGGTCCATATTTCTACCAATAGTCTGGTTATCCGTCCCGACCCCGGTGACGTACTGCGCCATACCCAGCGAGAACGTAAAGTTTGCTAGTTTTAAAGTCACTCAACCCCCCAGCAGGAATGTGATTAAATCCTGCTGGGGGGTATGTAATTAATTACGCTAACCTAGGATGCTATGCCTGAATGACAAAGCTATTGGCATCTAATGCTGGTGCACCTTCGATGGTGGCAAACTGAGCACCGTTACCAAAGCCATCCTCAGCACCATTCGGGTTGTAATACAGGTTCCCAGTGCTCGCACCGTAGACGATGGTGGCATCGCTCATGGCTGCTTCCTCAATGCTGTTGACCACTGCAAATTCATCAGCGGACAGGGCTCCGCCAACGGCGCTAGTCAACGCGGTGAAGACAGTGGCATCCAGCACAATACTGTCGATAGCTTCAAAGCCTTGAATCTGGTTTGTGCCGATATCGGCTGCATTAAAGGCAGCACCGGTATCAAATCCAAAGAAGTCCGCACCATTGCCACCGATCAGAATGTCATTACCGGCACCGCCAATCAGCAAATCAGCACCATCGCCACCGATCAAAATGTCATCACCGGCACCACCGATAAGGATGTCATCGCCCTCACCACCATCAGCGGTGACTGGGGTGAAGCTACCACTGGCATTCAAAAAGTCATTGCCAGCTCCACCAGAAAAGATGACCGATTCCACGGCACTACCGGTTAGATCCCCGATGGTAAGTGAGTCATCACCGCCTTGGCCGTTAATCTCAAATTGTTCAATACTCTCGTTGGTCAGGGTGAATGGACCCAGGTTGAGACGATTGAAAATGGCCTGTCCCTCGGATTGGCTCAGGTCAAACTCATCGCCTGGACCATCGGCCCCGTTAACCTGGGTAACATCAAATCCATTCCCTCCGTTGATAAAGTCGCTGCCATCGCCGTTATTCCAGATAAAACGGTCATCGCCGTCCTCCAAGTAGGCGGTGTCAGTCCCGCGCTGACCGACGACGATGTCGTCACCGGCCCCGGCAAAGAAGGTATCGTCTGCAGAACCGCCCAGCAGCAGGTCGTCGCCCTCCCCACCAAAGGCTTCGATGGTGGTGGAACTTTCGCGGGCATCGAGGGTGTCATTGCCTTCACCGCCGGAGAAGATAACCGATTCAACAGTGGTGTCGGTCAGGTCCCCCACGGTTAGGGAATCATCCCCGCCCTGGCCGTTAATCTCAAATTGTTCAATACTCTCGTTGGTCAGGGTGAATGGACCCAGGTTGAGACGATTAAAGATGGCCTGTCCCTCGGATTGGCTCAGGTCAAACTCATCGCCTGGACCATCGGCACCGTTAACCTGGGTAACGTCAAAGCCATCACCGCCATTGATAAAGTCACTGCCATCGCCGTTATTCCAGATAAAACGGTCATCGCCGTCCTCCAAGTAGGCGGTGTCAGTCCCGCGCTGACCGACGACGATGTCGTCACCGGCCCCGGCAAAGAAGGTATCGTCTGCAGAACCGCCTAGCAGCAGGTCGTCGCCCTCCCCACCAAAGGCTTCGATGGTGGTGGAACTTTCGCGGGCATCAAGGGTGTCATTGCCCTCACCGCCGGAGAAGATAACCGATTCAACAGTGGTGTCTGCTAGATCTCCCACCGTTAGAGAGTCATCCCCGCCTTGGCCGTTAATTTCAAACTGTTCAATACTCTCGTTAGTTAGGGTGAATGGACCTAGGTTGAGACGATTGAAGATGGCCTGGCCATTCTCTCCACGCAAATCAAACTCATCTCCGGGACCATCGGCACCGTTGACTTCGGTGACATCAAAGCCTGAACCCCCGTTGATGGAGTCACTGCCATCACCATTGTTCCAGATAAATCGATCGTAGCCAGAGCCCAAGAAAGCAACATCGTCACCGGTTTGCCCAACAACG
>JBCDJC010000101.1:0-17801 GCA_038748225.1 Cyanobacteria bacterium P01_H01_bin.26 | reverse complement strand
GGGTGTGCGGCTGGCGACCTGAGGGCAGCACAAAATATTGGTAATCTAACCCTTACAGGGCGTGAAGGGCTGTCGGCGACACCGGAAGAACAGCTGGCAACTGGCAGCGTTGCCCCCGCCGACCTGGCAGGCGTCGATGATGGTGCTGACCTGGCCCAGGCAGACGCCTGGGTGGCGGCCGCGAGCGGTGATGTTGAAGCGGCTAGCGACGCTAACAATACGGTTGAAGCCCAAACCTGGCGCTACGGTAGCGATGGCCAGGTGATATTAGCGGCTTTGACCAACCATACCTATGCCCCTGTATTTCCCGGATTGACCTGTAATGCCCTCTAACCTGTCCAGATTGTTTTTGTGTGCTCTGCCCCTGAGCACACCATTGGTTGCGACGTCTGTTTTTGCCCAAGAGCCCGGTGTTGATGTACTTACGCCTACCATTGAACTACCCTCTGAAGAAGAGTTTGAACGCCCGGAGATCTTTGAACCAATTGCTCCGCCAGAAACGCTGCTCGAGACTCAACCCATCCCCGCTGCGCCAGAGCCTGGACCCGATGTTCCTGAAACGGTGATAATCGAAGGATTTGAGTTTGAAGGCAGCAGCGTCTTTACCCCTGAGCAGCTAACCGAGGCGATTACCCAGTCTTTAGACACGGAGCTGCCTGTAGAACTTTCATTTACAGAGCTTTTTCGGGTACGTTCGGCAATCACACAGCTCTATGCCGATGAAGGCTATGTGACATCATCGGCTATTTTGCCGCCCCAGGAGTTTTCGCCCGAGGGCGGTACCCTCAGGGTGGAGATCATTGAGGGGGGGTTAGAGGATATTGAGGTTGTCAGCCCTGGTAGGCTCAACCCCGGCTATGTCCGGCGTCGGTTGGAGCGTTTTACTAAAGCGCCGCTCAGGATTGATGACGTGCTGGAAGGTTTACAGCTGCTGCAGTTGGACCCGCTGATTCAGCGGGTGTCAGCTGAGCTGTCGGCCGGTCCCCAGTCGGGAACAAGCTTGCTGACAATTACGGTGGAAGAGTCCGATAGTAACTGGTTCGATTTGCGGGCTGATAATGCCCGTTCCCCCAGCGTGGGTACGTTTCAGCAAGAGGTATCCTACACTGAAGCTAACCTGCTGGGTAATGGCGAACAGATTAGCGTTGGGATTGGTCGGGCTGAGGGGCTGATATCGGCTGATGCTAGCTATCGCTTTTTTTTGAACCCCCGTGATGGCACGTTGGAATTTAGCGCCGGGTTTACGGGCAGCGAAGTGGTTGAAGACCCTTTTGAGATTTTAGAAATTGAGTCGGACGCTGCTTTTTATGAGGTGACCTGGCGACAGCCTCTAAAGAAAACACCTACAGAAGAGTTTGCGTTGGGGCTAACGGCCTCACGCCAGGGCAGTCGGAGCATATTTTTAGAGGATTTTTTTGGTGAAGAGGTGGGGTTTCCCACCCGGGGAGCCGACGATGATGGTCGCAGTCGAGTGACGGCGCTGCGGTTTTTTCAAGAATGGGTTAAACAGCAGCCTCGGCAGGTGCTAGCCGCCAGGTCGCAGTTTAGCATTGGGCTGGATATCCTGGGCGCGACCTCTAGCAGCAGCCCCAACAGCGAGTTTTTTAGCTGGCGGGGTCAGGGGCAGTGGTTAAAACTGTTGGCCCCTGATACGTTGTTTATTTTGCAGGGGGATGCCCAGCTAGCCGATGCATCCCTGCTGCCGCTGGAGCAGTTTGGGCTGGGGGGAGCGAATACGATACGGGGCTATCGGCAGGATTTATTGCTGGTGGATAACGGGGTATCGGCCTCGGCGGAGCTGCGTTTCCCGCTGTATCACTCGCCGAGTCGGCGTTCGTTGTTGCAGCTAACCCCCTTTGTGGAAGGGGGATTTGGTTGGAACGCGGATGGGCGAGATCCCGACCCTGATACGCTGCTATCGGCGGGGGTGGGCCTGTTGTGGCAGCTGGATGACAATTTAACCGCTCGCCTTGACTGGGGCATTCCTTTGATTGATGGGGATGCTGACGGGGATTCTTTACAGGAAAACGGTATTCACTTTTCGTTGAATTATCGAGCATTTTAGTAGATCTAGATTGAGTGCTGTAACTGAGGAGAGACTATGCGATCGCACTTCCCCCGCCGTTTATTTCGCCGCCCTCGCTGGCTGGTTTGTTTAGCGCTTGCGACCACGGTACTGTGTCTAGCCATGCCGCCACTGGTAACGACAGCCGCTGCGAGCATGGGGGCCATTCATACCCAAAACAGCCAGTCCCAAAGCAGCTCAGACCAGCAGGGCCGCGCCGCCTATGGTGCTGGCGACTACTCAGCCGCCGCAGAAGCCTTTCAACAGGCCGCTACCCAGTATCAAGCGGCGGGTCAGCCCGTGCGGGCCGCCCTGGCCTTAGCGAATCTCTCCCTCAGCCAGCAGCAGCTGGGGCAGTGGGCCGATGCTGAAACCTCTATTCAAGCTGCCCTGGCACTGGTGCCTGCGAATCCAGAGGCTCCGGCAGATGTCTGGAGCAGTCGCGCTGATGTGCTATCAATCCAGGGTCGGCTTTATTTTTCCCAAGGCAATAACAGTCAAGCGGCTGAGGTTTGGGCCCAAACCGCCAATGCCTACGCCCAGGCAGACCAGCCGCGAGAGCAGGCGCACGCCCAGGTAAATCAGGCCCGGGCGCTGCAGGCGGCGGGCTTCTACGAGCGCGCCCTGTCACAGGTGCAGGCCGCCCTAACCGTCAAGCCAGCCGATGAGATCACAGTCGATGCCCTAGTCACCTATGGCGATCTGCTGAGGCTAACGGGGCAAACGGAGCAGGCGCAGGAGACACTGGCAGAAGCCTTGACGATTGCTGAGACTTTGGAACTACCTGGTGCCATTAGCTCGATCTATAACAGTTTGGGTGTGCTCGCTGAGGCTGAGGGTAATGCAGAGGCGGCGCTAGAAAATTTTCAAGCGGCAGCCGACTCAGCTGAGGTATCCCCAGAGCTTGGGTTGGCTGCCCAGGTGAGTCAGCTACAGCTGCTAGTTGGGCAAGCAGATTGGGCATTAGTAACAGAAATGTTACCCACTCTAACTGAGTCGATTCAAGCTCAGCCGCCCAGTCGCGAGACGATTCATATTCATCTGGTGTTTGCCCAGACGCTGTTGGATTTGCGACAGGCGGTTGATACGGCCTTGGTCCAGCGAGAGACAACAGCCGCCGAGGCGATCGACCAGGCCGTGGAGGTTGGTAGCGTAGAATCATCGATTGATACCCCACCCGAACCGGCGGAACAGCCGGTGGAGCAGCCCGACCCCCTACTGGCGCTGGTGGAGGTGCTGCCTCCGGGGGACACCATTGCCACCCTGTTACTCGGTGCCCATGGCTCAGCGCAAACGCTGGGTGACATTAAAGCCCAGACCTATGCCTTGGCTGGGCTAGGCGAACTGTACAGCCAGACTGAGCAGTGGGACATTGCCAAAGCCCAAACCCTGGATGCCCTAAATCTGGCCCAGGGAGCTAATCTCCCGGATGTGGAGTATCAGCTGCAAGAACAGCTCTGTCAGATTTTGCAAAATACCGGTGAGCAGGACAGCCGGGAAGCGATTAAAGCCTGTCGTGCCGCCGTTGGTACGACTAATCTGTTGCGAAATGATCTGGCCGCTAAGGGGGCAGACACAGCCTTTGAGTTTCAGCAAGAGGTGGAACCGGTCTATCGCAATTTTATTGACCTGCTGCTGCAGACCGATGCAGACGACCCGACCTACGAAGACAATCTTAAAGAGGCTCGCCAGGTTCTAGAATCGCTACAGCTAGCTGAGTTGGATAACTTTTTCCGAGAGGCCTGTCTAGAGATTCAAAGCGTTGAGCTAGATCAGGTGGTTGATGAAAAGACAGCGGTTATTTATCCAATTGTCTTAGACAATCGTTTAGAGATAATTCTTAGTCTGTCTGACAAGATTGTGCACCACAGCAGCCCCGTTGGCAGAATAGAGCTAGATGCCACCATAAAAGCCTGGTCTGAGGGTATTCGTTTTCAAGGAGCACTTGCATTACCAACCTTTGTAAGGGGTGAATCTGAGACTACCACCAACGCATTTACACCGGAACTGCCAACCTTAGATATAAGACCCTTATCCCAACAGCTCTATGAGTGGTTAATTGAGCCCCTAGAAGCTGATTTGGCTTCTAGGGATGTGGATACCCTAGTTTTTGTTTTAGATGGGAATCTGCGTAATGTTTCGATGTCCGCCCTCTATGACGGCCAGAGTTACCTAGTTGAAAAGTATGCTGTGGCCCTTACCCCTGGTCTGCAGCTGATTGACCCCAAACCAATTGCTCGGGACTCTATTCAGGCCTTTTTGGCGGGTGTTTCGGAGGCACAGGAAGAGTTTAGCGAATTTCAAGAGCTGCCGGGTGTGGAAACAGAACTAACCAGCATTGGCACCATTGTTCAGGGAGATATTTTGCTCAATGAACAGGTTACTAACAAAGCGCTGGAAACTGAAATTTCCACATCTTCAGCGCCCATTGTGCATTTGGCGACCCATGGCAAATTTGGTGAAAAGCCTGAAGATACCTTTATTTTGACCTGGCAGGGCAAGCTCAATGTCAATGAGCTGAGTCAGCTGCTTCAGACCAGTGAACTTAGCCGTGAACGGGAGCTGGAACTGCTGATCCTCAGTGCCTGTGAAACAGCAGAAGGCAGCGATCGCTCGGTGCTGGGACTAGCGGGTGTGGCAACGCGCTCTGGGGCTCGCAGTACCCTGGCAACACTTTGGGCTGTCTATGACTCTAGTACGTCGGACCTGATGAGTGAATTTTACCGAGAGCTGACGGATTCTGGTCTGAGTAAGGCCAAGGCGCTGCAGCAGGCTCAGCTAAAAATTCTAAATACGTCTGACTTTAGCGACCCGTTTTACTGGGCTCCGTTTATATTGCTGGGTAACTGGCTGTAAATCTGATAGATCTGGCGGAACCTTCAGGCCGCCAGGCTTTCAACCACCTCACAGAGGGTAACGGCGAGTCGGCTGGCGGGCTGACGTCTCTGGGGGCTTTGGGCTTCGGCGGCGGCTTCACCGATGATCTGGTCGATGGTTTGGGTGAGAATGGTCTCGATGGCGGGTTTTAGCTCGCTTAGACGCTGGGCCGATGTGTGCTGACCCGCGGCTTTGTACACAAAGCGGGTGATGTTATCGAGGGTGAGCTGGCGGATCTGGTGGCGGAGGTCCTTTAGCTTTAGCAGCCGGGTAATTTGAACCTGGTTATTAAAGCTGAGGTGGGGGGAGAACCGCTGGGTGAGACGGATTGCGATCGCACCCATCGATAGCCCCTCCTGATGAAAAAGCCGGACCGCTTCTATATAAGCCTGGGCCTTGAGGGGACTGCACTTTTGTAAGCTGGCAATCCGCTGCTGCAGGGCCTGGTGAATGGCCTGCTGCAGACAAGATTCTAAACCCCTCTGGTACTGCTGGTAAAAAGCCTGCTGGTCGTCCTCAGCATCGCTAACGTTTGAACTTTCCGTACTGATGTAGCGTTCAACAGAAAAATTATCTAATTCATCCAAGAAAACAACATTACCCAAGGTCTGCATATGGCCGCTACGTCGATAGATGCGATAGTGTCGCAGCTTGGTAGCCATATCCTCTAATCGAGCCAACACCTGTTCCGGTGGCTGGTGGGTACCCATTTCCTGCAGCTGTTCGTGGGTTGGGGTTTGGCAGCGTGTACCCTGGCGACGCGTCTGCAAGCTAAGACGACGATCGCGGCGATATACCTGGTGGTATTGCTGGAGCAATGTTTGGGCAGACCGGCGTTCCGCCTCAGGAAACTGGTAAAAGGTTTGAAAAACATGGTCCAACTGAGAGTCAGTCGTATCGTTGAGGATGGCCCAGTTGCTAATGCGGTAGAGCCCCTGTTCCAATAGAAAGTCATTGAGACTTTTGTGGTTCTTTGTAAGATGAATCGTCCAGGTACTGAGTTTAGCCTTGCCGGGGTGATACCTCTCTAAAATATCCAGGCTAAAGGGGCGATATGGGTTACTCAGGCGACCGTTATCATCCAGCACATAGGGCAATAAATCTGTTGTGTGAAACCCGTAGTGTTGTCCAAACTGCTGGGCTAGATGTCGGCAGGTATTGTAGATACAGTGACTAATAAAGCAGCGCAGGCTTAACCCGGCGATAGCTGAATCTGCCCCACCTGCCCGCCAGCGCTCGATTAGCGTATCTTGAGTGTATTGTTCTGACAGATCGTTTAGCTCGTCCAAAAAACAGTGGAGAAACCAGGTTTCAACCTGGGGTAAAGACTTACACAAATAACGACCGGAGCTAGTAATCTTTGCCAATTGCCAGTAGTGAGAGAAGCTATCCATGATAATCAGACGCCCTACGATAAGCTGTTACCAATGAAATAGGCTGAGGTCCATCAGCTAATTTCCTGATACTGCCTAACGTAAGATTTTCAAGGTCTTTAATCATCTACGCTATCGGTAGACCGATACAGCGAAACCAGTCAAGCTAGTTGCACAAAAGTGCAATGATATGGGACCGGTTCCATGGGGTTTGTCAGCTATCTCTCTTTTCACAGAATTTGTTGGGCTTCATTATTAGGCGTACAGACGTTGCATGCAACGTCTCCCCAGCAGACTTCTACACAATCCCTATTCCCTAACCTTTACAACCCCTGTGACATTGACCGACAACAAATTACGGGCAGTGACGTTTTTAGCAGGTCAAATTTGCCTCTGGCGGCTCAGGAGCGCTGATGTCATGGTTTTCCCATATCGTGGTGGGTGGGTGCTGCCCCAGCCCACGCTGGGGGTCTACCGGTGGGGATAGTTACCATGCGGGGCGTTACTAAACTGTGGGTCAAAGCAGCCAAGGGACAGGGGTTGTGGCGATAGCGGGTGGCCTAGAAGCGATCAGTAGCAGGTCGTCTTCGCTACATAGGGCACTGCCTGGTTGTAATTTTCCTGTTACAAAGTAGCTAGATTCAGCCATTTATATTAGGGCTATCTGGGTGATTTATCAGGTTTATCTCAGTTTATCCAGATAAAGTCAGTTCATATAAGCCCCAGGGCTGTCATCCGTCGCTCGTTATTACTAATGAAATTTGATCCAGGCTGTATTCAGTTTCGCCTTACCGCTGGCATGGTGCTAGCCTCTATCCTTGGTTTTGGTGGCATGACCGCCTGGAGCAATTTTAGAATGCAGCAAATTTTGATTCAGGGTCATAAGGAAAATGCCCTCGAAATTGCCGAGCGGTTTGGTCAGGATGTGGCTTGGATGGACGAAACTATGCCGTCTAAAGAGGCGCTGCAAAAGGTCATTAACTATCGCTCTACGGCTGATACGGCCATCTGGATTCGTTCGCCAGAGGGGAAGCTCGTTGCCCAGTCTGACACCCTGGAAATGGGATCCTGGCAAAAAGATGGCTTTGCTGACGAACTCATTCAGCTACCGACTGAAACTCAGCTGACCAGCATTCGGCTTCACGATCGCCAGCTGATCGCTTGCATTGCCCCTCTAGAGGTGAATGGGACTGTTCTAGGGGTGCTATTTGTCCTGGATGACATCACCCAAAATCAGCGTAGTTTTGCCACTGTCAATCGCGACTTGACCATCGCTAGCATCATTGTTGTTTGTCTGTCTGCCATTGTTATTGCCATCTATGTGCGTCAGTCCATCAAGCCTATTTGTAAGATGAACGAGCTGGCTGCCAATGTGTCTTCCGATAACCTGGCCCATGCAAATTTGGAGTTGGATCGAGCCCCGACCGAGGTGAGGGATTTGGCCCAGGCGTTTAATATGATGCTTGGTCGTCTATCGTCGGCCTGGGACCAGCAGCGTCGCTTTGTAAGCGACGTGTCCCATGAGCTGCGCACTCCCCTGACGCTGGTCCATGGCTATTTGCAAAGTACGCTGCGCCGTGGCAACACTCTGAGCGAACCCCAGCGAGAAGGGTTAGAAATTGCGGCGGCGGAGGCGGATCGTACGATTCGGATGCTGCAGGATCTGCTGGATCTGGCTCGTGCCGATGGGGGACATATTCGATTTAACGTTGAGCGGCTCTCCCTGAAGGACTTTGTTTTGGATACCCTCGATATGTGTCGCTACTCCAGCGAACGGGTACAGGTCGATATTCAATCGCCTGGTATTGTGGCTCGCGCTGACCGCAATCGGCTAAAACAAGTCTTGATTAATTTGGTTGATAATGCGATTAAATATTCCGATGACAGTACGGTTGTGACCGTACGGTTACATCAGGAGGGTGAATGGGCCATTATGCAGATTTGCGATCGCGGTCGCGGTATTCCCATGGCAGACCTGACTCAAATCTTTGAGCCGTTTTACCGAGTAGACGAAGATCGCTCACGGATGACCGGGGGAACCGGTTTGGGATTATCCATTGTCAAAACCCTAGTAGAGGGTATGCGAGGCAAAATAAAGGTACAGTCCAAGCCAGGTGAAGGTAGTATATTCACCGTTAGTCTGCCTTCATAGTCAGGTTATTGTCGGAGCCGATCACCCATGACAGATGTCTCAGCCAAAATTTTAGTCATTGAGGACGAGCCCCAACTTGCCAAGTTTGTGCAAATGGAGCTTTCCTATGAGGGCTATGACGTTGCGGTTGCCAACGATGGACTTTCTGGGCTGATGGCCGCGCGTGACCATCAGCCAGACCTGATTTTGCTCGACTGGATGATGCCCGGTCTTGCTGGTGTGGAAGTCTGCCGTCGGCTGCGCAGTACCGGTGCCCAGATGCCGATTATCTTCCTCACCGCCAAAGATGATGTGGCTGACCGCGTGGCTGGCCTCGATGCTGGGGCCGACGATTACGTCGTCAAACCCTTTAGCATCGAAGAGCTGCTGGCCCGCGTGCGGGCCCATCTGCGCCGCAACGATCCCCAAGAAGCAGAGGCCCTACAGTTTGAGACCCTCACCCTCAACCGTAAAACCCGTGAAGTCTTTCGTGGCGATCGCGGCATCGAGCTAACAGCCAAAGAGTTTGACCTCCTGGACTACCTGATCGCCCATCCTCGACAGGTGCTCACCCGCGATCAGATTTTAGAAAAAGTCTGGGGCTACGACTTTATGGGTGATTCCAACATTATCGAGGTCTATATTCGCTATCTGCGGTTAAAGCTAGAAGCAGAAGACGAAAAACGTTTGATCCAGACCGTACGCGGCGTGGGCTATGTACTAAGGGAGTAACCTTGAACCCCACCACCATCGAACTAGACCTGATTCGAATTGCCTGGGCCTTGGGCCTAGCCGCCTTCGCCATTGGCCTATCCCTATGGCAACAGCTGGGCTTGGCCGGTACCCTGGCCATTGCCACCCTCCGCACGGTGGTTCAGCTATTTGTGGTGGGTATCTTTCTTTCTATTGTCTTCACCCTACGCAACCCTGGCCTCATTCTGCTGGTGCTGCTAGTCATGACCACCGTAGCGGCCCTCACCGCCCGCAATCGCATTGCTACAGATATCCCCCAGTTGGTGTTTTGGCTGTGGGGTGCGATCCTCACCAGCACGGTTCTCACCATTACCTACACCATGACAGTCGTGGTACGGCCTGAGCTATGGTACGAACCCCGCTATCTGATTCCCCTTACTGGTATGGTCCTAGGAAATGCCCTTACCGCCGCCTCCTTAACCGGTGAACGCCTGGTGAAGGCCCTACGCAACTATCGCACCGATATTGAAACACACCTGAGCCTAGGGGCCACACCCAGTCAGGCGATTGCCGCCTACCGCCGAGACGCCATCAAAGCGGGCCTCATCCCCACCGTCAACTCCATGATGGTTGTTGGATTAGTCACCCTACCCGGTATGATCACGGGCCAAATCCTGGGCGGAGCCGATCCCCTCAATGCCGCCCTTTATCAGATGCTAATCATGTTTATGCTGGCATTTGCCACTTTGACAACCTCGATTTTAGTGGCCTTTAGCATCAGACAACAGTTTTTTAACCAAGCGATGCAGCTGGTAGATCCCAAAAAACGAAAGTGATTTTCTAAAAAGAATTTAGCATAGGAAGCTGTAAAATTCTCTCCTAGGCGGGGGACAGCGGGTGACCGTTGGCGCTAGTTGTCGAGACCCGCCCCGTTGCCCCTCCCGGGAGGGGAGAGTTTATGGATACTTGCCTTTGTTTTGCGGGGTAGAAAGAGACTCTCTGCCCTATTAAACCTCAATAAACATTCCTTCACCCAAATCACTAACGCTCACATTCTTTACCTCTGCCAAGATCTCATTGCCCACAGAAATACTTGCTCCATCACTGCTCTGACCCAAAGACAGATTCTCAAAACTCAATCCATCAGCCAAACCAATAAGGTCAATCCCAACCTCAAAGTCCATAATCATATCCATCCCTTCCCCGGCGGCAAGGATAAAGATATCAGCACCGCTACCACCCGAGAAATTATCTCCTGTGAGCATGTCATTACCTAGCCCGCCGCGCAGAAGGTCATCACCATCGTCACCCCAGAGAGCGTCATCCCCTTCACCACCAAACAGAACATCATCACCCCCCTTTCCACCGATGCGATCGCTGCCAGCACCGCCAAAAATAACATCATCACCCCCAATAGCCCCGCCGGAGTCTCGCTGGTTAAGGTCGCCTCGCAGTACATCATCACCAGCGCTACCCATAATCTGATCGTTACCCAGACCACCAGCTATTAGTTCAGTTTCTAAGCTGGCTTCTAGAGTATCGTCATCGGCAGTACCGACCATCGAAACAAAATTCTTGGGTGCACTCACTAAAGGTCCAGGATTTTCCTCAGAGTCCAGGTTACTGGACGCCGATTGAGGCAGTTCTTCTAAACGTGGGACCGGCTGCTCAGGTGGAGAGTTATCGGGGGCTATGTTCTCTGGGCTAATAGGTTCTTTAGGGCTAAGGTCATCGGGTTCTGTCTGGGGCAATTCTTCTAAAGGTGGGACTGGTTGCTCAGGTGGAGACGTTACGTTCTCTGGGCTGATGGACTCTTCTGGAGGTGCGGCGGGCTGAGGAGGTGGAGCTGATTCTGGCTGAGGTGGCTCTGGTTCTGTGTATTCAGGGGCCACGGGCGGTGCTGGCGTGGGCTCGCTAGTCTGCGGCATTGGCTCTGGCTCTAGGGGGGTAACATCGCTTGGAATAGAGTCTGGCTCAGCAGGCGGGCTGGTGGTTTCCTGTGCAGGGGGCTGTGGTGCTGTGGGGATAGGGGCTGGCGCTGGTGCGGCAGGTGCGGGTGCGGGTGCAGACGGAGCTGTAGCTGCTGGAGCGCCTAATACGATGGTCCAGTAATCGAAAAAGTTGTTGTTGCCAGTGTCGTTTTCTAAAAGAATGTGGCCAACACCAAGGTGAGTGACGCTGGGGTTGAGAATGTTGTTTAGGTGTTCTGGACTGTTTTTCCAGTCTTGGAATACTTCGTTTGGCGTATAGTGTCCGACACCAACGTTTTCAAAAGCTGACTGATATTGGTAGCCAGAGGCTTGTACTCTGGTGGCTGGGGTAGACCCATCGGAACCGAGGTGAGGATCGGCATAGTTGTACCAATCGTTGAGCGCCATGTCGTTACTGTGGCGCTGGGCGGCGCTGTCTAGCTGTAGATCGAGGGTGAGCGGGGCTAGGCCATAAAGTGCTCGCTCGCCGTTGACAAGTGCGAGAAACGTTTGGTCGAACAGTGTATCCATTTTTATACGTATTTCGGATCGGTATGTGTCGTACTGTTCTTTTTTATCCGCTGACCCATAGTTGAACCTATGGTGCTAACACCCAACTTACAAGGAATTTACTAAAGAAAATGTGAGTTGTGCGTGGGTGTACTGAGTGTGTTTTGGTGATTGGGGTGATGTGGTTTGGGTGATGGATGATACTTTGGGTGGGTGGGGACGTGCGTGTATTTACTGGGTTTGGGAAAGGGAGAAGGGGGAAAAGGGGAAGGGCAAGGTTATCCCTTCTAGCAGGGAAAATCCGATTTCTGATGGCTAAAGAAATTGTCGGGGAAGGGGAGAAGGCAAGGTTATCTCCTGTGCTGGGGAGCAAACTTTATTGTGGGGAGTTTCCCTTTTCCTTTGACCTTTATCGCGATTACTGACCAAAATTTTGTGCCTGTTGCGGTGCTCTATCCCCTCAACCAGTCTTGTAGGCCAGACCAAAAGCCCTGTAACTGTGATGCTAGAGATGAATGAATCGGGATTTTGGAGAAATCCGACGGAGGTAAAACATCTTTGCAAAGAGCTTTTTCCTCTGGTGGAGTGGTGGGGTTAGTCATATAGTCACTTAGCCAATCGCAGCTTTTGGCGATGAGATTATCAAGATTGAGATTCCAGACAATAGCTGTGCCATCATAACTACCATTGGGCAAAGTCTCCCCGCTTCCAGACACCAAAGTCTGACCATCGGGGGAAAAACTCACGCTAAAGACCGTACCTGAATGGCCTTGTAGGGTTTGGAGTTCTCGTCCGCTGCGGTCCCACAGCTTCACGGTGCGATCGAAGCCGGCGGTGGCGAGAGTGTGTCCATTGGGGGAAAAACTTACGCTCCAGACCGAACCCGAATGGCCTTGTAGGGTTTGGAGTTCTCGTCCGCTACGGTCCCAGAGCTTCACGGTACTATCGGCGCTAGCGGTGGCGATAGTCTGACCATCAGGGGAAAAACTCACGCTCAAGACCTGACTCGAATGGCCTTGTAGGGTTTGAAGTTCTTGTCCGCTACGGTCCCAGAGCTTTACGGTACTATCGGCGCTAGCGGTGGCGATAGTCTGACCATCAGGGGAAAAACTCACACCCCAGACCCTACCCGAATGGCCTTGTAGGTTTTGGAGTTCTTGTCCGCTGCGGTCCCACAGCTTCACCGTGCTATCGTCGCTAGCGGTGGCGATAGTCTGACCATCGGGGGAAAAACTCACGCCCCAGACCGTGCTCGAATGGCCTTTTAGGTTTTGGAGTTCCCGTCCACTGCGGTCCCACAGCTTCACCGTGCTATCAGTGCTAGCGGTGGCGATAGTCTGACCATCGGGAGAAAAATTCACACTCAAAACCGAACCTGAATGGCCTTCGAGGGTTTGGAGTTCTCGTCCGCTACGGTCCCAGAGCTTCACCGTGTGATCGTCGCTAGCGGTGGCGATAGTCTGACCATCGGGAGAAAACCTCATGCTCCTGACCCAATCTGGATGGCCTTGTAGGGTTTGGAGTTCTCGTTCGCTATGGTCCCACAGCTTCACCGTGCTATCGGTGCTAGCGGTGGCGATAGTCTGACCATCGGGAGAAAAACTCACGCTCCAGACCGTACCTGAATGGCCTTGTAAGGTTTGGAGTTCTCGTCCGCTACGGTCCCAGAGCTTCACCGTGCTATCGTTGCTAGCGGTGGCGATAGTCTGACCATCAGGGGAAAAACTCACGCTCAAAACCGTACCTGAATGGCCTTGTAGGGTTTGGAGTTCCCGTCCACTGCGGTCCCAGAGCTTTACCGTGCTATCGTCGCTAGCGGTGGCGATAGTCTGACCATCGGGAGAAAACCTCACGCTCCAGACCGAACCCGAATGGCCTTGTAGGGTTTGGAGTTCCCGTCCACTGCGGTCCCAGAGCTTCACCGTGCTATCAGTGCTAGCGGTGGCGATAGTCTGACCATCGGGAGAAAAACTCACGCTCCAGACCTGACCCGAATGACCTTCAAGGGTTTGGAGTTCCCGTCCGCTACGGTCCCAGAGCTTCACCGTGCTATCGTTGCTAGCGGTGGCGATAGTCTGACCATCGGGAGAAAAACTCACGCTATTGACCCAATCCGAATGGCCCGAGAAAATATTTCTTTCTAGAAAAGCAGGCAGATAGTAAATTTCTCGCAAAACAGAAGTAGACTGTAGCTCAATTTCGGGACGAATTGGGCTGCGAGAGACAGCAGCATTGTCTCCAATGGCTTTTGTATTTACTTTTGCCCCAGCGGTTTGAAAAGGTGCCAGCTCCCTTGATGTCTGAACCCGTCTACCAAGCTCAAGTGCCTTGAGTAAAGCCTTAAAATTTAAATTTGAGGCCATCAAGTTCTCAACCGTCAGACTTTCTGCCTGGATTTCTGAGTTGAGCGCTTGAACCTCTGCTTCAACTGTAGCTGCTTCAGCCCGCAAAGTATTCTCTTGAGCAATTGCAGTCTGCTGGTTGGCAATAACCGTTTGTTCGGCAGCAATTTCCGCTTGTCGGTTTGCTTCTGATTCACCCTCTTCTGCCCGTTGCAGAGCACCCTCAGCGACTTGTCGCTGCTCAGCTTCAGCCTTCTGAGCCTCTTCTGCCTGTATCTTTTGCTCTTCAGCGTTTCTCTGTGCAGTTTCTGCCCGTTCTTTTTCAGCTATAGCATTTTTTTCTTGCTCTTCTGCGTTAATGCGTTCTTGATCAGCGATTCCTCTTTGCTCGTCTGCGTTTTCTTTTTCTTGTATAGCAATCGCTGCCTGAATATTTGCTTCCTGCTGTTGATTAAAGGCATATACTGCTGCGCCACCTGTCAACAGCGATAGCCCACCTAACAATACTAAAAATGTCCTCAGTCGATTGATCTCGCGTTTTTTGGCTCTTTCTTTGGTAACTGCTTCCTCTTCACGGGCATTTGCACTTGCTTCCAAAAAGGCGATGGCTTCATCAAAGTTGGGGGCATATCGCTCAGCCCACACCGTATTCGGTCTCTGTTCTCTGAGCCAGGTTAGACCAATGGTCAATTCTGGATCACGCCAGTAGTTGGCCTTTCTTTGCTGATACAGTTCTGCTGTCTCTGCCAATCGTCGATAGATGTTTGCTGACTGGTCCTCCTCATTGACCCAGTCTTTTAGCTGTAGCCAGTTGCGCATCAGGCTCTCATGGGAGATATCAATCACGCTGGTTTCTGTCAGCTCTACCCTCGCAGGCGGCATTAAAAACGAACGACGCGGTGCCCGAAATGCATCGATGACGGCGACAACTTTCTCTAACTCAGCATCCGCCACCGCACAGATCTCACCCAACTGTGTTGGTCTACGAATTTCCCGATTATCCGCTCCTCGATCCGTCAGTCGCTTAAATAGTATTTCTGCAATGTATCGAGCACGGTCATCCGGCAGCTGGTCATAAATTTGATCCGCATGGCGTGACAGGGCCGTCGCCATGCCACCAACCGCTTCATAATGCTCAATATCGATCGGCGCTTGGGGCATAGCCTGATCTTCCCAATGGTCCCAAGTCCGCATCAGCGCATGCTGCAAAATTGGCAGCTGGTCCGGGTTGTCCCCCACATCATTTAGTAACCGATTTACCAGCTGCGGCGTCATCTCCGCCCCACCCACAGCCACCGGTCCCTCAATCGCCCGCCGCAGCTGCCCCCGCGTCAACCGAGGGATCAAATACTGACTTTCATTCAACGCCTCTGGCAAATCGCGAAACTGGGCACAGTCCCCCAAAAAGTCTGACCGCATGGTCAGCACTACAAAGATGGGCACCTCCCGCTGCTTAGCCGCTGCCAGCAATAGTTTCACAAATGCCGCTGCCTCATCCTCTACCGCTAACGACTTGGTCTGTTGCTTAAACCGAAAGATCTCCTCAAACTGGTCCACCACCACCAGCAAATTTTCATGGGTCTGCATCCGCGCCTGGTTCGTCACCTCCACCAGACCCAACGCTCCCCGCCGTAGCGTACTTTCCGTCAGGGCTGTGCGAATAACGGCCTCATCACTGGCCGGATCCTCGCCAAACACCTCTGGGGCATTTAGCGCTTCCGCCAAATTTCGCATTGGCGAACTGCCTGGTCGCAAAATTGCTACCCGCCAACCAGAGCTAGCATCGGCCAAAAAGCCACTGTAGAGCGACGGCAGCAGCCCAGCCCGCACCAGCGAAGACTTACCACTGCCAGAGGTGCCCACCACCCCCAAAAATCGGGTGCGATTTAGCCGCACTAATAGCTCATCCGCCTGGCCCTCTCGACCAAAAAACAGATGCTCTTCATCCAGCTCAAAGGGGCGTAGTCCTGGAAATGGATTGGTTCGAGTAGATGCTTGCACCATGACTACAGTCCTCCCATCAGCGGAGCCAAAAATGGTTCCAATAGTCCCGGATTGAATGCCTGCAGCCCATCAATCACCGGTACATCTGATGCTGACAGGCTTTGTTTGTTGGGTCGTGTAGGACCTGCCACATAGACAGCTTTGGCTATTAATGGCTGCGGTCGGTCATAGAGGCTTTTTCGTAATGCATTTAGTCGTCGCGTTAGCCATAGGCCATTGGCCTGACCGTAGTAAATCAGTACCCCCTGGCATTGTTTAATCAAGGCTTCTGTCTGGCTGAGGTTGGTATTGGCATGATCTGGTAACACCACCTCGACCTGTTGCTCTAGCCATTCATATAGCGGTTCAATCTCAGCCGCATCGAGATCCCGCTGGTCGCAGTCCAAGTAGACCTTTCGACCCCCACCCGGCTCAGCCACGGACGCCGGTTGCATCAAACGATCCTGGATGATCGTCTTGAGATCCTCTAGGGGCGTACTAATAAAATCTGGCTGTCGCTGCAGCTCTTTTAGAAAGGTATCGCCTGCACCGATCTGTGCCGATGGCGGCATCCACAAAATCCGGCTGATGTCTTGCTGCTCCTGACAGCAGTTGGAGGCAATGTCTATCTGCTCCTGACTGCGGGCCGCCAGCAGGTTTTGTAGCGCCTGACTGGATGGGGATTCGTTTCCTTGCTCTGCTGAGCGTTGTGGACTCACTAAATGAATCGACATTGCGCACTGGGCCAGGTTTTCTTGCACCCGCTGGGCAAAATCTGGCGTCATGGGCAGGGGCTGGTCTGGCAATACCTGATGCCCGGCCATGGTGAGTTCCCGACGAATGTTATCCCGGGCGTCGCTCAGGTCAAATGTAGTCTCTGCCAGGTAAATCGACTTTCCAGGGGTGGTTTGACCCGTGGTCTCAGCCGAATCCGACAGCGGCGTCACGCCTGCTGGGCTGCCCTCGGCCAGTGCGTCTAAGATTTCCAGGGTTTGGTGAATATCGTAGGCGAGGTCGTTGAGCCTGGCGTAGAACTTACGCTCCAGCTCAGGGCCATAGATTTTATCAAATTCCTGGGGTCGCCCGGCGGCGTCAAACTCAAAAAACTCATACCCAATAAACGCTTCGACCTCTTCTGGGTACTGATCCCTGGGGACATAGGTTTTGACCACCTTAAACAGGCGAGCCTTGTTATCACCTACTTTAAGACCGCCGGTTTGCTCCACTGCGCCCTGGCAAAAGCGCTGCAGCTCCCGCAGGCACCACTCAGATTTTAAATATCGCGGTGACAGGATGGAGACCAACAGCCCAGCATTGGCCAGGGTTTCAATAATGGCATCGCTAAAGTAGTCATTGCCCTGGAGTTTGCGATCGCGCCAAATCTGTGGTGGCACACCGCGAATCTGCGATAGGCGAATCGCTAAGGCTTTATGAAATGTCGATATCCAACCCTCTTGGTCAGGAATTAGGGATTGATTATCAATGTGGGCATAGCTAATGAACAGATCCTTGTCAAAATCCATCCTGGCGTTGGTTAAGGGGGCTAGCTATGATCAGACTACCTAAAGATCCCCCATTAGTCATCAAAAAGGGTATTTTGCTAAAAATTGCAAAAGTTGAGGAACAAAATTCCCAATAGACTCAATGTGCTACATAGTGCCCTTCTCTTTGAAGAAAAAATTTTAGGGACTCGCTGGTAAATAAGCTACCTGCCAAGGGTATGACTTAAATTTAATGTAAGTTTAAGCAAGAGAGAACCCATATTGATTGATTTTGGACCAAAATTGTTGCCATCGTCCTGGGGTATAACTGAGTGTCCGTAGACTCAAAACGACCGCTGCTCCAATCTCCTTCCAT
>JBCDJC010000100.1:0-17849 GCA_038748225.1 Cyanobacteria bacterium P01_H01_bin.26 | reverse complement strand
CTGCTGCCTGGAATGGACCAGGCCCTGACGCTCAACGCCCTGCGGGAATACGATCTCAGCGGAAACTATGACGTTATCGTCCACGATGGCCCTGGCGACCAGGCGAGCCTCCGAATGTGGGGGATGCCAGCGGGTATCGATTGGTATTTTCGTCGATTTAAACAAGTATTTCAGGCCTCTCAGTTTTCTAAGGCAGTCATGCCGTTTTTACAGCCCCTGGCTGGAGCCGTACTCAGTGGCGGGTCCGGTGACTTGTTTAATCAGCCTGAGGTGCAGCAGGGATCTGACTTCGTGGGGCGGGGCATTGCTGCGGTTAGGGATCCGATGCGGGTACGGGCTTATTTAGTGTCCAGCGGGGATGATGTGGCGATTGCCACCGCCCGGTATCTATGGGGGGCCGCTCAACAGATAGAACTGACGGTGGCGGGTGTACTGATTAACCGAGCCGATGAGATCGCTAGCTTTGAGCCCTTATCGACCTATGGTTTGCCCACCTACACTGGAGACTGGCAGCCTTTGATCGAGGCGCTACCGGACTACATCGGTAGGCCATCGGTGCCAGCCCCCGTAGATATTGACTTAGCGACCAGCACCGTACGCTTGTTTCTACCGAGCTTTGACAAAAAGCAGATTCAGCTGACCCAGTATGGTCCAGAGGTCACCATTGAAGCAGGCGATCAGCGTCGTAATCTAGCGTTACCCCCAGCCCTGCAGGGCCGATCTGTAACGGGAGCTAAGTTTCAATCAGGGTATCTTATTCTATCCTTTGGCTAGGATTGTCCTAAATCATGCCGTATTTTTGCCGTTCACTTCCTAAAGCCCATGGTCGATAATCCTTCCCCAGCCTTGTCTAGTGAAGATGATGCCCAGCCCTCTTCTGAGGGCTCTAAAGCAAGACAGCTGCTGGGCATGAAAGGGGCTGCTGATGGCGAAACTTCCATCTGGAAAATTCGCCTGCAGTTAATGAAACCCATTACCTGGATCCCTCTAATTTGGGGGGTTCTTTGCGGGGCGGCCTCGTCTGGCCACTTTATTTGGAGCGTCGATCATGTCCTAGCCTCCCTAGCCTGTATGTTAATGGCGGGGCCTCTACTGACGGGCTACACCCAAACCATCAATGACTACTACGATCGTGAACTCGATGCCATCAACGAGCCCTATCGACCCATTCCCTCTGGGGCCATTGGTCTAGGACAGGTACAGATACAAATTTGGGTGCTATTGATCGGTGGCATTGCGGTTTCCTATGGGTTAGATCGCTGGGCAAACCATGAATTCCCAATTTTGACAGCCCTATCGCTCGGTGGTTCATTTATCTCCTACATATATTCTGCGCCGCCGCTTAAGCTGAAGCAAAACGGCTGGCTTGGAAACTATGCCCTAGGAGCCAGCTATATTGCCTTACCTTGGTGGGCCGGCCACGCGCTGTTTGGCCAGCTCAATCCGACCGTGGTGGTGCTTACTTTGCTTTACAGTATGGCGGGCCTAGGGATTGCGGTTGTCAACGACTTCAAAAGTGTCGAAGGCGATAAAGCCCTTGGTCTGAAATCTCTGCCGGTTATGTTTGGGGTGGGAACAGCCGCGTGGATCTGTGTCCTGATGATTGATATTTTTCAGGCGGGGATGGCCGCCTATCTGATCGCCATTCACAAAAATATCTATGCAATCCTGCTGATCTTGATGATCATTCCACAAATCACCTTTCAAGACATGTACTTTTTGCGGGATCCCCTATCCAACGATGTGAAATACCAGGCAAGCGCCCAACCGTTTCTTGTGCTTGGCATGCTGATTCTGGGGCTGGCGCTAGGTCACACTGATTATTTGGTGAGTTAAGGCGGAGTCTGCTAGCCTTTTGAAGATATATCAGGCGATATAGTCAAGGAACATCGACCCAATTTCTGACTTCAGGTGCGGGCTCCTATCGAATTTATTAAGCAGGTTGTTTGAGCCAGAGAGTTAACCATTTCCATAGGTCCAGTAGGATTTTTTAACGTGGCTAATTGGATTGCTAAAGTCAAAAACGGTGGGGCCAAGGGCAGGCCAACCCAAACGGGGAAGGCTACCGAGCAGGCGACGCAACGCCTGCCAAAACCTCTGTATAAGAGTTTTTTGTTTTGGCTAACCCTGGTGGTTGGCGCTGGTATAGCCGGACCGGCTGCCCGAGGCTATCGATTTTGGCAGGAGGCCGATGCCAATTTGCCCGATGTATCAGCTGCGCTAACGTTTGAGCGCACAGGGACAATCACAATCAAGGCCGATGATGGCAGCATTTTGCAAAAGATTGGTCCCGCCACCCAGGAATATCTGGAGTATGACGATATCCCAGACACCTTAATCCAGGGGTTTATCGCCTCAGAAGACCGACGGTTTTATGAGCACGAGGGCATCGATTATAAAGGCATTGCCCGAGCGATGAAATCCAATCTGCGCAATCGACAGCTGGTGGAAGGTGCCAGTACGATTACCCAGCAGGTGGCACGAATTATTTTCCTGGATCAAGCTCGCAGCTTTCAGCGTAAGTTCCGTGAGGCACTGCTGGCTAATAAGCTAGAAAAGGAGCTGGGTAAAGAGAAAATTCTAGAACGCTATTTGAACCTGGTTTACCTGGGCGCTGGAGCCTATGGTGTGGCCGATGCGGCCTGGATCTACTTTGGTAAGTCTGTTGATGAGCTAACGGTTTCAGAAATTGCTCTGATTGCGGGGATGGCTCCGGCTCCTAGCCTTTATTCTCCCCTGGTCAATGAAGAGGCTGCTCGCCGACAGCGGGACAACGTGGTTAGTCGCATGCTGGCGACCGGTGTTATTTCCCAGGCCCAGGCAAATACCGCCTATGGTAGCGACGTTACCACCACCCCCAACGAACCTAAGTTTTTGTACAGCGAGTTCCCATATTTCACTATCTATGTACAAAAACAGCTGGCGGAGCTGATCTCCCAAGACGATATTGAATCGGGTGGTTTGGTGGTGGAAACCAGCCTGAAACCCAACTGGCAGCGGGCAGCCGAAGCCACATTGGAAGATGTTTTGGGGGAATACGGTCGCTGGCAAAGGTTTGAGCAAGGCTCAATTGTGGCCCTTAATCCTAAAACGGGGCAGGTGCATGCCATGGTGGGAGGGACCGATTTTGAAGAAAGTCAGTTTAACCGGGTTACCCAGGCCCAGCGCCAGCCTGGTTCAACATTTAAGGCATTTGTTTACAGCACTGCGATCGCAGCCGGTATTTCGCCCTACAAAGACTATACCGATGCCCGCTATGTGGTTGATGGCTATGAACCTAAAAACTATGGCGATCGCTTTAGTGGCAATGTCGAACTCAGGAAGGCCCTGGCCTCGTCCATCAACATTGTGGCGGTTAAGGTTCTAGTCGAAATTGGCTTTGAGCCAGTTATTGCCATGGCTAAGCGCATGGGCATCAAATCAGAGTTATTACCTGCCTATTCCCTGGCGCTCGGGTCATCGGAGGTAAACCTACTGGAGCTCACCAATGCCTATGGCACCCTGGCGGCCGAAGGTAAGCACGTTGATGCCCACGGAATCAAACGCATTACCAACCGCCGTGGCGAAGTTCTGTATGAATTTGCCGGTGAGCCTGAGCAAGCCATCGACAAGGACTCGGCTGCCATTACGACCTGGATGATGCGCAGTGTTGTCGAGGGCGGTACCGGGGGCAATGCCTATATTCGAGGTCGCCAGATAGCTGGCAAGACCGGGACCTCTGAGAAAAATCGAGATTTGTGGTTTATCGGTTTTACCCCTGATTTGGTTGTTGGGGTTTGGTTTGGGAATGACGATAGTAGTCCCACTCGCGGTGCCAGCAGCACGGCCGCCTATGCGTGGCGTCAGTTTGTTTCGGAGTTTATTGAAGAAATTCCCGTCGAGAAGTTTCCAGAACTGCCCCGGCTATCGGGGCGAGAAGGCTCAATTGAAGCCAAGCCCATAAAACCTGGCAAGGTCGTTGCTGAAAAAGCCGGTCGTAGTTCCTCCGATAGGGAAGATGAGCCAAGATCGCAAACAGAATCGGAACCCCAGCCGTCAGCCCCTTCGCCAGCAGCCTCAGAGGTTCCACAGCCGTCGCAATCGCAGCCTAGCCGCTCCGCTCCCGCTCCAATTCTGGCAGACCAAGTACCGCCGACTGTGGCCCCGGCCCCGGCCCCCGCACCGGAGCCTGTAGCCCCCACGCCTGAACCAACTCCGGTAGCAGCCCCCGCACCGCCATCGGCGCCGGCCCCCGTCGCTCCGCCAGCTGTCCCGTCGGCCCCGGCGCCCGCGCCCGCGCCCGCGGCGCCCGCTCCAGTAGATCCGCAACCGGCTACAGAGTAATATGTAGGCAACTGGAATAAACCGCAGCAAAGGATAAAGTCATCTATGGCATTTTTTTTAGGAGAGGCCGGTGCATCGGGTACTCCCATGTACTATTTTCAGCTGGTATACGTTGTGGGCTTTTTAGCAGCGGTTGTTATTGGCTCATTTGCTTGGTACAACTCTAAACGCCCTCCTGGCTGGGAAGACGCCGCCCGTCCCGACTTTATTCCGGATGTCAGTAAGGATGACGATGAGCCAGCGGGCGATTCTGAATAGCTTGCCGTCTAAAACGTCTTAAACATCTGAGGGGTTAGCTTTGATCGATCAAAGCTAACCCCTCAGATGTTTAAGATAATTTTGAAAGATGGTTTAATCGACCACCCGCAGTCGGCCCTGACTGATAGCCTCAAAGATTTTTTCTACTTGGGCCTGTTCTTGATTATTGAGCTGGGTCTTGCCAAGGAGAAGAGCCATCAGCATACGCTGAGTTTCCCGGTTGAGCCGACGACAGCTCAATATATTGCTCATAAGACTCTCTAAGGATTGAGTCGTGGCTGTGCGGCTTAACATGGCACTTTCTCCAGGGACAACTACAGGTTAGGCACAAAGGTATTGAAGGGGGCCTTTATGTCTACTCTTACTATGCTGGCTGGTTAGGCTTTTGGCCGTGATTGTCGGTCTGTTATCTGGGTGACATCAGACACCGTTTTGTGTGATCTACTACCATTTAGGTGCGCTCACTTTTGCATCGAAAATATTCGGAGATACCGGCAATCAGCCCTGAAGCTAGGATCAGTAGGACGCTAAGAGCATTGATATCTGGTTTGATCCCAGTCCTGACGCGGCTAAAAATCTCAATTGGTAGGGGGGTGGCATCACCGGCGGTAAAGCTAGAAATGAGCAGGTCATCCATACTCAAGACAAAGGCCAGTAAGCAGCCTGATACGATGGCTGGTGCTAGCTGTGGAATAAACACTTTGACTAACGCCTGGGTAGGAGTAGCGCCTAAATCCAAAGCGGCTTCTTCGAGGTTGGGGTCCAGGCCTTTAAGACGGCTAGATACCACAATGGCAATGTAGGCCAAACAAAAGACCATATGGGCGGCAATAGCGGTCCAGAGGCTAAGGGGAATCGCAACCGAGGCTAGAAAAACAAGGGTGGCCACTGCGATCGCAATATCTGGAATAATCAGTGGCAGATAGGAAATGCCGAGGTAAAGAGACTTACCCGGAAACCTATACTTAGATAGCCCAATGGCCATCAGGGTACCTAGGACTGCAGAGACGCCCACCGCACACAGAGCGATCTTGAGACTGTCCCCAAGCGCCAGAAACAGCCGCTCATCCCCCAGCAGTTTGCGGTACCAAGTTAAACTAAACCCTTCCCAAATCGAGCCGAAACGCGATTCGTTAAAGCTATAAACCCCCAAAATAATAATGGGGATATACATAAAGCTGTACATCGCCAGGGTGAGCATAGCCTGCCAGGAAGGAAGTGATAGGCGTTCTATACCACCCTTAGAAGAACTCGCAGATTTCATGAATAAATCTCGGGGTTGCGATCGCCGTACTTAAGCAGCAGTGCGATCGCCATACTAACCATCAAAATCAGCACCATACTCAAAGCGGAGCCAAATCCCCAGTTTCGAGCCACCCCCAAAAACTGGTTATAAATCAAGCGGGAAATGGTCATACTGGTGGGGCCACCCAGCAGGGTAGGCACGACAAAGTCCCCCAGGCTGGTGACAAATACCAGCAGGCATCCCGCTGCAATCCCAGGCATAGTCTGGGGAACAGTGATGCGCCAAAAAACCAGTCTGGGGTTGGCCCCCAGATCGGCCGCTGCCTCCAAAAGCCGCAGATCTAGTCGCTCTAAGGAGGCATACAAAATTAAAACCATATAGGGCAAGAAACTATAGGTCATGCCTATATAGACGGCCCAATGGGTATTCATTAAATTCTGGGTGGGCAGCCCCACGCCGCTTAGAACCAGATTGATCACCCCCGATGGCCGCAGCAGGGTAATCCAGGCGTAGGTGCGCAGCAAGGACGATGTCCACAGCGGCAGAATAAACAGCACCAACAAAAAGTTGCGCCATCGCTTTGGCGCTTTCAGGGCCAGCCAATAGGCCACCGGAAACCCCAGGACTAAACAAAGAACGGTGGTGCCGGTGGCAAACATCGCCGAGCGCTGTAAAACCCGCAGATAGGTGGGCTCTAAAATCCTCAGGTAGTTGAGGAGGCCATATCCCTCAATCGGCTGCCCTGGCCTGAGCCCGGGTACCAGGCTCAATTCTCCAATGAGCAGGGTGGGCAATACCATCATCAGCAACAGCCACACCCCGGGGGGGCCTAACAACCCCACAGGTCTGAGGATGCCCCTGATCGTTTGCCCGGTAATGGCTGGGGCTGACTGTAGAGCCTCTGCTGGTGAAACACCCTGGGCCATAGCCTTACGCACTGGTCACTTTTGTCCAGTATTCATCGTAGAGGGCATTGGCTTCACCCACAGGGGCAATGCCTTCGCCTTTTGCCAGCAGAGCCTCCGGCGGGAACAGGTTTTTATTATTCAGCAGGTCCTCTGAGAGCATAGCCATAGCTTCACCGTTGGGGGTGGCAAAGAACAGCCGCTCTACGGTTTCTGCCGATACCCGAGGCTGCAGGTTAAAATTCATCCACTCGTAGGCTGCATCCACATTGGGGGCGGATGTGGGAATTGCGATGGTGTCTGTCCAAACCGACGACCCACTCTCTGGAATCACATACTTAAATGTAGGGTTTTCAAGGCTGACGGGAATACCTTCTACCGAGTACACCATTGACAACAGCAGATCGCCGCTGAGCAGCTCATCCTGCCAGCCAAAGGACTTAAAGGAAGCTAGGGAGGGCTTGAGATCTAGCAGTTTTTCATAGGCGGCCTCAATCTCCGCAGGATCGGTGGCGTTGTAGGAATAGCCTAGGGAGCTGAGGACCGCACCCATGGTTTCCCGGACGTCGTCGAGCATGGTCATTTTGCGAGCCAGGATATCGCGGTTGTCCCACAGATAGTCCCAATCCGTGGGGGGCGTGGTGAGGACCTCAGAGTTGTAGAGTAGGCCCGTGGTTCCCCAGCTAAAGGGGATGCTGTGGGAATTTTCGGAATCGTAGACAGGGCTTTCCCACTTCTCACGCATCTTGTCTAGACCAACGAGACGAGACTTGTCTAATTCGGTGAGCATACCGAGACCGATCATTTCGGTGACCATGTAGTCTGACGGGTAGATCAGGCTGTAGCTGTCTCCACCGCCAGCCTGCAGTTTGGCCAGCATGGTTTCGTTGGAATCGTAGACATCGATTTTGACGTCAATACCGGTGGCCTCCGTAAATTGTTTGGCCAGTTCATCGTCGGTATAGTCAGCCCAGGTATAAATACGTAATTCTCCAGATGCCTGACCTGCAGCAACAGCTCCATCGGCTTCAGCAGGGGCAGTTTCGGCCTCACCACCAATGGTGCGGCCACAGTTTGATAGACCCACTCCAGCTAGAGCAGCAGCGGAGCCTTGTAAAAAACGGCGACGGGACGTACGCGAAAGCAAAGGTGAATTGCGGTGTAGTCGACGGGGCACGATCTTTTCTCCTCTAATCAAACACCATGGATACTGTAAAGCGATTCCCTGACCTTAGGCTATTGGGCGGTAGCAATTTGTTCATTGAGATCCTTATTGGGATCGGGCTGGTTGCCGCCGCCGCCGCTAGTTAAAGGGAACTTGTATGATCGTCAGAAACAACAAGCATCTGGGAGTCGTCGGCTGACCATGACACATAGACCAGGGTACCTGGCTGGTACTTCATGTGGTTAGGTTGCAGCACCCGCAGCTGTTCTCCGGTGGTCAATTCAATAATGCAATGAATGTGGGGGCCTGTGTATAGGGTATGTTTAACTTCGCCTGCATAGCAATTTTTATATTGCGTCGGTTGCTTTGTTTCGGTCTGGGCAATGAGACAAATATTTTCAGGACGAACGCTGATATTAACTGGGGCGTTATCGGTTAAATCAGCCTGACCGGTGGATGCGATCGCAATCTGCATTCCCCTATCCGTAATCAAGGTTAAAGGATGTTGCCGCACTTTTCCTGAGAATAGATTGGTATCACCAATAAAGTCTGCGACAAAAGCCGTGGTCGGGTGTTCATAAATTTCGCTGGGGGTGCCCACCTGTTCAATGCGACCATCCTTCATAACCGCAATGCGATCAGACAGGGAGAGGGCCTCTTCCTGGTCGTGGGTCACCATGATAAAGGTAATTCCCAGCCGCTGGTGTAGATTTGATAGCTCCACCTGCATCTGTTTGCGCAGCTTAAGATCTAGGGCCCCCAACGGTTCATCCAAGAGCATCACCGCGGGACGGTTAACCAGGGCACGGGCCAGAGCCACCCGCTGTTTTTGACCGCCGGACAGCTGGGCGGGGTAGCGTTTGGCAAAGCTTTCCATTTGCACTAGGGAGAGAGCTTCGCCTACCCGCTGACGCAGATCGCCCTTGGGAATCTTTTTAATCTTGAGACCGAACGCTACGTTGTGCCATACGTTCATGTGGTTAAACAGGGCATAGCTTTGAAAGACCGTGTTGACCGAGCGCCGATGGGACGGAACACCGCTCATGGAACGCCCCTGAATCATTAGTTCCCCTGTCGTGGGTGTTTCGAAACCGGCGATCATTCGTAGCGTAGTGGTCTTACCACAGCCCGATGGTCCGAGTATGCTAAAGAATTCCCCCTGCCGAATTTTCAGGTTAAGTCCTTGAACCGCCGTATCTTCGCCAAAGGTTTTGACAACGTTTTTAAGTTCTACATCCAATGCCGCCGTAGCATCTACAGGTGGCAAAGAGATGGTATGAGCCATAGGACGCGCTCCTCATGCTGGGTCCGTTTGACTTATTCTACGGGGAGTGGCTCAAAATCCCAATGCTTCTGCGAATCGATTTGACCCCAGAGGCTACACTGGTGGCGAGTCTACATCGCTCTGAATCAGTAGAAAAATCCGATATCGTCAGCCATGGCCTTTCTTCAATATTCGTCAGCAAAGGTTGAAAAAAAGGGAGGCCGCACCGTTGGCCGCCAGTACCAATCGGTGGTCATGATGATCTTTCTTTCTTTAGTAATGCTGGGAGGTATTGGCAGTCGGCTGTTTTATTTGCAGCTGGTGGAAGGCGATCGCAACCGCAAGCTCGCCGAAGAAAATCGGATCTTGCTGCTGCCGAGACGCCCGGCCCGCGGCACCATATTTGATCGCAAGGGCAAAATTTTGGCGGGGAGTCGCCTATCCCACTCGGTTTCAATCTGGCCAATTGCGCTGCCTGAGGAGCGCCGTGCCCAGGTGGTTGCCCGGCTGACGCAGCTGTTGGATATCCCAGAAGATGAGATTTTACAGCGCATTGAGCTGGCGGGCTATGAGTCTACCCAGTCCGTTGCGATCGCCCGTGGCCTCAGCCCGGCTCAAACGACGGCCCTAGCGGAATATGCCTCAGAACTCCCCGGCGTGCGGGTAGAAGCAGAAGCCATTCGCAGCTATCCCAACGGCGACTTGGCAGCCCATGTGATTGGCTACACCGGTGAAATTGATGAAGACGAATTTGAACGGTTAGAAAACGACAGCCAGAGCTATCGCCTCGGGGATATCGTCGGCAAAATGGGATCTGAAAAATCCTTTGAGTCACGGCTGCGCGGGGTGTGGGGCGGGCAGCAAGTGGAAGTGGACAGCGCCGGCAATGTCTTGAGCATTATGGGGGAACAACCCCCCGAGGCGGGGCAAAATATCAGCCTGACCTTAGATCTAGAACTGCAAAAGGCGGCGGAAAATGCCCTGGGGGACAATATCGGTGCCATTGTGGCCATGGACCCTCGCAACGGCGCCATCCTGGCCATGGTTAGCCGTCCCACCTTTGATCCTAATATTTTTTCCACTCGGATTACCCAGGACCAGTGGGAACAACTCAACAGCCGGGGCAATCCGTTTCTAAATCGGGCTCTGCAGGCCTACCCCCCAGCCAGTACCTTTAAGATCATTACCACCGCCGCCGCCATTGAATCGGGCAGTTTTTCCCCGGATACGGTTTTGCCCACCTATCCCAATATCAACGCCGGGGGCATTTTATTTTGGGATTGGAATAACGCTGGCTTTGGCCCCCTAAGTTTTCAGGGGGCGATGAAGTGGAGTAGCGACACCTTTTTTTACCAGGTGGGTATGAGAATGGGGCATGAGCCGATTATTGAGTGGATGCGCAAATATGGCCTGGGTGAAAAAACCGGAATTGAGCTAGCCACGGAGGAATCCCCCGGACTGGTGCCAGACGAAGCGTGGAAACAGGAAATGTTAGAAGAACCCTGGTATCTGGGCGACACCATTAACATGACCATTGGCCAGGGCTATATGCAGGTCACACCGCTGCAGACGGCGGTAATGTTTGCGATCGCAGCCAACGGCGGCTACCGGGTCACCCCCCATTTACTGATGGATGGGGAAGAAACCAAGCAGTGGAAAACCTCCGTTGGGATGCAGCCTAGAACTATAGAAGTGCTCCAGGAAGGTCTTCGGCAGGTAATTACTAGCGGTACGGGCACCCGCCTCAATGTCCCCACCATTCCCACACCTGCTGGCAAAAGCGGCACCGCCGAGGCCCCGCCGTTTGAAAACCATACCTGGTTTGGAGCCTATGCCCCCTTTGAAAATCCCGAGGTGCTCGTGGTGGCCTTTGGCGAACATTCCGGCGGCGGCGGCGGTGCCTTTGCCGCCCCCATGGTCAAGCAGGTGCTAGAGGTCTACTTTAATGGACCACCGCAAAAGAAGCCCGCGTCTGAACAGGCAGCAGAGTAGGGGCCGACACTCCAGGAAGGGAGCTGCCAAAAAAATCCCCGGAGTAGAGTGGGGAAGGGTTAAAGGGAAAGGAGCTATTGGCGGCTCCCTTATTTGCCAGCAAGTCCCTAATCAAGTAGGTCATCAAGCAACCGGGCCTCAGCGCCTAGCTCCGCAGACTCACCTGGTATTTTTTCTCCAGGGCGGCTCGAATTTTTTGCTGGATCGGGTCAATATCTTGATCGGTCAGGGTGCGATCGCTAGCCCGATAGAGCATCCGAAACGCCAGACTGCGCTGCCCCTCGGGTACGCCCTGACCCCTATATTCATCAAATAGGGTAACCGTTTCCAGCAGCTGACCCCCGGTGCGGGCAATGAGTTTTTCCAGGTCCGCCACCGCCACATCCACGGGCGCATAGAAGGCCAGGTCCCGATCGGACCCTGGATAGATGGAGTAACCCTTAAATCTAGGTGCGCGGAATCGGCCACTGACAAGACAGGTTGCGATCGCGTCCCAGCTTAGTTCAAAGCCATAGACCTCATCCGGCAGGTCCCGCTCCTGTCGGAGCCGAGGATGCAGCTGGCCAAACGTACCCAGCCTGGTGCGTCCCCGCACCCACAGCGATGCCGTGCGACCCGGATGCAGCCGCTCGTCTGCGCTGTCGGGGCGATAGTCAACATCGAGACCCACCCGCTGAAACACAGTTTCTAGAACACCTTTAGCGTCGTACCAGGTCATGGGGGCGGTGGTGCCACTCCACTGGCCCCGGTAAGCATTACCCCCCAAAATACCGCCGATGCGCTCGTATTCATTGAGCTGGCCGTTTTCATTGGCAAATACATGGCCGATTTCAAATCCGTTGAGGGGGCCGTTACCCTGCTCCAGATTGAACTGAAATCCATCGATGAGCCCTGATAGCAGATCTGAGCGCAGCGCAGAATATTCTGTAAATAAGGGGTTCTCTAGCACCACTCGCTGGGGGGCCGGACTGGTGAGGGAGTAGTGGAGTACTTCTGTGAGCCCCGCCCCACGAAACGCTTCCCTTAGCTGGCGTACCAGGGTCGCTTCTGGGGAGAGCAGTCCGCGCGATGTCTGCCGGGGCAGGGTATTGGCAAAACGGTTGTAGCCAAATATCCGGGCCACCTCTTCGATCAGGTCAATTTCTCGCTCTAGATCGCGGTAGCGATAGGCCGGTACGGTAACGCTCCACACGCCCGCTGTCTCCACGCTCAAGCGACAGCCTAGACGACCGAGGGTGGCCTCCACATCGGTAGCACTCAGGGCGGCAGCCGCACCGTCGTCAGTGACGTAGTTTCCTAAAATCTGCTGCACCCGCTGTAGACGCAGCCCTACGGTGCGGATGGGGGTAATTTTGCCGACGTCGGTGCGTTCGTCCTGCTGGTGGGTGACCTGGGCACCGGCTAGCTCGGTCAATAGCTGAATGGCTCGACCGGTGGCCAGCTCTAGCTCTGCCGGGTTAACCCCCCGCTCGTAGCGGGCCGAGGCTTCGGTGCGCAATCCCTGGCTGCGAGCCGAGCGACGAATAACCGCTGCATCAAAAAAAGCCGCTTCTAGAAAAACTGTCTGGGTGTCACTGTGGACTTCCGTATCAGCTCCACCCATGACGCCAGCCAGGGCGACCGGTACATTGTTGGCTGTGATGGCCAGGGTCTCCGGTTTGAGCTGCCGCTCCTGGCCGTCTAGGGTCTTGAGGGATTCCCCCGTCTGGCCAAATCGCACGCTGACGGTGGCACTAACGCCCAGCCGCTCCAGGTCAAAGGCGTGGAGCGGCTGCCCCCACTCCAACAGCACATAGTTAGTGACATCGACCACATTGTTGATGGAGCGGGTGCCCGAGGCCTCTAGCCGCTGTTTGAGCCAGGTGGGGGATGGACCAATCTTAATCTGCTCTAGTATTGTCCCAATGTAGATGGGACAGGCTTTGGGATCTGAAAGTGCGATCGCAACCGAGCTTTGCGGATCCGCCGCCACCGTCACATCTTGAATCGGTAGCGTCAGCGTTGCCCCCGTAATCGCCGATAGCTCACGGGCAATGCCAACCATGCTCAAAGCGTCTGCCCGATTGGCCGTCGATGACAGGTCTAAAATCGTATCATCTAGCCCCAGCAGAGGTCGTACATCCTGGCCTACGCCCAGCTCAGCCTGCTCAAAAATATGAATACCGTCTGAGTCTTTTGCCAACCCCAGCTCTGCCAGGGAGCAAATCATACCTGCTGATAGCACCCCGCGTACCTTGCGAGGTTTGATCTTGAGATCGACCTGGGGCAAGTAAGTATTGACCTTGGCTACGGCAACAAAGATATCTGCCCGGACGTTAGCCGCGCCACACACAATGGTTGATAATTCGGGCTCGCCGATATCTACGGTACAGACGCTGAGCTTATCTGCATCGGGGTGGGGCTGCCGCTCGGTTACTTTACCCACCACCACGCCATCCGCCCAGGTCTGACGGTCTTCAATATCTTCAACCTCAAACCCGGCCATCGTTAAGGCATCACCAATTGCCCCAGGGTCTAGCTGCGGATCGACAAATTCTTTGAGCCAGTTGACAGAAATGCGCATGAAGTCTGGATGAAAATGATTAGCAACAGGCCGAGAGTATTCTACCGCCGAAGCTCCGTTTTAAGGTGTCTGTTTAGCCGGGCCTCAATTAGCTAGGTCCCTGTCTTTGTTCTCACCAGCTAAAACAATTTGAATGTTTTATTCCGGATCCATCGATTCTTAAAATCGACATATTAAATTGACAATGACACTGTAAACAATTCGATAAGATAATAAGACAATAGACGTAATAACTATGATTGGAAAAAAAGCAAGGGCGCTTTAGCGTAGCTCTAAAGCTTTCCCAGGGCTTCTTTAAAACATGGGAAGACTAAAATTAAGCTATCAAAAGAATCTTACCTATTCCCTTACTAATGACTGATGGTTGAGAATTGCAAAGTAATTAGAAATTACTGGAGCAAATTTCCACCGAACCTAGTTTCTGTGGATCAGCCATGAAGGGCTAACCCCTTACCCAGTTTTCTGGAGCCGTCGTGCCATAGTTGATCATAGCCCCAGTCATTGACATGTGAGCAGGGTGGCTAAAGCTACATGACCTACTGCATCAATTCGGAGTGTCCTAGCCCCAAAAATCCATCCACGGCAAGACAGTGTTCGGCCTGTGGAGCGGATTTGCTACTGCGCGATCGCTATCGCGTCAGTGGTGCTTTGGGAAAAGGGGGCTTTGGTACTACGTTTCTAGCCCACGACGAAGGCTTGCCTGGCCGACCACCCTGCGTTATCAAGCAGCTTCAACCGACAACTGAAGCGCCCCACGTGATGCAGATGGCCCGCGATCTGTTTGCCCGGGAAGCCAAGATCCTCGGAAAAATTGGCAATCATCCACAGCTACCACGTCTGTTGGATTATTTTGAAGCCCATTCAGATTTCTTTTTGGTACAAGAATATATCCATGGCTCCACGCTCCAGAAGGAGGTAAAAACTCGAGGAGCCTTTAGCGAAGCAGGCACCAAACAGTTTTTGAGCGAGGTGCTGCCCGTGATGCAGTACATCCATCGCAACCAGGTTATTCACCGCGACATCAAACCTGCAAACCTCATTCGTCGCGATGCTGACAAGCGTTTAGTATTGATTGACTTTGGTGCTGTTAAAGACAAAGTTAACCCGGTCAAATCCACTGAGGAGTCAGGCCATACGGCTTTGACGGCCTACGCCGTCGGCACTCCGGGCTATGCACCCCCCGAACAGATGGCGATGCGTCCAGTTTATGCCAGTGATATCTACGCGATTGGGGTGACCTGCCTTTATCTACTGACGGCAAAGTCCCCCAAAGAGATGTCCTATGATCCCCAGTCCGGGGAAATCCTCTGGCAGCAGCATGTCAAAGTGAGTGATCACTTTTCTGGCGTTCTCAGTAAAATGCTAGAAATTTCAGTGCGGGACCGCTACAGCTCAGCCGATGCAATTTTGCGAGACCTCGATCTAGAACCTTACCTAGCTAGCCTGGCCCAAAATATGGCGTTCCCGACATCGGCTCCCAAGGATGTCTCCCCGCCGACCCAGCCCACGTTTAACAGTCAAGAGACAGCCTCAATGTTGGGGCTAGATGATTCTTCCCAGAGCGTGTCGCCGTCGGCTCGAATGGCGGCGGCCATCCGAGCGCGCAAGGAACGCCAAAACGTTAAACCGTCTTCGATCTCGCCGCGTCGCTCCTCCGGTAACCTACTGTCAACGGGCTCTAGTCAATCAGGGCCGTTTTCTAACCAAGACAAAAAGATCACCCCTGAAGCGGTGCAAAATGCCTATGAGCGAGGGCACCGTGACTTTTCGCTACAGCCCCTGGCAAGGCTTAACCTGCAGCGTATGGTTCTGAGTGGAGCCAGTTTTGCCGGTGCTCAGCTGACAGGCTGCAATTTCCAAGGCGCCAACTTAACCAATGCCAACTTTAGCAAAGCTGACCTACGGCAGTGCAGCCTCAGGAATGCCAAGCTATCCAATGCTTATCTGGGGGAAGCAAACCTCGAAAATAGCGATCTGCGCGGGGCAAATCTCAGTCGTAGTAATCTCATCAGCGCTAACCTTAGGGGAGCCAACCTGTGCGGCGCTGATCTAACGTCGACTAATTTAACTGAGAATCAGCTGTCGGCTGCTAAAACTAATTGGTCGACTATTTATCCCAACGGACGTCGAGGTCTGCGTTAGCGCCCCTAGGGAATTGGCACCTCGTTGATTTACTGTCGATTGTTCCTTCGGCGCGTTAGGATGACTAAGGTATTTTTGTGACGGCCTGTTAATTCTATGTTCCTTGATGAGTTGACGCCCATTGTTCAAGAGATTCTAGGGCAGCCCGTGGCCTTTTTCGGTGGGTTTGCCTCTGGCCTATTAAAAATCGATTTGAGTGACGATCCGGTGAAAAGCTGGTTAGAAAACCAGGGTGCCGATGTCTCTGACCAGGGCAATGACGATGACCCTCCTAGTAAGGGACCTAAGACTATTTCTATCGATTAGAGATTAGCTCCGATATCCACGTTTGAAGCTGGGACTTCAGCGGCTGGCTTGGGGCTTTGTCCAATATGGTCAATGCACTCTGGTAGTCCCCCATGGCACAATTCCAATGGCCGTCAACATGGTAAGTGCGTCCCCGTTCTGCATAGGTGTGGGCACTCAGCTGACCCAGGAACAAGGCCAGATCAAAGCAGGTGATAGCATCCTCATATAGCCCGAGTCCTCTAAATAGGACGCCTTGACGTAGGCGAGCTTGAATATTATTGGGGTTAATTGCGATCGCACAGTCATAATCAGCAATGGCTTCAGAGCTTTTACCCTGGGCCGCATAGCAGTTGGCTCGATCGACATAGGTGCGGTCATCGCCGGTTTTTAGTCTGATAGCCTGACTGTAGTCGGCAATGGCCCGGGACCAGTACCGACAGCGATAGTAAACTAACCCTCGCTGGGTATAGTAGCTCGAATTTTTGGGCGCTTGGACAATGAGGTAATTGAGGAGTCGGATAGCCTGACCATAGTGACCCTGCTTGAGAGCTTTGTGCAAATGCCGGTGAAGTAAGTTGGTCGTCGCTTGATCCAGTGGCCGCAAGCCGACGTTTTTGGATGTCTTGGTAGTGGATAACGGCATCGCAGCGGCTCTCCTGGTGGTTCACGACGGTTCACAACGCGGGGTGGGGCAAAGGTAAAAGGCCTACCCTCAGCAGCATGGGGCAACCAAGCAATTAACCGTATGGTTGCATGGCAATCGTTTTTGTCATACCGGGAAAAGACGTAGGGCTGTACGTCTCGCGTCTGCTGAACTGGGATTTAACCGTAAATTTACTGAGCTGTCTTTCAAAAAAGTACGTTGAGGCCTCGAGTTGCCAAACATTACAACTCATAGGGTTTTGTGACAGATTAACTAGGCTTGCCTGGTGGATACCCCAAGAACGATAGGATCAGGCGTAGCAAGCTATCTTAACTTTTGGGCAAGCATGACTATTTCCCCCCCGCCAGCGGCACTATCAGACAGTGACTACATCATTGTTGGTTTAGCTCACTGCTTTGCAAAACAAGACGGGAACGTAGTGCCGATAAAAGTATTAGAGCCTGTACCCTCTGCGTATTTTGAAGCGCTCCTTCAGGGGGTTCCCACGTCGTATAAAACTCTATACAGTCTGCGACTAGGGGAGATTTTAAAGGGTGATCAGCCAACTGCAAACCACCTGCCTGCTGGTAGCCGCGATGCTGAATTTTGCCAAAACTTTTCAGAGCGAGCTTTGGCAGCGGCAAGAACGTATCAAACCAGGGCAGATATTCAGGAAAAGGTTCCCCACGGAGAGAGCTTTTCTGATGTGAATTTTTCCACTGAGAAAAAGCGAATCTTGAATGCCTCCCACAAGGTAACTGCCGAAGACAATGTGAAGCAGCATAAATATACCCACATGACCCTTTAAGGCGCTGTTGGTCGTTCCTATGGATCAAGAATTTCAGTAAGAAATGGGGCTTTGAAAAGCCCTATTTCTTACTGAAATTCGTATAGCCAGATTGCACTTATCTCAGCTATGAAGCCGCTTAGCGAAACCCAACAGACGCTTGCCAAACAAAAGCAAGCAGCAAGAAAAAGATGGGAAGAATGGGCAAAATATCTACCAAGGGAGAAAATGCTTGGTAAGCTTCGGGGAGTTTAGCTAACAGTAGAACCGCGT
>JBCDJC010000099.1:0-18395 GCA_038748225.1 Cyanobacteria bacterium P01_H01_bin.26 | reverse complement strand
TGGGCCACCGCTCTGCCCGTGGTCAAACTCACCCAGGCCAATCCTTCTGTTGTCCCTACCCAGAGCTTGTCGCTCACATCGGTTGCAATGGAGAGCACATTGCCAGACGGCAGATTGGGGACCCGACTCACAATGGCACCATTGTAAGGGTTGAGCTTAAATAAACCGCTCTCGGTGCCCACCCACAGACTTTGGTTTTTATCAAATGCAATGTCCGTAACGCTGTTTCCCCGCAGCTGGGTCACCGACCGTAGC
The DNA here is from genome assembly GCA_038748225.1 of Cyanobacteria bacterium P01_H01_bin.26. Taxonomy (GTDB): domain Bacteria; phylum Cyanobacteriota; class Cyanobacteriia; order Phormidesmidales; family Phormidesmidaceae; genus Leptothoe. Next base: position 18,140 of record JBCDJC010000099.1, on the reverse strand, counting down.
AGCGTTCCAGTGGCCGCATCAAAAACAAACAGTCCCTGGGATGTGCCCACCCACAGCTGCCCCTGGGGGCCGGTCGCCATTGTCTGGACCGAGCTGCCTGGAACGTTGAACACTCGATTGCGAATAAAAGCCGTCGCCGTGTTCACCTGCACCAATCCGGTCAGGGTGCCCACCCACAGATGTCCGTCTTGATCCAAGGTGAGGGCGTTGGCACTCGTTCCCGGCAGTTCCTGCAGTGTTGTCATCAAAAGACCCCGATCGGGGCTGACCATAGCCAGGCCCTGATCGGTCCCCACCCACAAAAAACCACGGCCATCAATGGCCATATCCAACACCCGATTCGACGGTAGTCGAAAGTTTTGCGCCGTAATCTGGTTAATCCTCGGATCAACTCGAACCAAACCGTCGTAGGTGCCCAGCCAGATACGACCCACCCGGTCCTGGGTCATGGCATCAATAAACGGGTTGGGGACGTTGATCCGAGATTGAATCACCCCGGTAGCTGGATTAATCCGGGCCAAACCCCGGTGGGAGCCCACCCAAAGGCTACCGGTATAGTCTGACTGCAGTGCGCCCACGCGAAAGTCGGTGACCAAAGGACGGGGCTGCCGCTCGGACGGTAGGGGAACGACCCGTGGCGGCGGATCGGTATAAATGGGCGTCCTGTTTGACTCCTGTGCCCTAACCGGTATCAAAGCGCTCCACAGCAGTGTTGCGCTGACGGTCAGTTGAATCAATTGCCTAGCAAAAACCACAGTGACGTCTCCCTATAGTCGATTAGTCGGTTTTTCCCGCAGTACGTGCCAGCAGGTAACTTGATGTTTGATAGCGTGCCCAAGTATTCGTGTCAAGCCAAATCCATGCCAGGCCAATGAATAATGGGTCTCAGGTAAGTCTAAAAATTTTGTTAGAAGAAAAAGTACGTCGCCAAGACCCGTGGGACATTGGTTTTAACCCTAGGGCGGTAAAGAAGTACGTCTCTACGAGCGGCAGGGAGCGACCTGCTGTATCAGCAGGTCCATATTTTCAAAACTTAATAATCCTGAACGTAGATTTATAAACAAAAGTTATGAATATATACAGAACTTCCAAAATTTAACTTATCAAATCGCTGATAGTATTCTTAAAGCATTAGGTAGCCCTTAGCTACTTAGGAAGTAAGGAGAACAGTCGATTCGGCTGTCTGGCAGCGTCTGCTGCTTGATACCATTTCCGAACTTAGCTGCCCTAGAAAGCTGGCGGCACTCGTTGGATTGCCCTTGGGTATTGCTAGAGTTCGTAAGCCATTTAATTTGATTCACAGGAAGGGAGATATGTCTTACTCTCAGACATCGACGCAGTCGAAGGCTGGTTATAAAGCTGGCGTACAAGATTACAAACTGACCTATTACACGCCGGATTACACGCCTAAGGATACTGATATTCTGGCCGCTTTCCGGATGACGCCTCAGCCAGGGGTTCCTCCCGAAGAATGCGCCGCTGCTGTAGCAGCAGAGTCTTCTACCGGTACCTGGACCACCGTATGGACCGACCTTTTGACCGATATGGATCGGTATAAGGGTCGCTGCTACGACATTGAGCCCGTACCCGGCGAAGATAACCAGTACATTTGCTACGTTGCCTATCCTCTAGACCTGTTTGAGGAAGGATCTGTTACCAACCTGCTGACGTCTCTTGTCGGTAACGTATTCGGCTTTAAGGCCCTACGTGCGCTACGTCTAGAGGACCTGCGTATCCCCGTTGCTTACCTCAAGACCTTCCAGGGACCTCCCCACGGTATTCAGGTTGAGCGCGACAAGCTCAACAAGTATGGTCGTCCTCTGCTCGGTTGCACCATTAAGCCCAAGCTCGGTCTATCCGCTAAGAACTATGGCCGTGCGGTTTATGAGTGCTTGCGTGGCGGTCTAGACTTCACAAAAGACGACGAGAACATCAACTCTCAGCCCTTCCAGCGCTGGCGCGATCGCTTCTTGTTCTGTGCCGATGCCATTAGCAAGTCCCAGGCAGAAACTGGCGAAATCAAGGGCCACTACCTGAACGTAACCGCCGGTACCTGCGAAGAGATGCTGAAGCGGGCTGAGTTTGCCAAGGAACTCGGCCAGCCCATCGTCATGCATGACTTCCTGACCGGTGGATTTACTGCTAACACCACGTTGGCCCACTGGTGTCGCGACAACGGTCTGCTGTTGCACATTCACCGGGCCATGCACGCGGTAATCGACCGTCAAAAGAACCACGGTATTCACTTCCGCGTTCTCGCCAAGTGCTTGCGGATGTCCGGTGGTGACCACATTCACACCGGTACTGTTGTGGGTAAGCTTGAGGGTGACCGTGCCGGTACCCTTGGCTTTGTAGACCTGCTGCGTGAGAACTACATCGAGCAAGACAAGTCTCGGGGCATTTACTTTACCCAAGACTGGGCTTCCATGGGCGGTGTTATGGCCGTGGCCTCCGGCGGTATCCACGTATGGCACATGCCAGCGCTGGTGGAAATCTTTGGTGATGATTCCGTACTTCAGTTTGGTGGTGGTACTCTAGGCCACCCCTGGGGTAATGCCCCTGGTGCGACGGCCAACCGGGTTGCCCTCGAAGCCTGTGTTCAGGCCCGTAACGAAGGCCGTAACCTGGCCCGTGAAGGCGGCGACATTATCCGTGAAGCTTGTAAGTGGTCTCCTGAGCTGGCGGTTGCTTGCGAACTTTGGAAAGAAATCAAGTTCGAATTCGAGACCATGGACACTATCTAAGTGCCAAGGCTGGGGCAGCAGAATTGTTGCTATTGACAAGACCCTTGCCGATGCAACCAAAAATTGCTGCCCTGGTTACCGCACCCGCTGTTTGAACCTGCTTTAATGCAAGCGCTGCATTGAGCTGACCTATGGATATAAAGCGAATCGCAAAGGATACGGCTAAGACGCTGACAAGCTATCTAACCTATCAGGCGGTTCGAGTAGTCCTAGGACAGCTGCGAGAAACAAATTTGCCTCGCTCCCACTGGTTCAACGAGTTTGCTACCCGAGATAAGCTGCAGGATGGGGAAGCCTTTATTGCCGCCCTCATGCAAGAACAGGCCGACTTGGCCCTGCGGGTTATGACGGTTCGTCAGCATCTGGCCGAAGAAATTACTGAGTTTCTGCCAGAAATGGTGCTGACGGGTATTCAGCAAGCAAATATCGAGCATCGCAAACGTCATCTGGAGCGCATTACCCAAATGAGTTCTGAAGAGCTGCGTAGCGAAGCCGATGCGGGTGAAGGAGACTCCCCATCTGACTAACGTTGTAAACCGATCACCGACGAAACTATGAAAACTCTGCCTAAAGAGCGTCGTTACGAAACGCTGTCCTATCTTCCCCCCCTGTCTGATGCTCAAATCGAGCGTCAGATCCACTATGTTCTCGAGCAGGGCTATTTTCCTGCTATTGAGTTCAACGAGGATTCTGATCCTACGGCTTACTATTGGACCATGTGGAAGCTTCCCATGTTTGATGCTAAGAGCACCCGTGAAGTTCTAGACGAAGTTCAGGCCTGCCGCTCTGAGTATCCCGACTGCTTTATTCGTGTAGTTGGCTTCGATAACGTCAAGCAGTGCCAAATCCTCAGCTTTATCGTTCACAAGCCCGGTTCTGGTGGCAGCAGCTACCGCTATTAGGCTTTGACCGCTAGGTTTGAAGCTTTAGGTTAAGTAAAGGGGAGGGCTCTGATGAGCCTTCCCCTTTTTGCTGGGGGTATGATGTGGGTGCGGTAAGAAATTTCAAGTCAAAGCCTTTGGACCGGATCTCCAATATTCTTTATGTCATCCCGTGAACAGCAAACCCACCGCCAACGTCTTCTTAAAGAGGTTGCTCAGGTGCCTAACTTTGCGGTTGGCACCATATTTGTGTTTGCTTACCTGTCAAATATGCTGGTAAGACTTGTGGTGTCTTTGCGCAGGCCTGATAGGCAGATACCAGTTAACTCAGTTATGTCAGCCGCAGAACTCGCAGGTGATTTGGCTGGTTGTGTGGATGGTGGGCCTGTAGATCTATCGACTAATCCTGGCTATATGGAAGAATTTGGCTCTTGATGCGGCGTAGTGTTGCACCTGTTGACTTTAGACAGTGACTTTAGGATCTACCGAAAGAATCGTACTCAAGCAATTTCAGTGATCATGCCTGACTGAGTTTAGGGATGTCTAGACTTTAATCGCGCTGGGTTCGGCGGCGGCTGCAATAATACGATGGCAGCCTGAGTCCGGATAGGCCCAATCGTAGTAGCACTCTTTGGGGTTACCCCAGCACAGACCCAGATACAGCTCACTACGGGTAGCGGTGAGGTCAGCCCATTCTGCATCTTGGATATAGGTTTGGACCTGGGTGCTGTCTATTTCAATCGGGTCGTGACCGGCTTCCCAAAGGCGTAACCCCTCAATAGACGCTTGCCAAAACTGAAGAATGCTAGCTTTGGCGGCGGCAAGGGTCACCTTATCGGCTTGAATTGCCGTTAGGTCTGGATGAATTTCCGGTAGCTGGATTGTATGTTCTTTAAAGGTGCAGGGATGCCACACCAAACCTGACACGCTGTGGTCTCGCTGGTACTGATGAATTTGGGCGCGGAAGTCTTGGTAGGCGAAGACTTTGCTGAGTTTATCGGCTCCAATGGCTTTGGAGACGACTGGATTGGCCAAACGGTCATCTGTGGATAACAGTACCCGTTCTCCACGCCAGGCGGCTTTGAGTTCTTGATCGAGGATGTCGATAAGTTGCTGGGTGGTGTAGGTCATTACTCTACCGGGCGGCTTGATGGCATTTTAGCAACCGGTTGTTAGCCAGCGCAGTAAAGTAGAGGACTTGTTGCACGATTCTAAAAGGACTGGGTCAATAGCTCATATAGGCCAGCGGCATCCACCGACTCTGCCACCTGGGCATTGGGTGATTTGCCCGTGCGCCCCCACCAGTCGATCACCGTGCGCCCCAGGTTTTCAGGGCTGGTGGTGTCAATGGTTGTGTGGGTAGGCCGAAAGGTAAATAGCTCTGGTTTGAGCAGAAAGGCGATGACGCAGGGGTCGTGGAGCGGGGAACCGTTGATGCCATAGCGCTCCCTATCGGGGGTGCCATAGTGGGTTAGTAGGTCAGCGGCGACGTCGCCCACGGGGGTGTTGAGCTGTCTAAAGGTGTCCAAGCGCTCGGGGGTGGTAAGCACCTGGTGGGTGGTGTCCAGGGTAATCAGGGTGATGGGAATCCCTGACTCAAATACGACCTGGGCGGCATGGGGGTCAACATAGATGTTAAATTCGGCGGCGGGGGTGACGTTGCCGTGGGTGATGGCACCGCCCATGGCGATGATGGTGTCGATTTTGCTGGCGATCTGGGGTGCTTGGATAAGGGCCACGGCAATATTGGTGAGCGGCCCAAGGGCGGCTATGGTGACGGGTTCAACGGCCTGTTGCAGGGTGTCGATTAAAAATGCAACAGCGTGTTGCACCATTAGGGGACGCCTCGGCTCAGGCAGCTCTGCCCCTTGGAGGCCAGTGGCTCCGTGGATGTCGGCGGCGGTGAATAGGGGCCTGAGTAAAGGTCGGGGGCAGCCTGCGTAGACCGGCACGTCACGGTGGGCTAAGGCGCAGATTTTGAGGGCATTTTGGCTGGTGTAGGGTAGGGGCACATTGCCGGCCACAGTGGTGATGCCAAGGACATGCAGGGCGGTGGGATGGGCCAGGGCGAGGAGGAGTGCGATCGCATCATCTACCCCAGGATCGCAGTCAATAATAATCGGGCGGGTCATCGGTTTAATCAAGCGCAGGTGTTTCTCTAACCCTAGCCTGCAATAGATGGGTTTATTTAAGCTAGCGTGGTAATGCCGCTTCTAAGGGACTGAGTCGAATGCAGCACTCCCCTCGTCAGTATTTTGTAAAAGCTTTAGGTCTGATCCTGTGGGCAACCCTGGCCGGGTGCGAGGGCAGTCCCCTGGGCACGTCCCTAGAACAAAATCTTGAACCCGACCCGAGTTTGGTGGCAGAAGAGAGCGTTCCTGGCACCGCCAGCACCCCGTCTAGCCCGGTTGAAACGCCTGCTTCTAGTCCGGCCACGTCGACTCCAGCTGAAGCCGCCGAGGCCAGTTTGCCGGTGGCCTTTACCCCCAGCTACCTCGATATCGGTGAAGCCCCCGAAGAACTGCAGCAGTATATGGAGGATTTGATTGACCTTGAGGTGTTGCAGCTAATAGATGTGGATGCCAATGACGAGATTGAGCGGGATCCCAATGCGTTTCTACCCAATCAGATTATTACCCGGCGGGAGTACGCTCGCTGGCTGCTGGCCGTCAATAATCGCTTCTATAGCGACCAGCCCGCCAAAAAAATTCGCCCCGCCGTAGAAAGTTCCGAGCCTGCTTTTCAGGATGTGGGGAATACAAATATTGATTTTCCGGCAATCCAAGGTTTAGCGGAAGCGGGCATTATCCCAAGTCCGCTCAATGGCAGTACAACGACGGTCACCTTTAGACCCAATGCGCCCCTGACCCGTAAGGATCTCATCCTTTGGAAAGTTCCCCTGGACACGCGGGCAACCCTGCCGGAGGCAACGGCGGCAGCGGTGGGAGAGGCCTGGGGATTTCAAGATGCAAATAAAATTGAACCGGCCGCCCTCAAAGCAGTCCTGGCCGATCACAGCAACGGTGAATTTGCCAATATTCGCCGGACCCTGGGGTATACCACCCTGTTTCAGCCCGATAAGGGGGTCACCCGAGCCGAGGCCGCAGCGGTACTCTGGCGATTTGGCAACAGCACGGAGGGGATCACGGCCGCCGAGATGATATCAGAGGATGACAGCGGGGACGAAGGGAGTCGCCAGTAGGGTTGGCTGCTTGGCTATACCCTGGGGCCTGGGGACAATTTCCGAAAGCTGCCCGGTATGTGGACCGCCCTTTTGTGCCCCTTTTTATGGAAACATCTCGTTGCCCTAATTAGGCCTATTGGGGTTTCCCCAATTTTGCCGTGACATGGGAGAATGAAGCCCGCTTATTGTCAGGGATAAAACACTGTGAAGGCCATTGTAGTTGGGAGTGGCGGGCGGGAGCACGCCATGGCATGGACATTGTTACAGTCACCCAATGTGACTGAGGTGGTGTGTATTCCAGGAAATGGCGGTACGGCAACCCTGCCGGGCTGTCGCAATTTGGCCATGGCCGTTGACGATGTGGAGGGCATCGCTCGGTTTTCTAAGGTGCAGAATATTGGCCTTGTGGCCATTGGTCCAGAGCAGCCCCTGGCGGACGGGGTGGCGGACGGTCTGAGGGCAGAGGGCATTGCGGTGTTTGGTCCCAGCCGCATGGGAGCCCAGTTAGAAGCTAGCAAAGCCTGGGCTAAGGCGCTGATGCAGTCGGCCAATATTCCCACAGCGGCCAGTGCGGTGTTTGATAATCGCGAGCAGGCCATCGCCTACGTAGGGCGCCAGGGAGCGCCGATTGTGATTAAGGCGGACGGTCTGGCCGCTGGTAAAGGGGTGACCGTTGCCATGACCCTGGCTGAGGCCACCGATGCGATCGCAGTCATTTTTGATGGCCAGTTTGGGGCCGCCGGTAACCGGGTTGTAATCGAAGAATTTCTCACCGGTCAAGAGGCATCGGTGCTGGCGGTCACCGACGGTCGCACCATTCGCCCGCTGATTCCGGCCCAGGACCACAAACAGGTGGGAGAGGGCGACACCGGCCCCAATACCGGCGGTATGGGAGCCTATGCACCTACACCTGTCGTCCCCCCGGCGCTGCTAGGGCGGATTCAAACCGAGGTGCTAGAGCCCACCCTGCAGGCGCTAAACGACCGCAACATTGACTATCGCGGGGTGATCTATGCAGGGCTAATCATTACGCCAGAGGGCGATCCCAAGGTAATTGAGTTTAACTGTCGCTTTGGCGATCCTGAAACCCAGGTGGTGCTGCCCCTGCTGGCCACACCCCTGGATACGATCATGCTGGCCTGCTGCGAGCAGCGTCTAGACCAGCTGCCCCCCTTTGACTGGAAGTCGGGCTATGCGGCCTGTGTGGTGATGGCGGCTGAGGGCTATCCCGGTCCCTATCCTAAGGGGATGGCCATTGCCGGTCTGGACGCGGCGACCCAGATCGGGGCCATGGTATTCCACGCGGGGACCCAGCTCAATAAAGGGGAGCTGACCGCTAACGGTGGTCGAATTTTAGGGGTGACGGCCCTGGGGGATGGCTTTGGGGCTGCGATCGCAAATGCCTACCGGGCGGTGGCCGCAATTCAGTTTGACCATGCCTACTACCGTCGAGATATTGGCCACCGGGTCAGCGATCGGGTTTGAGCCGGGGGCGCTATCCAATAGCGCATCGACAAGCTTGTTTGACCGTCGCGGCTGGCCATGCCGGCCATTGCCCATTCTGGGATTCGTGTCACAATAGCGTTGAGCGGTTTGCGTAGGTTGAATGGTTGAGCTGTTACAAAAGATTCGGACGCTGATTGCCGACTGGTGGAAAGACTTTACCCTCCAGACACGTTTGATGGCCGGGGCTACACTGGTGGTGTCCCTAATTATGAGCAGCCTGACGTTTTGGGCCGTCAATACAATTCAGTTAGATGCCCGGTTGAACGATACCCGCTTTGGTCGTGACCTGGGGCTACTGCTGGCGTCCAATACGGCTCCCCTGGTGGAATCACAACAGCTAGAAGAGCTGGCTCAGTTTTCCCATCGCTTTATGGAGGGCACCTCGAGCATTCGCTACATGCTCTATGCCGACAAAGAGGGCTATGTCTTTTTTGGTATTCCCTATGCTGAGTCAGCGGTGCAGAACTCTCTCACCCTCAGTCGCCGGATGCAGCTGCCAGAGAATTATGTAAAAAGTGTTGACTTGCCCATGGTGCGTCAGCACCTAACACCGGCGGGTGAAGTGACCGATGTCTTTGTGCCGCTCAAGGTTAAGGACAGGTATCTTGGTGTTCTGGCCCTGGGCATCAATCCCAATCCTACGGTGGTGGCCTCGTCCCATCTCACCCGCGATGTCACCATTGCTGTATTTGTGTGTATTTGGGTGATGGTGATTTTGGGGGCTGTGTTCAACGCCCTCACGATTACACAGCCGATTAAAGAGCTATTGACCGGGGTCAAAAATATTGCGGCGGGTAACTTTAAGCAGCGCATTGATCTATCCCGCGGTGGCGATGAGCTAGGGGAGCTGATCAAAAGTTTTAACTATATGGCGGAGCGCCTGGAGCGCTACGAAGAACAAAATATTGAAGAGCTGACCGCTGAGAAGGCGAAGCTGGAGCGGCTGGTGTCCACCATTGCCGACGGCGCGATTTTGATCGATGCAAACCTGGCGGTGGTGCTGGCCAATACGGCTGCTAGCCGCATATTTGGTTGGGATACCCAGCTGCCGCCGGAGGGCAATGTTCTACAGCACCTGCCCACAGAAGTGAGGGTGCAAATGACCCGGCCCCTTTACCAGGCGGCCCAGGGCGACTCGTCGGAAAGTCAAGAATTTCGGATTGCCCTGACCGAGCCCAGCAGCCGGACTATCCGCGTCTTGCTCAACTCTGTGCTTGACCAGTCGGGGGCCACGGTCAAAGGCATTGCCCTAACGGTGCAGGACATTACCCGTGAGGTGGCCCTAAACGCGGCCAAAAGCCAGTTTATTAGCAATATTTCCCACGAGCTACGCACGCCGCTGTTTAACATCAAGTCATTTATTGAAACCCTCTATGAGTACGGTGACGATCTCTCGGAGCGCGAGCGTCAGGAGTTTTTAGAAACGGCCAGCAATGAAACCGACAGGCTCACCCGGCTAGTCAACGATGTGCTCGATCTCTCACGGCTGGAGTCCAACCGCCGCTATGAGTTTTCGGCTCTAGACATCCACCAGCCCGTGGAGCAAATTCTCCGCACCTACCAGCTCAATGCCAAGGACAAGGGTATTGAGCTGATCCAAGACATTGAGGACGGGCTCCCGCCGGTGCTGGGAAACTACGATCTCACCCTGCAGGTGTTGGGTAATCTGGTGGGCAACGGTCTCAAGTTTTCAACGGCGGGGGGCTGTGTTGCCATTCGTGCCTATCGCGCTCCGTCGACCGTTGAGCATCCAGATTTTGCCGGTCATGTGCGGCTTGAAATTGCGGATACGGGAATCGGCATTGCTCCAGAGGATCAAGATGCTATTTTTGATCGGTTTTATCGGGTGGAAAATCGAGTCCACACCCTGGAGGGAACCGGCCTGGGACTGTCGATTGTAAAAAACATTATTAGCAAACACAACAGTCAAATGTGTCTGGTGAGCGAGGTGGGTATGGGTACCACCTTTTGGTTTGATTTGGCTGTGTATGAGGCTCCGCTGGTGCGGCCTGACCCGGCCATTACCCCGGCGGAGTCGGAGTCGGATGAGTCGGACGGGGGTGCGATCGCACCAGTTACTGCCCAGGCCCTTCCTAAGGAGTCAGCTTAGCCTGGGGCCTAATCTCTTTGAGGCTAGGTTTGAGGCTAGGTCAGAACCGGCCATCCTGCTGCGGCCAAACTCAGTCCCATCGGCGCATGCCACCCCTCGGTTTAAGTAACCAGGGTGGCATGTTTGCATGAATTGGAAAGACTGCGTGTTTACACCCAACTTTGCCCTGGAGGCTTGCATATTGATAAAAAAATGTTGATTCTAGAGAAAGACACAGGTATTTCATCGTTGGGATAGGTACTACAGTTAGCAGATTGAGGTGGGAGTGGGTTAAGGATGTATGCAACGCCCCATTCAGCAGTTCGTAATCGCCAGGAGGTGCCATCCGCTGAGATTCGTCAGCTCTGCCAGTCGCAAATTGATCGCCTGAGCGAAAAACTGCCGGTGCTAGACGTTTGGCTAGTGTGCTGGAACCAGCTCGAAAATAAACGCGACCTGCTGTCCTCGCGCCGTTATGACAGTCGCCATGAAACAGAAGCGGACCGGGTGCAGTCCTATTTAGAGTCGGAGCACTGGCTAACCGAAAATCTGTCATTTTTAGAACTCGTGCCCCTATCCCTCCGCTCTGGTGACTCCCGCGCCTATGTGTGTGGTTTGGGCAAGACCGATACCCACTGGAACTACCTGCTGCTGTGGGCAGAACAGCGGATCTCTCGCCCCCATCGGAATCTAGTTAAAGAGTACGGCCAGCTGTTGCAACAGTATCTCACCCTCCACCAGGAAAATTTGCGCCAGCGGGCAAAAATCCGTTTGCTAGAGCAGACCCTACAGCAGGCGGATCACCAGCTACGAAATCCCCTATCTTTGATTCGTCTCTATGCGGAAACGATTTCCCTGGGGGCTGAAAGCAATACCCAAAGACAGCAGGCTGACTGTATCCGTCAAACGACGGAAGCGATTTCATCCAATCTGGGAGATTTACTCAACTGTAGTAAACAGACCTGTCTCAGACAACAGGAACATGCCCTGTCTGTATTACTACAAAATGTAATCACCCTGTTGACCCCACGCATCAAAGACAAACGGCTCACTATTGTCTATCCGCCCCAGCCGGTTTCTTTGATCGTAGATGGCTGGCAGTTTGAGCAGGTGCTACAAAATGTACTTGATAACGCCATTCACTTTAGCCCCCCCGGCGGCACCATTACCGTTGATTGGCATGTTTCCCAACACGAGACCGTAGTGAGCATTCGCGACCAGGGGCCAGGGCTAGCCGGGAGCGAGTCATCCGTGTTTGATCCCTTTTATTCAAAACGTGCCGGGGGTACCGGGCTTGGTCTGGCCATTGCCAAAAAGATTATCCTTGACCACCAGGGCAGTATTCGAGCCGAAACCCTTGCCCAGGGAGGGGCACAGTTTTCCATCGTTCTACCACGCTAAGGGGCATAGAAATCCATTACTTTTACCCGTTTAGGTGCATCCGCAATGACTGATGCCGTGTCTGTTTTGTTAGTTGATGACCACACTGAGTTTAGACGGGGGCTGCGTACCCTACTCGGTTTTTATACCGATGGCCCCGCTGTGTTTGAGGTTGTGGCCGAGGCCGCGTCGGTAAAACAGGCGATTCAACTGGTGGAAACCCATCGCCCGCAGATTACCCTACTAGACATGGAGCTAGACAACAGCAGCGGTCTAGAGTTTTTAGAACGGCTTAATGGCCTGACGTTGGAGACGCGGGTGCTGGCCCTATCCGCCCACCGAGAGGACGAATGGATTTTCCGAGCGATGCAGGCTGGCGCTAAGGGCTACATTGTTAAGGATAAGGTGGCTGCCCAGCTCCATGAGGCGCTTTGTACGGTACTACAGAATGAAATTTATCTAGATCCGGAGTTGGCCACCGGATTTTTTCGACTCTTTCACGCTAATTTGGGTCGTCATCTGCAGGCCCGAGCAAAAATACGTCTGACGGAACGGGAACAAGAGGTGCTGGACTGGCTGGTCCAGGGGGCCTCCAACGAAGTCATTGCCAAACAGCTGTACATTACGGTAGCCACGGTCAAAGCTCACCTTACCGCTATCTTTGACAAGCTCGAAGTCCGCAGCCGCACCCAGGCCATTGTTAAAGCCATCAAGCTGGGACTGGTGCAGACATAGGGCAGACATAGGTCCATGGGAGATTAGAAAAAAAGAGAACGGGAGAAAACGCTAAGATTTAGAGCCCTGTTCCTGTTTTTCCCGCCCTTTTCCCTTGAGCCAGTGATTTTTTCCCTTCCCAACCCCCTGCCCCGCCTGCGTCGCTACTACCAGGAAATCCTGAGTCTGTTGGGCAATACACCCCGGCTGGTCCAGCTAGTATGGTCGGCCTCTCCGGGCTGGCTGATCGTTAGCATTATGCTCACACTAGTTAGCGCTCTGGTGCCGGTGGGACAGCTCTACATCAGTAAGCTGATAGTCGATCAGGTGGTGCTGATTTTAGCGAGTGATGGGGGGGGCTTTACCACCTATCTATTGCTGCTGGTGGTGACTGGTCTGGGGCTGTTGCTGGTGGGGGAGGTGCTCAGCCAGCTAGATAACTACGTTAGTCGGGTGCTCAACGATCAGTTTTTGCTCCATGCCAATGTGCAGCTGCTCCAGCAGGCCATGCGGCTGGATCTCGCCCACTATGAATCGTCCGAATTTCACGATGTGCTCAATCGGGCGCAGCAGAGTGGCAGCAACTATCCGCTGCGAGTGGTGGAGCTGCTCTCGCGACTGCTGGGCTCGATTACCCGGCTGGTGGGGCTGCTAACCCTGCTGTTGCGGTTTAGCCCCAGCGTGATGGCGCTACTGCTGGTGAGCGTATTACCTACCTTTTGGGTGGGGATTCGGTATTCCTATCGTCGGTTTTGGCTAAACCGACGCCAAACGCCGTCTCGCCGTTTGGCAGATTACTTTTACCAGGTGCTCACCGATCCTAAATATGTAAAAGAAGTGCGATTGTTTAACCTGGGGGAGCACCTGGTGGAGCAGTACCGCACCATTCGTCATGAGTTTAACCGGGAGTCGCGACGGCTGGCCCAGCAGCAGTCCCTAGCCCAGCTGAGCATTGAGCTGCTGGGGGGCATCGGCTTTTATGGGGCCTATGGTCTGGTGCTGTGGCAAACCATCCGCGGACTGGTCACCCTGGGGGATCTGACCCTGTATGCGGGGGCCTTTCAGCAGGCCCAGGGACTGATTGAATCGATTTTGCTAAGTTTGGCCACACTCTATGAGTACAATCTCTACGTCTCTCAGTACTTTGAGCTGCTAGATATTTCGCCCCAAGTGGTCAGTCCCCGACGGCCCCAGTCTTTTCCTAAACCCATGCAGCAGGGGCTGCGGTTTCAAGATGTGTACTTTACCTACCCCGGTTCAGAACACCCCACCCTCAAGGGGATCAACCTGACAGTCGCACCGGGGGAGTGTATTGCCCTGGTGGGCCTTAACGGTTCTGGTAAGACCACGCTGTTAAAGCTGTTGACCCGTCTCTACGATATTCATCAGGGTCAGATTATGATCGATGGCGTCCCGCTACAGCAGTTTTCCCTGGGGTCTCTGCGCAGCCAGATTGGGATTTTATTCCAAGACTTTGCCCGCTATGCCCTCGATGTCCAAGACAATATTGGTTTTGGTAATTTGCCCCGGCGGCAGGATCTAGACCTGGTCACCCAGGCTGCCAAGGGGGCTGGGGCCACAGCTGTGATTGATGAGCTAGACGACGGCTACCAAACCATCCTTGGCAAAATGTTTTCAGGGGGTGTGGATCTTTCCGGTGGCCAGTGGCAAAAAATTGGTCTGGCGCGGGCCTTTATGAGCGATGCTCAGATTTTGATCCTGGATGAACCGACGGCGGCGGTGGATGCGATCGCAGAGCACGATCTGTTCCAGCGCTTTCGGCAGCTCACCCAGGGAAAAATGACCTTTCTAGTTAGCCATCGGTTCTCCACCGTTCGCATGGCCGATCGCATTGTGGTGCTAGAACAGGGCAAAATCACCGAAGTGGGTACCCACGCCCAGCTAATGACCCAGCAAGGCCAGTATGCGGAAATGTTTAATCTCCAAGCCGAGAGTTACACGTAGACTGGCGTTGAAGGCATCAAACCCAACAGACCCATGGCTCCCCCCCTACAGCAAGACCCTATGGAAGTTATCTTTGTGTTGGTCGACTCTGAAGAAGCCGAGAATATTGGAGCCGCCGCCCGCGCCATGCACACCATGGGATATAGCACCCTGCGCCTGGTGCGTCCCCAGGCCAGCCACCTGGGCGAAAAAGCCCTCGCGCTGGCCCATGGTTCGCAGCATGTGTTGCACAAAGCCCTGGTCTATGACACCCTGGTCGCCGCCACCCAGGACTGCGACCTGGTCTGTGGGACCACCGCCCGCCACCGCTATGAAAAACACCACTACACCTCCGTGCGCGACCTGCCCGCCACGCTCCGGGCCAAGGGAGAATGGCTCCGCCGCACCGCCATCGTCTTTGGGGGCGAACGCTCGGGTCTCAAAACCGCTGACATTGAAGCCTGCGACCTGCTGACAACAGTTCCCCAACACCAGCTACAGCCGTCCCTTAATCTGGCCCAGGCGGTGATGGTTTATAGCTTTGTCCTCTCCGCCCCCCAGACCCAGGTACAGATTACCGACCAGCGGCTCAATAGCGAGTCCATGCCCCCGGCGGAATACGCTAGCCTCAAACGGCTGTTGCAGCAGCTGATGGCGCGGGTGGGCCTACCGGAGCGCTATCGGGGCTATGTGCTACGGGGTGTCGCCCGTCTGGGCCGTGAGGATCTCTATGTGGTGCATAAACTGCGCTCAGCGTTGGACTACGCGCTGGATCGGGCGGCTACTGGGACAGAAAACCGGTAAATATGAGGGGCAGCAGGATGACCAGGCAGCCGATAAACAGCAGCGTGGCCGGGTCGATGTCGATAACGGGGGGCTTATTAGACATGGTGAAGGCGATGATCCGACTATTCCAAGGGTAGTGCACCCTGGAAAAGTTGCACAGTTGTTGTTTTCAATGGGCTGCCGGGTTACTCTCAAACTCTCCTGTCTCCGGTTTAGGGCAGGCTCTCTTAGGAAATCTTAGGAAACAAAACTTATTAGGGGACTTGCTGATAAATAAGGTACCCGCCCCTTCCCCACCCTACTCCGGGGATTTTATTTTTTGGCAGATCCCTAGGCTCCACCCTTGGAAGTACAGACGTTACCTGCAACGTCTCTCCAATTTTTAAAGCAGAACTACTAGAACAGAACCGCTAGAACAGAACTATCTGCGCCTTTTTGCTACAAAGATCGGCCATTTGCGGGTATTTCCCCATAATCGAGTGGTTTAAACTTTGTTCCAAGGTGTCCACCATAAGACGTTCTATGGCAACCGAACAGATGACCATCTATGTGCCGCCTCGAGTAAAGCAGGCCATTCAACGGCTGGCCTCCACCAAGGAACAGTCCATGAATACAATTGTGGTAGAAGCGCTGCAGCTTGCGATCGCACACTGGGCTACCCAGCCCCATCCTTAGAACCCAAAGCTGTCGATGGCTGGTGCCACCGGCGGGCCTGTTCTCGGATGGCGTCGTATTCTTCGTCGGGCATTTTGTCCAGGTGCTTCAAAATAAAACTCATCCGTCCCTGGGTTTGTAGTTTGTCGCGGTGGCGGGCCAAAAAATCCCAGTAAAAAAAGTTAAATGGACAGGCATTCTCACCGGTACGGGCCTTAGGGTTGTACCGGCAGCCTTTGCAATAGTCGCTCATGCGGTTTACATAGTTTGCCGAGGCCGCGTAGGGCTTGGTCGCTAGGGTACCGCCATCGGCAAACAGCCCCATGCCAATCACATTGGGCTGCATCACCCAGTCATAGGCATCGATAAAGGCCGCATGGAACCAGGACTCGACCTGCTGGGGGGAGAGTCCGGCAATGAGCGAAAAATTGCTGAGGATCATCAGCCGCTGGATATGGTGGTTGTAGCCCGTGCGCTTGGCCTGGTCAATGCTCTGGTGCAAACAGTTCATGGGGGTGTCGCCGGTCCAGAAAAACTCGGGTAGGGGCTGATGGTGGTCAAAGTAGTTGCTGTCCGGGTAGTTGTCGTCCACATAGTGGTAGAGACCGCGCATATATTCTCGCCAGCCCAAAACCTGTCGGATAAAACCCTCGACGCTGTTGAGGGGAAGATCCTGTTCGTAGTAGGCTGCGGCCACCGCCTGCACCACCTCCAGCGGGTGCAACAGGCCAATATTTAGATAAGGCGACAGCAGCGCGTGCCAGAGGGTATCTTCCCCCGTGACCATGGCATCCTGGTAGGGGCCAAAGGTGGCCAGCCGCACCTGGATAAAGTGCTCCAGCACCTGTTGGGCCTGGGCACGGGTAACGGCCCAGCCAAAGGGGGCGACATCGCCAAAGGTATCCATCTGGGCCACCGTTTGCATTACCTGCTGGGTTGTCTCATCAGGCTCAAACCAGTGGGGCGGGGGCGGGTTAATGGTCT
This sequence comes from Cyanobacteria bacterium P01_H01_bin.26, assembly GCA_038748225.1. Taxonomy (GTDB): domain Bacteria; phylum Cyanobacteriota; class Cyanobacteriia; order Phormidesmidales; family Phormidesmidaceae; genus Leptothoe. The sequence continues at coordinate 1,274 of JBCDJC010000099.1, read as the reverse complement.
TTTTGGGGGGTTTGCGGTTTTCTTTGTCATAGTTCCACTGGCCGCCTACGGGTTTCTTGTTTGAGTCGTCCATCAAAATGCCGTAGCGTTTGCGGCCCTCACGGTAAAACGACTCCATGAGCAGGCTTTTGCGACCATCGGCCCACTGTTTAAACTCATCCACGGACCACAGAAAGTGGTTGTTGGGCACCAGGGTCAAACGGCAGGGCAGATCCAAGCCAGTCAGCCAGTCAGCGAAGGGGCGGTCGGCGGGCTCCATTAACCGCAGCTCGGTAATGCCCTGCTGCTCGATCCACTGACATAGGGCCCCTTGAAACTCGTCTGTGATTTGGTAGGTGACGGTTCTACCATCGGCCTCTAGCTCGGTGGCAAAGTGCCGCATGGCCGACCACACCAGGACGAGCTTTTGGCGATGGTAGCGGCGTTCGGCAGCGTGGCGGTGGGACTCGATCAAAAGCACCGGAGCGCTGCCGTCGCTCGCCAGGGCCGCTTGATCACACCAGAGCTGATCCCCCAGCACCCAAATTCCAACGGTCATAAACTGCCCTGCTATTTTGTATACATTCTTTAACTTATGGTGTTTACCCAGGCACGCGCTAGTATTTCCCTAGTACTGATCAGTGGATTTACGCTAAAGTTTGCGCTGCAGGTACCTAAATCATGAGGTTAGCTCCATGAGTGCCGCTGAAGCCGCACCCTCTGTTCTTTTAGTCGAGGCAAATGAAGAACTGGCCCACGATATCAGCAACGACCTGCGTGAGTCAGGCTATATTCCTTTAGTAGCGACCAGTATAGATGCGGGAATTAAACAGGTGCGTCATCACCATCCAGCATTGATTGTGGTCAATCGAATGCTGGCAGGGGAGTCGGGGTTAGATCTGTGTCAGCAGCTGCGATCGCAGGGAGACCGCACCCCCATGCTACTGATGATGGCCCGCGACAATCTAGATGACCGGGTTGCCTGTATTGAATCGGGAGCCGACGATTATTTTCTCAAGCCCTACCGCAGTGACGAATTTCTCAAGCTTGTCAGCGCCTATCTGCAGCCCAGCGAACACGGCGTTGAGCAGCTGGTATTTGGCGAACTGACCCTGAACATTACCAATCGCCAGGCCGTGCGCAGTGGTCGTGTCATTGACCTCACCATGAAAGAGTTTGAGCTGCTCAAGTATCTGATGGAACACCCCCGCGATGTGCTCACCCGAGAGCAAATTTTAGAAAATGTGTGGGGCTATAACTTTATGGGGGAATCCAACGTCATTGAAGTGTATATC
>JBCDJC010000098.1:0-18478 GCA_038748225.1 Cyanobacteria bacterium P01_H01_bin.26 | reverse complement strand
GGTAAAGTGCTGTCCCCGCTGTGGCCTGCGCCAATATCCCCGACTCTCACCGGCGGTCATTATGCTGGTTTCCCGGGGGCCAGAGATACTGTTGGCCCGTGCTCCTCGGTTTCGCCCCGGCATGTACAGTGTGCTAGCTGGCTTTGTCGAACCCGGAGAATCTCTAGAGGAAACCGTTGCGCGGGAAGTGCGCGAGGAAGTCGGTATTGAAATCCAGGATATTCGCTACTTTGGTTCCCAGCCATGGCCCTTTCCCAATTCGCTGATGGTGGGGTTTACCGCCCGGTACGCCAGCGGCAATATTGTGATTGACCCCACCGAAATCGAGACGGCGGACTGGTTTACTAGAGACTCCCTACCCCCGGTTCCCGGCAAGCTCAGCATCGCTAGAAAGCTGATTGATTGGTTTATCAGCGCTGAAGGACCCGGTGCGTCCCACCTAGCTCCGTAATTTGCATCGCTCGGAGATGCCCCGTATAAGCTGGCTGGATTGGCCCTAGTGGATGCGATTTAATAATGATGATTCAATCCAATCGTTGGAGTGTCTGATGAAGCCTATGGGGCCCATTGAATCTTGGGAGGACAGGGTATCGGACGTCGCTGTGGCCGATGCCGATCTGCTGGCATCCCTGCGCGCCGGTCAAATGGAGGCACTGCGCACCCTGTATCAGCGGTATGGCCGATTGGTGTATACCTTGGCCCATCGTATCCTCCACAGTGATGAAGAAGCTGAAGAAATAACCCAGGATGTGTTTCTGACCCTATGGCATAAAGACACCTACCAGTCCGACCGAGGCTCCCTGAGTCGATATTTAGTGGTCTTGACCAGGTCGCGAGCCATTGATCGACTGCGATCGCAAACCTCCCATCGACGACGATTGCATAAATGGCATCTGCTGATGGCTGATGTGTCCCCCACCCCCCTAGATTTCGCTACCCTAAGCGAACGTGGAGAACAGATCCGTCAGGCGCTGGCTAGCCTCTCAGAAAAGGAACGCCAGGTGATCGAAATTGCCTATTACGAAGGGTTGAGCCAGTCCGAAATCGCCCAGCATTTAGGGATTCCCCTAGGGACGGTCAAATCTCGCTCTCGTCAGGCCCTGCGCAAGCTGCGCCAGGCTCTACAGGCCCGACTCTAGACCTATAGCCACTTGTTTTTCGACTATTCCGTCTTTCCCAGATTATTATGTCGTTCGATTCATCATCCACCCCAGACACGCACCCCGACTGGCACGATTTGCTTGCAGGCTATGCCCTGGATGATCTCTCACCGGAAGAACGGACAGCATTGACAAAAATTTTGGCCGAACGTCCCGACCTTAATGCTGAGCTTTTGGCCTATCAAGAAACCCTGGCCATGGTGCCCTATGCCCTGGATCCAAAGCCCCTACCGGCAGATTTAGAAAAAAACATCGTTGCCGCCGCCCAGAGAACCGCGCCGCCCCCCTCCCAAAAACGTTGGCCCAGGCTGTTCCGACGCCATGGACTCCTGGCAGCAGCGGCGGCGATCCTGATCGTCATTGCAGGCGACAACTACCGTCTGCGGCAGCAGCAAGCGAACCTGAAGACCCGGCTAGAGACGGCCAAAACCGAGCTACAAGAGAAAGATCGACTGGCCCAGGCCAACCAAAATGAGCCTGATTATGAGCCAGTGATTGACATTTTGCGACAGCCTGACGCCCTGGTGTATTCCCTCCAGGGAACCGGTGAGGCCCTAACGTCATCCGGCAGCTTGCTCACCCTGCCCAACCATTCAGAAGTGCAGCTGGTATCCCACAATCTTCCTGTGCTGCCAGCGGGGCAGGTCTATCGCCTATGGGCGGTGTCCACCCAAGAGTCAGACCCCATGTTTTGCGGTGAGTTCAACAACACCAAAATTGGCAATGTACAGTGGCAGGTGCCCAATGCCCTCTGCAATGCCACCCCCTTCAAAGTTATTATCACCGTCGATGCTGTGGCGGATCCCCCTGTGCCCAAGGGGCCAGCTGTCCTCATGAGCAGCGCTGAATAGGTGTCTTTATGTATCGAAAACTACAGAATTTACGACTGACTTAGGGAAACCTCAGTAGATTCTCAGACTTGTTCCTCATCCTGGTAATTAAAACAGTTACATTTGATACCAGGAGGCCCTATGAAACACGTTTATCTGTTAATTGGCTTCACAAGCGGGTTCCTGGCCGCTGCCATAACGCTATGGGCTATGCCGGGACGTTCCACAGCTGTCCGATTGGAGCCACAGCTCGAAACCACTGCCTCCCAAATTGATGCCACCATTGAGGAATGGCGCTGGCGGGACATGGCATTTTAGATCCCCTAAGTGATTAGCTCAGGTTGAGGGGATCGATATCAATGGTGAGTCTGACGGATTGGGGTAGCTGCGATCGCAGCTGTGTCAGCTCCGGCACAGGCTGATTCAGCGGCAGTTTTAGCAGCACATGCCAGCGATAGCGCCGGGCGACTCGAAAAATGGGAGCCGGGGTGGGGCCGAGCACGGTCGGTCCCACCAGGCTGCTTTCCATATCCTCGGCGTTTATATCAGCTGTTTCAGAATCTGCCGCTGCAGGCGTAATCAGATTTTTGAGCTGGTGGGCACAGTGCTGGGCGGCTGATTCCGCTTCGCTTGCCACTGGACTGGTGAGCCGCAGCAGCACCAGTCGACCGTAGGGTGGGTAGCCCAACAGCTGGCGATGCTCGCTTTCATACTGGATAAAGTTGGTGTAGCTGTGGTCCTTTGCCGCCAAAACTATCGGATGGTCCGGCGTATAGGTTTGTAAGATCACCTGACCGGGCCGTTCCCCCCGTCCCGCTCGCCCTGCCACCTGGGTCAGGGTTTGAAAGGCCCGCTCCCCGGACCAATAGTCAGGCATATGTAGCAGCCCATCGGCGGCCACCACCCCCACCACGGTAATTTGTGGCAGGTCAATCCCCTTGGTGAGCATTTGTGTGCCCACCAGAACATCGGCCTCGCCAGCGGCAAACCGCTCCAGTAAAGCCCGGTGAGCCCCCTTGGCTCGAGTGGTATCGCTATCAAACCGCAGACAGCGCAGTCCTGGAAACTGGCTTTGCAGCTCCTGAGCAATCCGCTGGGTGCCACTGCCAAAGTACTTTAAGTAGGGCGATTTACAGTTGGGGCACCGCTCAGGATGGGGCTGACTGTAGCCGCAGTAGTGACATCGCAGGTGGGCCGGTCCGTCATTTTGCGGCTGGTGGTAGGCCAGGGAGACATCACAGTCCGGACAATCCATGACATGGCCGCAGCTGCGACAGGAGACAAACCGACTGTGCCCCCGCCGATGGATAAATAACAGCCCCTGCTCCCTCCGTGTCTGCATCTGCCCTAAGGCTTCCTGCAGGGAGCGGCTAAAGACCGAGCGATTCCCCGACTGCAGCTCCTCTCGCATATCCACAACCTGAACCGGCGGCAGGGGGCGGTGGTGAACTCGGTTTGGCAGGGCTAAATACTGGACTGCTTTGTTTCTTGGCTGCTGACCCATGGGTTCCTGAGTATCAACCCATGTCTCCACCCCCGGCGTGGCTGACCCTAGCACCAACGGACACCCCACCATCTGCGCCCGCCAGCGAGCTACCGTACGGGCGTGATAGCAGGGGGCCGGTTGGTCTTGCTTAAAGCTGCTGTCATGTTCTTCGTCAAGGATAATCAGCCCCAGGTGGGGCAGCGGCGAGAAGATGGCCGAGCGGGTGCCGATTACCACCTGGGGACGACCGTCGAGCATCTGTCGCCAGGTGTCGTAGCGTTCACCATCGGATAGCCCGCTGTGGTAAACACACACCTGCTCACCAAAGCGGGCTCGAAACCGGTCGGTGAGCTGGGGGGTGAGGCCAATTTCAGGCACCAGCACCAAAACTGAGCGACCTGCCTGGAGCCGCTGCACAATTGTCTGCAGGTACACCTCTGTTTTGCCGGAGCCGGTCACACCGTGGAGCAGGACCTGGGTGTAGCCAGTGAGGCGGTTGAGGGTGGCGACCACCGATTGCTGATCCGGCGTTAGGGACTTGGGCCGATCCGCCGGAGCCTGGGAGTGACTGCCCACCCGCAGTCGCTCTCGGGGCTCGATGGCCAGGTAGCCTTTGGCCGCTAGTCGCTGAAGCGTGGTGCTGGTGGTGCGCAGCCGCTGTAGGGCATCACTAAGCCACAAATCCCCGCCATATCGCTGTAGCGTCAGCAAAATTTCCTGCTGACGCTGGGTCAGGGTGTCCGCTGAGGACCGGCTGGGAGCCGTCAAACACACTGCCTGACGCTGCTGCGGGCGAGGCGGTGTCGGTATGGCCAAATAGCTCTCTACCCAGCCATTGCTGAGCAGCTGACGGAGACCCGTGCTGGCCTGCTGATGCTGGCGTTGCAAATAGCGCCATGTGTAATCGCCCTGGGGGGAGCGGCGCAGGGTCTCTAGCAGGCTTTGGGCTGGCAAACCGAGCGCTGGAGAAGGCTGTCGGGCCGCATCTGATGCGGCGGGGTTAAGTCGAATTCTGCGTTGAGAACTGATTAATAAACCAGGCGGCAAAGCCGTTCGAATAACTTGAATCAGGGGAGTCTGGTAATAATTAGCAACACGTTCTAATAATTTCCAATAATCTTTAGAAAAGAAGTTTCGACTGATAACAGTATCAATGGTGCGAAGCTCATAATTGAGGGTTGATATCGATGCCAACGGGCGTAATCGAATTGCGATCGCACCCAGCTGACGTCCTCCGAATGGAACGCTGACAATATCGCCAGGTCCAACGTTGTAATTTTTAGGAAATCTATAGGTATAAAGTCCCTGCACACCGGGACAGTCCACCAAAACCTCAACGACCTCAAAATCCGATGGAACCTGGGATTCAGACTGAGACATGCAACCTAAACTGACGAGAAATATAGGCGTCTATAGACGTGATAACAAATAAAAAACATTAGCAACAAACACAGTCAGATTGTTAGCTGAAAGACCAGGAAAGAAGGTGCTTCTAAAATTAATTCAAGGGAATATGTCATGGAATCTTTACATGCTGCAATGAATGGAATCAAACGTTACAAAATCTATAAAAACCTTAAGAGGCAATAGTTTTCATCGTTCAAAAAATATCACAGTGGACAGTGTTACAAAATGGTGTTGGTATAGTGTAGATGTAGCTGCAACGTAGTCTCACCCAAATCCCATAGATAGCAGTATCCCTCGATTACGTTTTAAGAATCTTCCAGACAAAGAACTCTTTTTCGGAACTATGGCTTCTTCTGTTAACTCCTCCGAAACAGTCGTTATTGAACCTTGGACTGCGGCCGAAAAAACTCCCAAACCCCAGTCTGACAGTCGTCAACCTAATGAAGAATCCAATGCTTCTGGTTGGGAGCGTTCAGAGGGGGCTGAGCCAGATGATGATCCCACCGCCGATCCGGGAGCTGAGCTAACGGCTGAAACTGCGTCTGTCTATCGCAAGACCCTGGCTGACGATGCCGTTGGGGCATTCTTTAAGGAAATGGCGCGCTATCCGTTGCTCAAGGCCGATGAGGAAATTGAGCTGGCGCGTCAGGTCAAGTTTTTGGCCGATGTCGATGCCCTTTCCAAAAAGCTGGCCGAGGAGCTAAAGCGCACTCCCAGTCGAGCAGAAATGGCCAGTGCCCTAGACTGTAGCGAAACCGATTTTCAGCATCGTCTACAGTATGCCCGCACCGCCAAACGCAAGATGATTCGCTCCAATTTGCGACTGGTGGTCTCCATCGCCAAGCGCTACCTCAATCGCGGTGTTCCATTTTTAGATCTGATTCAAGAAGGCGCTCTGGGATTAAATCGAGCCGCCGAAAAATTTGACCCCGACAAGGGGTATAAGTTTTCCACCTACGCCTACTGGTGGATTCGCCAGGGGATTACCCGCACCATTGCCAACGATGCTCGGACGATTCGGTTGCCTATTCACATCGTTGAAAAGCTCAATAAGCTCAAGAAAACCCAGCGGGAACTGCGAAAACAGCTCAACCGTACCCCCACCGAGACAGAGCTAGCGGCGGAGCTGGACCTAACGCCCGAGCAGCTGCGGAGTTTGCAGCAGGTACGCCGTAAGTCTCTTTCCCTAAATCACCGTGTGGGTAAAGGGGAAGACACGGAGCTGATGGAGCTGTTGGAAGATGGCAGTACCCTATCGCCCGAGTCTCGGATGAACGAGTCGATGATGCGCCAGGAGATCTCCGATGTTTTGACTGAGGTGCTCACCGAGCGAGAAAAGGATATTATCTCGTTGCGCTACGGTCTGACGACGGGTGAACCCCATACCCTAGAAGAGGTAGGCGGCATTTTTAACCTGTCTCGCGAACGGGTGCGGCAGATCCAAACCAAGGCTATGCGCAAGCTGAGGCGGCCTCAGGTAGCATCCCGTTTGAAAAACTGGCTGCGCTAAAATCAGTGGCGACAAACCTGGCTGTCGATGCGATCGCATCTTGATGCATTAAGCGCTCAAGGATCGGGCAGAAGATTTTTTAGAGATTCAGCATACAGCATGGCAAAATTTTGCTGTAGCGTTGAGGACACTCTCTTTTTAATCTTTTCCCTATGATGTGTCTGAAACGATATGGGTGTCTAGTATCCGATGGACTACAAGCAGGAGCTAATTACCACAATTCATGACTTTGGTTGCGATCTATCGCGATTAGAAGCGCGCTCATGTGAGCTGACCCGCGATACGCCAACGGCTGTCTTGATTCCATCCCTATACGAGGAGCTGGAGCGGCCTGCCCTTACCAATATTCGTAACCATCTCAAAGATTGTGCTTTTGTAAACACTGTTATTGTCAGCCTCTATGCCGACACAGTTGAGCAGTATGCCAAGGCCGTCGAATTTTTTCGGCCATTACCCCAGTCAACCCACATCATTTGGGAGAATGGCCCACGGGTTATTGCCCTGCTAAAACAGCTCCAGGAGCGGGGCCTCGATATCCTGAAACATCGAGGTAAGGGTCGAGCCGTCTGGCTAGGGCTGGGCGTGGCGACAGTGCATGCGGGTGCGATCGCGCTGCACGACGCTGACATTATTACCTACGACCGTTCCTACCCCCTTAAGCTGCTGTTTCCACTGTTGGAACCTGAGTTTGGTATTGCCTTTACCAAAGCCTACTATGCCCGGCTCAGCAGTGGCGATCCGCGTCGTATCAACGGGCGCGTGACCCGGCTATTTGTGGCGCCGTTGCTCAATTCCCTGATGGATGTGTGGGGTGATAAACCCTATTTGCGCTATCTGTCAGCCTATCGCTACCCGCTCTCGGGGGAGTTTGCCCTGACCAGCGATCTGGCCTTGACGACGCGGATTCCGGCCAACTGGGGGCTGGAAGTTGGGCTGCTAGCGGAGGTATATCGCAATGTGGCCCTCAAACGCATTGCCCAGGTTGATTTAGGTACCTTTGACCACAAACATCAGACCGTGGGGCAATCCGCTAGTCAGGGACTACAAAAAATGTGTCGGGATATATTACACTCTTTGTTGCGGACACTCACGGAAACCGAGCAGGTTGTCATTGGTCCAGACCAGCTGAGATCGCTGCGCATCAAGTTTCGTCGAGAGGCCCAGGACCTGGCCCGTCAGTACTTTGTCGATGCCCGATTTAATGGGTTAGAGTACGACCGCCATCAAGAAGAAAACACCCTTGAGCGCTTTGAACAGGTGGTCGTCAATGCCGGGGAGCAGTACCTAGAGGATCCAACCGGGACTGAAATTCCCGACTGGACTCGGGCCTTGGCCGTTATGCCGGATCTCCGTCAGCGGCTAGGTCAGACCGTGATCGAAGATATGCGCTCAGTCAGCGCGCCGGGGGAGTTTGGCGATAGCGAAAACTACGTCTACGACACCCCTCCAGCCATGGAAGAGCTAGTGTTGTCTCAATAGACTCAATAGTGAAAGACCAGAGGCTGTCTACCTCTGGTCCTTTTCTATAGTCTTTATGTAGTATGCATCCGCACTGTTCTAGAGGCGGCTAGAGGGCAACTCGACTGCTGGCGCTGCGGAGGGTTACATTTACCCCTTCGCTTGTTTGCTCTAGAACCAGCAGGGGCGTTGGCTTGGCCTTTTGATCCCACTGCATGGTGGCCAGCCGCCCCAACAGCGTCGGCTGCCAAAACTTTTCATCCCGTTCTGGGCTCAAAAAGTTCTCAATACAGTCAATAAGCTCTTGAACGGTGATGGATGTGGGCTGGGTGGGAAGTTTGACCAGCTTTATTTGAATCCGGAAAAGCACCCGTTTTTTCTTTTGGCCGCTTTGATTGGTCTGGTACTCTACATCAAAGGTTTGATCTACCGCCCTGGGTTTGGAGGAAATGCCAATCACTCCTTGCTGGGCCTGCTGGGGTCGTAGCGCCAGGGAGATTCGCTGTTTGACTTTGACCTTAAGTTGGTTCACCACGGAAAAATGGAACTGTTTTTCTTCCATTCGCATCCTCAGGTAGTCCAGGTTGAAGTCGCGAGAGTGTACCAGATCGGGGTTTTTTTCCATCTTACTGATGGTTGTCAGCGCTAGCTTGACCCGTTTTTGCAGCTCTCTGTTTTTATAGGCTTCAAACTTAAGCTGTTTGCGCACCTTAGCAAACTGCAGCTGAGAGACAATCCCGAGCAAAAATAAAAGCACTACCAAGCCCATTGATGTATACATCCAGGGATTCTTAGGCTGGGTAACAGCGGTAGGAGACTGGGCCACCAAAGGACTGATCTCAATAACAGAATTAGACATAGCTAAGGCGGTGGTGCTATCCGATTACATTTAGCGTGCCCCGGGCATTAGTTTCCGGACTAGGGGGTTATATCTAAACCTATATGAAATCTATGTGAAATTTCGATAGCACTCTGTGTTCTTAATGACGCCAACGTGCGCGATATCCCCGAGCATCCAGATGACTCAGCCTTGGAAATTTGCCATAGCGACCCAGACCGCCGGTCCACCAGGGATCCAGCGACCAATAAATTTGATTGCCGGTGAGACCCTCCACATAAAAGTCGATGGCATCACCCACGATATGGCGACTGTTGGAGGCGCCCCCCACCTGCCGGTTAATATCGGCTGGGCGATACCAGCTGGTAATGTGAAACGGTCGACCCAGCCGGTCGCGGGCCTGCTGAGCAAGTTTAGCAATACGGATGATGCTATCGACGGTGGCCTGGTTAGGCGGCATCCGGGTGCCGCCACGGGTGGCTTCGGACCAGGTAAAATTTCCGTTGGGAACAATGGCGGCACTCAGCTGGATATTGTGGGGTGTCCAGCGGGCCGGGCGGGCGGGTAGCGGTGCTGGTTTGGGGACAGGGGGAGCTTCAATGGAGTCGCGATTGGCACGGGTCATGCGTCGGACATCGTCAAATAGCGACTGAATAGAATCAACCCTTCGCTCAAGCCGGCGCCAGATTTGCACCAGACGGATCAGGGCTTCGCGCTGCTCTTCGGTCTCCTGGTAGATGGTCGGAACCGATCGAATAAACGTCAGTAGGGACTGATCCACCTGTTTGGCGGCTTGGGCTAGGGCCGTTGGGTTATCCTTGTTGGCGCTGAGAAACTGGGCGGGGGCCCCTAGTTCACTGAGGGCAGTGGAGCGGGAGTCGAGCCCCTTCCACATGCGGTAGGTTTCTGTGAGGGCAAACCGGTGGTATCCGTCCCCTTTGTAGTAGTCGGGTACCCGCTGCACAAAGGCCACCAGGGCAGGATCTACAATGTCTAGGTTGGTTTCCCCGGCACGGGGGTCACTGGTGCGTAACCACTCGATGGCTTCTTCGCGGGAGTCGACCTGTCGCCACAGCTGGGTCAGTCGCAGCAGGGCTTCGCGCTGGTGGGGATAGCCGGAGTAGAACCGGGAGACCTGCCGAATAAAGTCGGTCAGTCCCTTATCTAGGGCAGGTTCATCCGCCACCCCGTTATCAATGTCCACATTCATGGCCTGGATAGTTGCCCGGTGGGAGTCCAGTTTGCGCCAAATTCGGGCAGCTTCTAGCAGGGCATCTCGCTGAAAGTCGAGGCGACCGTAGTTGGGGGCGATACGATCGGCCATGGCCAATAGCTCGTCGTCTAGCTCCGATAGGTTATGGGGCAGCTGCTGAGCACCGTAGTCATAGGTAATATCTTCGAGGTAGGCCGCTAGGAGCTTTTCAGCGTTGCAGCTCTCGAGCAGGGCAGAGGCTGCTTCGCTACTGGGTGGTCGGTAGCCCTCGGCAATTCGCTCGATAAAGCGATCGCTATAGCGCCCCTTGGCCGCGTCCCACAGATCGCTACCGCTCCAGCCGTCAGCGGTGAGGGTACTGGTGAGTCCCCGTAGGGTATTGGCGGCATATTGCACCTGCTCAGGGAACGTGTTGACCTGGTCTTGGGGGATTTGATTGACCGCGGCTATACCCAGACCGGTTTCACCGTCCATTAGCCGGGGCGCTTGGTGGACGGTGTAGAGTCCCGCCAAAATAGGCTTATGAATACCGGCTCGCTCGGCTTCTAGGAGATAGTAGTAGTTGCGCTGATCGGGTTCGAGTGCTGCCATGGCTAACTGGGCTAAAACGTTTTACCTTAACGGTGGCAAGTGCCTGATTATAGGACGTCCTTGCCCATGGGACCGACTGTTAAAAGCAATTTTGGTCAGAGAGTCAGTCGGTTTGGCTTCCAACCTATAGCAGTTTATAGATCAAGTGGACTTTCTTAATCAAACTCTAGGGCGGATCTGGCAAGATGGCCCTTAAAAGTAGGCAAAAACTATGACCGGGATAGCATCAAGCAGGCTGCAGGCTCTAACTACCGAGCTAGGTCATCAGGCATTAGCTCAAATTCGCCTGGTGGCGACAGATGTGGACGGCACCCTAACCAGCGGGGGCGAGTTTGATGACTCATTGCTAACGATCCTAGAAAAACTCAGGAGTGCGGAGCTGCCGGTACTAATTACCACCGGACGCTCGGCGGGCTGGGTCAGCGGACTGCTGCATTATTTGCCAGTGGGGGTTGCGATCGCAGAGAACGGCGGTCTCTATTTTACTAAAAACAATCGTCATCCCACATTCCTACAGCCCATCGTCCCCCACCACAGACAGTTGCTATTGCAACAGTTTGAACGACTGTGTCAGCGATATCCCCAGCTGGTGGAGTCAAGTGATAATGCTTTTCGGCTCACCGACTGGACCTTTGACGTCACCGGGTTAAGCCTGGAGGACCTGCAGTGGATGACCGCCAACTGCCATGACCACGGTTGGGGCTTTACCTACAGCACCGTGCAGTGTCACATTAAGCCGCTGCCCCAAGACAAGGCCAGCGGGCTGACCCAGGTGATTGCCCACCAGTTTCCAGAGCTAGGCCACCATCAGGTGCTCACCATCGGCGATAGCCCTAACGATGAAAGCATGTTTGACCCGGCCCAGTTTCCCCATTCGGTCGGTGTGGCCAACGTACGCCACTATTTGGATATCATGGACCACGCTCCAACCTTTGTCACCCAGGCGGAGGAAGGGAAAGGCTTTAGGGAGTTGGCGGATTTACTGCTCGCCCTATGGACTGCCTAGTCGTTTGAGCCAGCGGCCCTTTCCCATTGCCCCTGTCCATTAGACAATGGAGCCTAACTTTATTCCTACGGCTATGGCAAAAAATCTGGGGATGCGGCGTTGGACCATTTCTAAAGCACTAATGTGGGTTGGCATTGTCATTACCCTAGGGTTTGTGCTGGTCGCCCTGTTTGCGCCGCTGATGCAGAGCTGGGGCTGGATTCAAGATCCGCTGGTGACCCTAGAAAACCCCATCCACATGCCGCCGTCTGGTCAGTATTGGTTTGGCACTAGTCGCCAGGGCTACGATATCTTTTCTAGGACGCTGTTTGGCGCACGAGCGGCCTGGCAGGTGGTGCTGCTGGCGACCGTGATGAGTGTCGTTGTCGGTGTCCCGCTGGGTATGGTCAGCGGCTATCTGGGGGGCAAGCTAGACCGAGGGCTGCTGTTTTTTATGGATACGATCTATACGCTGCCGGTGCTCCTCCTGGCGGTCACCCTGGCCTTTATTTTGGGTAAGGGGGTGGTGAATGCAGCGGCGGCCTTGAGCATTGCCTATGTGCCTCAGTACTATCGGGTGGTGCGCAATCATACGGTCAGCCTCAAGACGGAGCTGTTTGTAGAAGCAGCCCAGGCCATGGGAGCGTCGACGTGGGCGGTGCTGTCGCGCTATTTATTTTTGAATGTGGTGCAGAGTGTGCCGGTGTTATTCACGCTGAATACGGCGGATGCGGTGCTGATCTTAGGAGGCTTGGGCTTTTTGGGGTTGGGACTCCCCGATGAGGTGCCGGAGTGGGGCAGTTCGTTGCGACAGGCCCTAGATGCGCTGCCCACCGGAATTTGGTGGACAGCCCTGTTTCCGGGATTGGCCATTACTGGCATGGTGACGGGACTATCCCTGATTGGAGAAGGGTTAAACGATCTGGTAAACCCGTTGGTACGTAAGGAAAACTAAACCCCTGGGAGGGGTTCCGTCGCGTTGGTGATGGCGAGCGTCCTCAGCATGACTTAAGTCACTCTTATCCATTGCTCAGGGCTATATCAGAGACCCATTAGCTAACATTGGCATAGTTAGATCATTCGCTCATGTCCCTTTGGGAGATCTCACCATGAAAAAAGCACTTACTGCCTTAGTTGTTGCAGGATTAACCACCGGTACCTTGGGGTCAGTCTTGGCCACCCCCAGTTCAGCTGATCTGTTGGAAAGCATTGGCATTGGTGCTGGCGCCGGTATCGTCACAGGTACCGTCGTCGGTGATAATGCTGGTGTGGACGACATCGTGAATGGGGCAGCAGCCGGAGCCGCTGTAGAAGCTGTTCGCGGCAATAATGACGATTCAAGCCTGGTCCAAGATGCCGCCGTCGGAGCCGCTGCCAGCGGTGTGACTGGCATTATTACCAATGATGACTCTTTTATTGAGAATGCCATTCAGGGCGGTGCTGCTGGGGCACTGATCAATATCCTGGACTAGACCGCTCGTAATCTTGAATAGCAAAAAGCCCCGTAGCTTGGGCCCAAGCTACGGGGCTTTTTAAAACTTCTTTTTAGGAGGATTCAAGCCGTTTTTGCCATTCTGCATTCAGTTTGTCTCGGTTAGAAATCTCCTGGTCGATCAGGTCAGTTTCGGTGGTGTAGGCCAGATTCTCTTTGCCCACAATGGTTTCGGTGGCAAACTGTTTGGCGTAGTTGAGCTTGCGTGGGATGGTTTTGCCGACTAGCCGCTGGCGCTGGGTGTTACGGGTCTCGATCTGCTGATTTTGTTGCTGCATCCAAAAATAACGAACAGTGGGAATACCCAGGAAGGCAATGCCGTAGCCGAGCAGCAGCCAGTAGACTGACTGAACTAGACCCACAAACCCGCTCAGGTCGCCTGCGCCGCTTAGGAGACCCCCCAGATAAATGGCACCCCCCACAAGAGCAACACCGAGCCCGATGGCAATGGTAACCTGGTCAGAACTGGCGCTGGTAAAGCGGCGTTTGGCTTCTTTTAGAAACTTGGGTACCGACTGGGACTGCTGGGTTTTAGCGGTAACCTGTAGCTCGGGAAAATAGTAAACCAGGTCCCCCTCGGGGCTGACCTTGGGCTGGCCATTAAAGCGGCTGAGGGCTGGGATAACGTAGTCTTCGAAGTCGTCGTCCAAGTTGGCGTTGTCGAGGTAAGGGGCCAGCTGCTCGGCGGAGACGGCACCGCGATTGTTGCGGATAACGGTTGCGATCTCACCCCAGCGCCGCTCATCCAAATTTTTATTGGGATCGCCATCACCAAATAAAAATGAATAAATCGCCTCTAGAAAATTTAGCTTGTTGCCCTGGCCAGAGCGACTGCGCGAAGCAGAATAGTCATGGTAACCATACTGTCGCCGGGGGCTATAGCCAAACCAATAAAACATGTCTCGTCCAATCCACAGCCAGGGGTTAAACCCAAAGCCGCCGCCGCTGTAGCCGCCTCCATTGTCATCATCACGCTGCTGCATCCCGATCTGGATAGCAATGATGGCCACAAACACTGCTACAACCGCCAGAATAAGCAGGATGCCAAAGGAAATACGAATCACATAAAATAGGGCGCTCCAGATTTTTTTCCAGGTTTCTTGCCAGCGCAGCTGCCAATACTTATTGCGGAGGGCGGCACGAAACTGGCGGGGAAATTCATAGGCCACATCCCCCGTTTCAGCCACTTGAATATGGGCCTGGGTGGCTGATGCTAATGCCAGTACTCCCGCTTCTGCCTGGGCTAGATTTAATCCAGTTTTTGTGGCCACATCACCTGCCGTTACCCGATATTCCAGGGTTTCGACCGCTTTCATGATGTCCTGACTTAGCTCCATGGTTTCCCTCAAGTGGCTTTCAGCGCTGCCTACTAGTATAGGAAGCCCCCCCAGGGATCTGCCATGGCGGTGACAGTGGGGGTTTCCATCACCCCGATCTTTCGGGTCACCCGTATCCATAAAAAAATCCGTAAAAAATAGCTGGTGGGCCGCGCCCACCAGCTATTTTTTACGGTCTAACGCCTATCGGCCCGGGGTCGCGGTTGCCTATCGGTTACCTGTAATCTGATCCTTGACATCTCCAAGGTTGCTCAGTAATTCGCTGCGGCTGTTTGCCTTGAGTAGATAGCGATAGATAAACCAGCCGGTATAGACTAGCCCGATTAGCTCCATCGTCGGGGCTAGTACTGGAATATCATTGATAGCACTCAAGATTGCAAAGGCCATTTTAATGGCAATCAGCACACCGAAAACTAGACCAATGACCGTGATTGGTCGCTTGTACTCATTAAACGTAGCAACCACATATTCCGGGGCATCCCCCAAGACACTTGCAACTTTAGCCAGAATCTCTTTGGCCTGATCGGTGGTCTCGGTAGTGCTTTGAGTCGTTACGTTCTCTTCAGGGGGATTGATATCGGTGCTCATATTTATATTGGGAATTAACAACCTAGGAGCGGATTTCCCGCGCTCGCCTGCCATTTCAGGAGATGGCTAGTGAATCAGCTTAGCTGTTAGTTTCTGAAACTAAACCACAGTCGGCACAAATGCAAGCAGTCAACTATACCTGGCATCCGGGTATGATCCAACCGCTATCTCAGCCAACGCATTTTATACCAGTTTATTCTGAGTTCATAGAAAAATCGTATCGTGTGCCAACATATAGTCAATTTCAATCAGTAGCCCCAGTCGATTCGCAAAATATTGCAATTTGCGACCGCTTTACCTGGAGCCCCAGTGCCATCACTACAATAGAGAGCACTGCCGCCATTTTTATAAAGCCTATCGAAACTCTCTATGGTGAGCTAAAAGGGCTCAAACCCAGTCAGCTCAAGCAACTACGTCGCCTCTACCATCAGCGCATTCCGGGTAGTCAGATCACCGGTCCCGAGTTTGCCCAGCGTTTGGCTGCCATCAGTACGGAGATCAATCAGCCTGTCTGTGCCTATGTCGATCGACGGGGGCATGTCATCCGTGTCGGTGTCGGGTCTCCTCGGCAAACGCAGATCCCAACCCTTGAGCTGCCCCGCTACGGTGCCGAACGCCTGTGCGGAATTCGCTGTATTGCCACCCAGCTCAAGCAGGAAAAACCAGGCAGCGCGGCCCTCACGGCCATGGCCCTGCAGCGGCTCGATGCCCTAGTATTGCTCACCCTGACCGGCGGAGGGTTTCAGCGCAAAGGCGGAGGCGCAACCGGCTACATTCGAGAAGCGTACCTGGCCCATTTAATTCCAGATGAAACCGAGCGCTGGGTAGTGTCTGAACCGATGGATTTAGAGTCCCTTAGTCTGGAAGACTTTGCCGATTTGACCGAGGGGCTAGAGGAAGAATTTCGCCGTCTGTTTGTGAGCCAGCAGGTCGATGCTAGCCACGACCGAGTCCTGTTAGTGGGTCTTAAAACGGACAAGATGGCGTCTAGCCAGTTCAAAAACGGCTTGCAGGAGCTATCTCGCTTAGTTGAAACCGCCGGTGGCGAGGTTCTCGAAACCTTAAAGCAAAATCGCTCTAAACCCCATCCTCAAACGGTGTTGGGTGCCGGTAAAATCGACGAAGTCGCCCTAGAAGCCCAAACCCTCGGGGTGAGTCTGGTGGTGTTTGACCGCGATCTGTCTCCGGCCCAGGTCCGCAGCCTTGAGCAGCGCATTGGCATCCGGGTTGTCGATCGCACCGAACTGATTTTAGATATTTTTGCCCAGCGGGCGCGAACGGGCGCTGGCAAACTGCAGGTGGAGCTAGCCCAGCTGGAATATCAGCTGCCAAAGCTCACTGGACGTGGTCAGGCCATGTCGCGCTTGGGGGGTGGTATAGGGACCCGTGGCCCTGGTGAAACCAAGCTGGAAACCGAGCGCCGGGCGATCCAAAAACGGATTACGCGGCTGCAGCGAGAGGTGACTCAGCTGCAGGCCCATCGCTCTCGTCTGAGACAAAATCGCCAGCAGCACCAGGTCCCCTCGGTGGCGGTGGTGGGCTACACCAATGCGGGTAAGTCCACATTGTTAAACACATTAACCAATGCGGATATCTATGCGGCGGATCAGTTGTTTGCCACCTTGGACCCCACAACAAAAAGACTGTCGGTGGTCGATGGTGAAACCCATGAGAAGAGATCCATGGTACTCACGGATACGGTGGGCTTTATTCAAGATTTGCCACCTTCTCTGATGGATGCGTTTCGGGCCACGTTAGAGGAAGTGACCGAAGCCGACGCACTGATGCATGTGGTGGATTTGTCGCATTCAGCCTGGCAGGAACACATTCGCTCGGTGATGGGCGTGTTAGGACAGATGCCAACAACGCCGGGACCAATCCTGTTGGTGTTTAACAAGCTCGACGCGGTGGATAGTGATACCCTCGCTGTTGCAAAAGATGAGTATCCCCAGGCGCTGTTTATTTCGGCTGTGCAGAAGCTGGGGTTAGAGACCTTGCGGCAGCGGTTGGTGCAGCTGGTGGACTATGCGATCGCACGCTAATATCCCGATGTGCCTGCTGGACAGGCATCTAGGAAAAAAACAGGCAGACAGCCGATCAAACCCTGCATGGCTCTGATGTGGCATCGCTTCGTTCAATAAAAAATCTTTTGGTCAGGACTCTATCCTAAGCCGTTGGAAATCGATAGATTGGTTTCCATGAGGTAAAAGGAGCCATCTGGATCGTATCGATAGAAACTGGCGTAGGGCTTTCCACCGCAACGATAATGTGAACATGGATTCAATTTGGGAGTATCAGTTAGCTGGGTATGCGTGTATTAGTCGTAGAAGATGATGCAGGGATTTCCAGATTTATTCATCAGGGGTTAAACGAAGCGGGATACGCCGTAGATATCGCTGCCGATGGTAATGAAGGCATCAACTACGCGATCGCTGCTGATTACGACGTGATCGTGTTAGACGTTTTGCTCCCCGGATTGGATGGGCTGAGCGTATTAAAAGATTTGCGCCAACGAGGACTGCAGACCCCGGTGCTGCTGCTAACCGCACTGGATACGGTACAGGATCGGGTGTTGGGGCTGGATGCAGGGGCGGATGATTACCTAATAAAACCGTTCGACTTTACAGAACTACTGGCTCGGTTACGGGCATTGTTGAGGCGTCCTCCCCTCCAGAGCGATGTATTGCTACAGGTAGGCAATCTGGAGATGGATACCGTTCAACACTTGGTGAGACGAGGCGATCGCCCCATTGAACTCAGCCCCCGCGAATTTTCCCTGCTAGAATACTTGATGCGCCATCCGAATCACGTTCTCAGTCGCACTCAAATTGCTCAACATGTCTGGAGCTTTGATTTCTACGGGGACTTTAAAGTGATTGATGTGTATATCGGATACCTTCGGCGCAAAATCGATCGGGACGAGCCGTCCTCGCTTATCCAAACGGTAAGGGGGGTGGGCTACCGACTCAGTGCAGACGGTGAGAGTTCTGTGCCCGATTAGTTTCTTTTTTGCTGGAGTGATGAAGTACCGGAAACCGTGGTACAACTTGCGATTACGTCTGGTTGCCTGGTACGGATTCCTGGCAGGGCTTTCCATGCTCGTGTCCGATGGCTTTATGTATCTTAGGTTTCGTCAGACGCTACTCGATCAAATTGATAATGCGCTGGAGGTGACTGCTATCCAAGCATTGAAAAATCTCGATGATGAAGTTGATGCCCTGATGTTTGACCCCCGTCAGGAAGCGCCAGCTCTCGCCTCATTGTTGAACGATGCAGGAGTCGAGATTTATTTGCTGGCGCGGGATGGCTCTCTAAAAGAACACTTTGGGGACTCACTCACGTTACCGACTCAGCAAGGCTTGCAGCCCGGCTTTAAGACACTTATGATCGAGGATGGACGGTGGCGAATTTACACGCAGGAAATACTGCCGCAAGCAGACAGGCCCCCCGGATGGTTGACAGTGGCTCGCTCCCTGCAACCCGTTGATATCACCTTGCAAAACCTGTTGAATCAACATCTGCTGAAAATTCCGCTACTCCTTGGCATGGTGGGTTTAGGAGGGTTGATTCTGGCTAACCGTGC
>JBCDJC010000097.1:0-18486 GCA_038748225.1 Cyanobacteria bacterium P01_H01_bin.26 | reverse complement strand
TGAGAAAATTCAGCGCAGTTTAGATGTGATTCAGACCTATCGAGAGGCAGGCCGCCGTCCTCACCATGCCACCGTGCTGGGGGCTCACCTGGAGGGACCTTTTCTCAATCCGGCTAAGCGCGGAGCCCATCCTCAAGCGGATCTGCAGCCGTTGTCGCTAGAGCGGCTGCAGGTCCTGCTAGGTCCCTATGTAGAGGCTGTTAAGATTGTCACCCTGGCTCCAGAAATGGAGACAGCAGAGGCTGTGATTCCCTGGCTGCGATCGCACAAAATCACCGTTAGCCTGGGACATTCCCTAGCCACCGCTGCTGTGGCCCAAAAAGCCTTTACCCAAGGAGCCTCCATGGTGACCCATGCCTTTAATGCGATGCCGATATTGCACCATCGGGAGCCTGGTTTGCTCGGGGCCGCCCTCACCCATCCCGATGTCTTTGCCGGGATGATTGCCGATGGTCAGCACGTATGTCCCACCATGCTGGATTTGCTGTTGCGAATTAACCGTGGCCATGCTGATTCTGGGCTTTTCCTGGTGAGTGATGCCCTGGCTCCCCTAGGGTTGCCCGATGGCGTCTACCCCTGGGACTGCCGTGAGATTGAGGTGACAGAGGGTACGGCCCGGCTGCCCGATGGAACGCTTTGCGGCACCACCCGCCCCCTACTGGATGGCGTCAAAAATTTGGTGCGGTGGGGGCTAGGTAGCGCGCAAGAGGCGATTCAGCTGGCGACAGATAGGCCGAGACAGGCGGTGGGTCTACCGGGGCTCGTTCCCAGACAGACCGCCCATTTACTTCGCTGGTCCCAGACCGGTTCGAGCTTAAGCTGGCGACGAATTTTAGACGATTAATCTGGTCGGTATTGCCCGTGCTTTGACCAGACATTTCCAAAACGTAATAGGATCTGACGGTAGATAAATCCTATTGATGTCCTGCTGGATCCTATGACGAGTGCAACTGACGATAAGACCATCGTTCGTAATTATTTCAATGCCCAGGGGTTTGATCGTTGGAGCCGCATCTATGGCGATGGCCAGGTAAATAAGGTACAGCGAGATATTCGCGAAGGGCATCAGCAGACCGTAGATCACGTGCTTTATTGGTTCAAGCAAGATGGAGCTGCCAGCGGACTGACCGTTTGCGATGCTGGCTGTGGTGTTGGCAGCCTGAGCATTCCCCTAGCGACCATGGGTGCGGTGGTTGCTGCCAGCGATATTTCTGAAAAGATGGTCGAGGAAGCCAAGGTGCGAGCAGCGGCGGTGCTGCCTGGTGAGGCGATGCCCACCTTTGAGGCCAAGGATTTAGAGACCTTAGATGGCAGTTACCACACGGTGATTTGTTTGGATGTGCTGATTCACTATCCCCAAGAAAAGGCGGGGGCCATGATTGCCCATCTCAGCTCCCTGGCTGAGGAGCGGCTGATTTTAAGCTTTGCACCCAAAAATCCTTTTTATACCTTGCTAAAACGCATTGGTGAATTTTTCCCCGGTCCTAGTAAGGCCACCCGCGCCTATCTCCACAGCGAGGGGGAGATTCGAGCTGCCTTGCAGGCTAACGGTTGGGAGATCAAGCGCCGAGAATTTACCGCGACGCAGTTTTACTTTTCGCGTCTGCTTGAGGCGGTCAAGGTTGCTAAATAGTGGCGGTGTTCTTCTATGAAGAGCCTACCCAAGGGCCTATGGGGTCCACGGCTGATCAGACGTCGCTGGCTAGGACGGGCTACTGAGGGTGTCGGGTTGATGGATGACGATGCGGTTACGACCAGACTTTTTAGCTGTATATAGACCCAGGTCAGCCATTTCCACCAGGGCACTGGGGGGGATTTCCAGCTTGGGGATAAAGCTGGTAACGCCCAGACTCATGGTGACATGGCTAGCGGTATCGGAAGCAATATGGGGTAGGTTGTAGGCAGTTAGCCTTGCCAAAATTGCGGTTGCGATCGCAACACCCCGCTCTATCGATGTATTCGGCAGCAGGACAACAAATTCCTCCCCACCGTAGCGGGCGCTCAGGGCGCTATTTAACCCAACTGCTGTACGAATAGCCTGGGCTACGCGTTTTAGGCATTCATCCCCCTGGGGATGGCCATAGGTATCATTGTACTGTTTGAAATGGTCCACATCACCAATAATCAGGGCGAGGGGTTGCTGCGATTTCAAGGCCTTAAACCAAGCCTGTTGCAGGCTGGCGTCAAACGTTCGACGATTGGCCAGACCCGTGAGTTTGTCCTTGCCTGAAAGTACCTGGAGTTGGCTGGTGCGGTAGGATCCTGTCAGCCCGGCGGCTATCCACAGTGCCAGTAGCAGCGGTAAAACAGGTAGCCACAGCCCCGTAAAGCTGAGCGCCGCCCAGCCCAGACCCACCACCCCTAAACTTGCCCCGGGAATCAGCGCCAGCCGCTGCCAAAGCTTACTATCCCGCTGTGCTAAGCTGCCTCCAAAAAGGGCGATACCAGCTATTATTAAGCTTTCTACCCAATTGGGCCAGGCGTGGATCAAAGCACGGCCATCCAGGGCCGCGCTAATGATCTGGCTGGCAATTTCGCCATGGAGTTCCACCCCAAATTTGATGGGTAGTTCCCGTTGAGAATATTGATGGGCTGTGTAGAAAATATCGGCACTGCTGATGGCCATACTACCAACTAGTACAATGCGATCGCGCATCAGCTTAGGCGGTATCTGATTGCGTAGCACCTGTTTTAAGGAAACAACTTCAAAAGCCGCCGACTGTTGTCGTGGATTGAGCAATATTTGATATCCCCCGGCATCGGCATCGATGTATCCCCCCGTATGTTGTTCTAGGGGCAAAATTGGAATTCTGTTGAGGGTTAAAACGGGGGCATTTAGGTTAGGTAAAATGCTGGGTGTTTCACCGGCAAGATAGTCAAGCGCTATGCGTAGCCCCAACCCCTCTAGGGCTCGGCTGTCATCTGCTGTTGGAAACAACAGCCCTCGTCTAACTCGGCCATCGATATCCACAGCAATGTCGCTGGCGGCTACTCGGTCTTGTGCCACGAGGGTGGCGTTGCCTGGGATGCGGTTATCCTGTTTGCCGCCAATGACCTTTTCAATACCAATCAGGTTGGGTGTCTCGGAGAACAGAGTGGTTAAATCCTCTGTTCCAGAGCCGTCAGGCAAACTTCGATAAAAGTCTAGACCAATAACCCTAGGCCGCTGAGCCTTAATTTTGTAGAGCAGCTGAGCCATGGTGCGATCGCTGACTGTGGCAGCACCAAGGTAGCTATCTAGATCCGCGTCCGTGACACCCACAATAACAATGCGCTGATCGGGGGCTTCGGTCGGACGTAGCATAATCATGCTGTCAAATACCCGGAGTTCTAGACCTTGTAACCCACCCGCTAACCGTAGAGTCAAAACGCTGCTGGTCGCAATGAAACTGGCAAATACGACAGCTCCATAACTGTTTCTTAGCTGGTGCCAGAAGTCTCTCCAGCTTTCTTTGAAGTGATCTGCTTTCATCCAAGGCTATCCGTGAACGCCCTGCGAAGACAGGATGGATAGACATATTGTTGGGGAATATTATTGCGGCTCCAACGCCGGCAGGAAAATTTCGGCCTGACTTTGTCCCTGTTCCAAAAGAGTTTGCGCCATGGATTCAGCATCGTTTATCCCCTGACTCCCAGCTGTCAGCAGTGCAGCAAGGGCGTCGTACCAAATACCATGGTGGGCGTAGGCAGCTGCTTGATCCAGTGCAGAGAGATTATTTATATCCAAGGATGCCCCGTCTACACGCTCCACAAAGCTACGAGCAGAAATTTCGGTCTGGTGGCTGCCTGGACACGAAACAAATACTGTCCAGCGATATTTTCTGTCGGTTTCCAAGGGATAGTCGGCGGGTAGGGTGACACCGACGGTTGTCGTCTGGTCGATTTCAACGTTTTGAGTGTAGAGCGGATGGGCCAGGGTCGGGTCTGATAAGTGAAAGGTTATGGATACCGGAGCTGTCGTCGCCACATGCCAAGCGAGGGTAGGATGCGCTGCAGTAGTTACCAGCCTAGATCGGTCATTCGGTACTAGCAGGGCTAAGCTGGTAGCGTCATCAGAGCGGTTGCAGCTGCTGGCAGCATGACCTCGGCGGCCTCCCGATAGGGTAGACCCCACACTGCCGCGGTCGGAGTCTGGGGTCCAGCGAATCCTCTCTATAGCATAGCCAGGAGCCGCCAGAGCTAGGCTCAGGCAGCCCGCCGCAAAAATAGCTGAATACCTTTGCAAGGAGGGTATTAGAGTTTGCAAAGACATTGATATGAATGGTGTAATGGCAGCACGAACAGACATAACTTTTTAGCAACAAGAGAGACAAGAACAGAATTACTCCCCCATGTCCATGAGCGTATCTTTTGCTACCTGTAATTGGGTGAAATATACTTAAAGTCTGCCTATATAGATTTGTTTGCTCAGTAAAGTCTCAGGCCTTGAAAAAATAATTTTGCCTGGCTCTATGCGTAGTTGCCCGGAGTGCCTGAGCGAATTTTAATGCCAGGGATTGCCGACCATGGTGAATCCTGCCCAGTAAAAGGGGTGGGAGAACTCTGCTGAGATGGGCAGATCCCATTCAGAAGGAAGTGTGATTGTGCCGTGGGATGTGTTGAGGATGTCGCTGTTGATCTTAGTACCGCCTCGAATTATAGACAGCTGTGCCTTCTGGAGGGCGTGTAAGCGGCGGGGCGATTGGGATAGCTGGGTATAAAATTCCGCCATCAGTGCCAGGGTGCCTACATCCGAGACGTTCCATAGACTACCCATGGATGTCTCAATGCCAGCCGCTGCCGCTAATCCGACAAAGCCTAGTTCCGCCTCAGGGCTGCTGAGGGCGGTCTCGCAAGCACTTAAAATTAATAGCTCTAGCTCTGACCAGTTCAGCTCTCGCATCTGATCAAACGTCAGTTGTGTATCCCACAGCTGTATAAAAGACTGATCTAAGCTACCGGTATTAAACTCAGCATGGGTGGCTAGATGCAGCAGGCCAGGCTGTTGAGAGATTTGCTGGTCTATAAAATTATCCAGTGTGAACGCTTCATTGAGGAGTACTTGGGTCGTCTGGGTGTGCTGGGCGACAATATCTAACTCAATGGGGACAGCGGGTAGAGCCTCCAGGGTCGTAAACTGATCGGCACCTGCTATCAGGGTATTTGGAGTGTGGGGCCCTTGGTCAAACTGGGTCTGAAGTAATCCCACGCTGGGAATGATCGATACCCCATACTGTTCAACGACAAATTTATCCCCTTGCATCATGGCGGCCAGGGGAATTGTTCGCAACCCTTGGTCAAGGGAATACATCACATGTTCGACGCTGTGGTTGGCTAACTCCCCATGGAGAGGAGCCAAAAGCCAGGTATACATCTGTCGCGCCAATGCCCTGTAGCTGAGGTCATCTTCAGGATCGGAGACGGCCAGTCGAAATAGCTTGGTCTGTTGGGTTAGTTCAGCCCTGGAGACATCGATTAGTTGTTGGATCGGTTGACCGGTCTCAGTCACTAAAATGAGCATGAGCTGGTCGTCAGGCTGCGGCGGTCTTTGGCGGACGCGAGACAATGAGTGACCTACAGGGTCTGCTGCCCCCTGGGGGACAAAAACAGCATAGATAATGGCGGATTGAGTACGGTAGTTCTGCCTGGCCTGTTGGAGGATACGTTGGGCATCCTGCAACGTCACGGATGGACCTTGGGGTAGCTGCCAGTGGGCTGAATAGTCTGCGCTAAAGGCGTCTTCTAGATATCTAAAAGCGTCTTCATCGAAATAGCGCAGACGTCCGTTCACCGGTCCAGACAGGTCTTGTTCTGGAGCTAGGGGTTGAATCAGCTTTTCTTCCTGGTTGATAGTTTCAGCAATGTTTGGGTTGAGCGGTGTGTCGACCTGGGCAGTTGGCTGTTGAGGAGGCTCTGCCGTTTCTGGGGGTGAGGTTGGTGGGAGCGGCGGCGTGGGAGGGGATAAAGGCGGTGACGCAGGCAAACTATCGCTTTCGATGGCTCCAATGTCCACGGTGCCGTCAACAATTCTTGGACGCCCCTGCTGGTCGCTGGGGGTGGCGACCGCATTATTTCCCCCGTTGACCGCAGGACTGTTGGTGAGCAGTTGGTGGGAGGGCAGAGAACCGGTGCGACTATTTAGGGCGGCTAGCCCCGGCTCGATTGGGCTGCTTAGCGACCCCACCAGGATACTGGTGTTAAATCCCTGACTGCCCTGGTCAATGCCAATGAGGTTGTTACCCTGATCGATAAATAGGCCTTCGACATCGGGATTGGTCGGAGCGCGGTTGCCCGCCACAATGGTATTAATCAACGCGGGTATTGCGGGGGTGTCGAGATTATCGGAAAGACCGCCGCCGGTAAGCCTGGCCATATTATTTGTGATGGTGACATTGGTCAGGGTAGTCGGGCCGACGGTGCGAATGCCTCCGCCGATGGAGGCTTGGTTGCCTGAAATGGTGCTGTTGGTTATGTCTAGTTGCGATCGGTCTGAGGATAGGGACATGCTAGCAATTTCAATGCCACCCCCAAACTGGGCCGCCTGGTTGCCGACAATGGCGCTCTGTGCGATCGCAACCCTAGTCAGCTCGCCATCGGCCACATTCAAGATCCCCCCCCCATTGGTTGCTGAGCGGTTGTTGCTGATCAAGCTTTGGGTCACGGTTGTGACACCGCCCAATGCGTTGTAGATACCGCCACCGCCTAGCCCCAACCCGATGGACTGATTGTTCGACACCACACTTGCCTGCAGGCTGAGCTCCCCCTGGTTGTAGAGTCCCCCTCCGCTCCGGGCAAGATTGTTGATAAATTGTCCGGCTGTGATGGTGCTGGTACCCCCGCTGTCGTTGTAGAGTCCGCCACCATTTTGTCCGGCGCTGTTGCCGTCTAAATATAGGGCATTTAGGTTAGCAGCGCCGCTGCTAAAAATACCGCCACCGGAGCTGTTGCTGGCGATGTTACCAATAAAGCTGGCGTCTTCAATTGTCAATGTCCCTTCACTAAATATGGCACCGCCGTCTTGATTGGCTTGATTTAGGGAGAAACTAGTATTGGCAACCGTGAGGGATCCGTTTGGGTCAACATCAATGGCACCCCCGTGTCCCTCGACTCGATTGTTGGTAAAAGTGCTATCAAGAACGTTCACTGAGCCTTGAAGAATATCAATGGCCCCACCGTCGGAGCCGGTGCGGTTGTTATCAAAGACCGTATTTCTCAGTGTGAGTGAACCCGTATTTTGAATGGCACCGCCGTCAAGCGTGTCCCCTGTAACCTCATTGTTAAAAAATGTTGTATCGCTGATCAAAATATTGTCACCGTTGCTCCTAAGACCGGCCCCTGCTGATGAGCTGAGACCATCCTGGATGGTGAGTCTTGAGAGGGCAATCTTATCTCCACTGCTGGTAATACTCAGGACGCGATGATTGCCACCCCCGTTATTATCGGCATCGCCGCTAATATAGGTTCTGTTTTGCCCCTGGCCGACCAGGCTGAGAGCACGATCAAGGGTGATCGTATCCCCTTCTCGGTAGGTAGCCGCCGCTAGATTAACCGTGCCTTGATTCGCCACTGCATCCACGCCGTTTTGGATGCGGCCACCTGCGCCCACGTTGACGACACTGGCCGTGCCAGCAAGTCGTCCGCTGTCCTTGAGGGTAATCCCTGCGTTGAGATTGAGGGTATTGGTGTCGAAAGCTAAATTATTGGCAGCACTATTGCCGCTGGCATCAATGGCTGCATCGACTGTAATAGAATTATCAGCCTGCAATGTGACATGGGTGCTATTCAAGGCGCTAACCACGGTTGAGGCATTGATAGAACCATTGACCGGGTCATTGGTATCAGGACTGATGACAGCCGTACCGCCTGCGTCAACTATGCTGAGATCCGTAGGATCGACTAGCCAGAGACCCGTCTCGCCCCGGGGGGCCAGGGTGTTGACCCTGGTATTGTCGCCGATGGTCAGTTGGCTAGCGCTAGAGGTTTCTATCAGACCACCGTTGCCCATGGCCGATTGAGCCGAAGCGGTGCCACCAAAAAACGTAGCCTGGTCCGACCAGACCATGACCAGACCACCATTGCCCTGGTCAGTGGCGTCAGCTATCAGGCTGGCGGTGTCAGTTACAACTGTTTGGGAGGCCTGGAGTCCCTGCCCCTGGCGAGTGCCACCAATCTGAATGGAGCCGCCACCGCTGATACCCGAAGCATTGAGGATGCTGTCGAGTACCTGGATTCGATCCCCCAAAAGAGTAATTTGGCCGCCGGTGGTGCCTTGGACAGAGAGATTCCCAGCGTTGCTGATATTAAAGGGCCGTTCCTGGGTGGAGTCCCTGGCATCATCCAGGGCTACCGTGCCATCATGTCTGACCACCAGGGCACTGCTGTGGCTGAGGTTACCGCCCGTGATCAGAGCTGGCAGCGGGTCTGAAAATTCACCACTGGCGGTAATCTCCAGATTGAGTAGGCCCCCGGGTTCTCCCAGACGGATGGTTTGCCCCTGTTCTACTGCCACAAGGCTGACCTCGCCAGCGGCTGCGCTCAGTGTCCCGGTGTTGGTGAGGTGGTTGCCTAACAGACGCAGACTCTGGCCGTCTGGCACGGCTAGCTGGCCCTGGTTGACGATGGCCCCTGCGCCGCTAAAGCCAAAATGGCTGGGGGCGGTGGTCAAGGTGCTGTAGTCAGGATTGCTGAGGACATCGAACCACTGGTCGCCGTTGCCGATGTGGGTGGCGGTTGTGGCGGTAAAGGAACCACCAAGATCGAGCCGGGCATTGGGACCAAAGAGTAGCCCAGCTGGATTTATCAAGTAAAGGTCGGCGGGGCTGCCGGTGACTTGTAATAGCCCGTTGATGCTAGATGCGGTGCCGCCGATGACTTGGCCAATCACCCTATCGGTGAAAGGGGTGGTGAGAAAGCTGGCGGTTTGTTCTGGAGTCAGGTTGAACCGCTCAAAACTGTGGAAAAGGTTGCCTGCTGCGGAGGTACCGCCGCTAATTTCAATGGTGCCCTGGTCTGAGGAGATGACCTGGGTCACCTCGTTATGGGTGGGTACAATGGCCTGGGCCAGCAGTGGTGAGGCATAGGCGGCAGGCGGATTAATCCCTGGGGGAGCTGCGATCGCAACGCCACGGCCACTCCAAAGCGGCAGTAGGGCAAAAACCAAGGTTGCTTTAGTCAATCCATCCATAGAGCCGTGCCATCTGATAGGACGGTAGCGGTCACAGGGGACCCCCACAGGACTCCTTGTGTGCAACTCACCAAAATGGCTCCGCCATAGGGGCAAACCATTGTTTACCCTGGAAAGGTTGGTTTTCCTTTGTGCGCCATGACCGCTCGTTTGTGTATTGCGATCGCATCGATTTTGGGAGGACTCTCTGTCGCAGGAGGAGCCTTTGGGGCCCATGCCCTCAAAGCCCAGCTGAGCGCAAAGGCCCTGGCCACCTTCGAACTTGGTACCCGCTACCAGATGTATCATTCCCTAGCGTTGCTGCTGGTGGGACTCCTGTGGCTCCAGAACCCGACTAATGGCTGGCTCAACTACGCCAGCTGGGCTTTGCTAATTGGTATTGTGATTTTCTCAGGCAGCCTCTATGGCTTGAGCCTGTCGGGTATCAAAATTTTGGGTGCTGTCACTCCCATCGGTGGAGTAGCCCTCATTGTTGGCTGGGCATTGGTGGCCACCGCCGCATTCTCCCTACAAAACTAAGGACTCTATTCCGTTCGCCTATGTGTCGTTTACTTGCCTATTTAGGAGAGCCCATCCCCCTTGAAAATCTTATCCTCAAACCAGAACATTCCTTAGTTGTGCAAAGCTATCAGCCCAAGGAACTAGAATTTGCACTGCTCAATGCCGACGGATTTGGTGTGGGCTGGCATCATCCTGAGGACCCTACGGCAGACCCTTTTGTCTATCGCAACGTGCTCCCTATTTGGAATGATGCCAACCTGCCCCACCTGTGCCGCTATGTTCAAACCCGCTCCTTTGTCGCCAATGTGCGGAGCGCCACCCCTGGACTACCTCTAGATTTCAGCAACTGTCAGCCGTTTCGCCATGGGCCATGGCTGTTTGTCCACAATGGCTATATTGAGCAGTTTCGCCAGACGCTCTATCGCCCCATGCGCGACCTGATTGGCGATATTGCCTATCAAAATATTTATGGCCTGACCGACTCGGAACACATTTTTGCCCTGATTACCCATCTGCTAGAGATGCGACCCCAGCTGGGGATACGTGGGGCCTTAGAACAGGCCGTCGAGATCATTGAAGACCTGGCCAATAAATACGATGTCCGGGTGTCCGGTGTGATCATCTTGAGCGATGGCCAGCGGCTAGTGGCCGCCCGTTTTGATAACCAGGACAAAGCTCCGTCCTTTTACCTACTGCGTCAGCCGCAGGGGATTACCCTCGCCTCTGAGCCTTTGTTTGAGGCCGATTGGCAGACCCTTGAACAAGCTCATAGTTTGACCGTTGCCGCTAGCGATCTATATCCCCATATCCATGGTTTTTCTTGCGCCTCCTGATGCTGGCTGCGCCGATGAGCAGCTGCGCAACTATTTTCAAACAGCTCTCCACACCTGTCGCCAGGGCACCCTGGCCCTGGTGGAAGGGATTGATACGACGGTGCTACAACAGCAGGCTCACCCTGACTTTAGTCCCGTGGGTTGGCATTTGGGCCACATAGCCTTTACCGAGTCTCTGTGGATTTTAGAACACCTGGCCCAGCAGCCCTGCCCCTTGCCAAACTATCGGACGCTATTTGCCGCCGACGGTCTGCCGAAGGCTCAACGCCAGCAGCTACCTAGTTTGGAGAAGCTGCTGACCTTGATGTCAGAGGTCAGACGGCGGACGCTGGCATACCTGGCAACGGCTAGCTTCAGCGAGCAGCGCCTGTGGCACTGGCTGATTCAGCACGAATGTCAGCACAGTGAGACTATAACCCTGATCATGGCCCTGCATCGCCACCAGGGACAAGCCACGCCGCTACGGGCTCCTATGGTCGATGCCCCCGGTGAGATTCCCTCTGGCATGGTCTCTATTCCAGGGGGACGGGTTCACCTAGGCTTAGATGCGGGTGGCGATATTGCCATTGACAACGAGCGATCTGACCACTGGGCTGAGGTGGAGGCGTACGCCATTGATCGGACCCCCGTGACCTGTGAGCGCTACCACGACTTTATGTTGGCCGGGGGCTATCGTTGCCGCCAGTGGTGGTGTGATGCTGGGTGGCAGTGGTTGCAGGCGGCCCAGGTCACGCAGCCGCTCTATTGGCCCGGTGCTGCTTTAGACCTATTTCGGCATCATCCAGTCTGCGGAGTGAACTGGTATGAAGCCAGCGCCTATGCTCGGTTTGTGGGGAAACGCTTGCCCACTGAGGTGGAATGGGCGCGAGCTGCAAGCGGACTGATGTCCAAACTACCGGCGCTGTTGCAAACAAACCAGATAAACTGCAACCATCGCCTGGGCTACACCAGCTCTGTGGGGCAATCAACCCAAGCGGTTAGCGACTATGGCTGCCATGACCTGCTGGGGAACGTATGGGAATGGACCCATAGCTGGTTTCGCCCCTATCCCGGTTTTAGTGCCTATCCCTATCGAGGCTATTCGGCCATCTATTTTGATGATCGGCATCGGGTGCTGCGGGGGGGCAGCTGGGCTACCCGTGACTGGGCCTTGCGTCCTAGCTTTCGCAATTGGTATGAACCCCATGTGAGGGAGTTATTTATAGGGTTTCGCTGTGCTGTGGGATAGGTGCTGGCTCCATCCCTGGATGTACCTAACAATCTTCTGACGAAGGATAAAATCCCGAGCTACACTACCCCTGTTGATCCCAGGTTTTTATGGCTTCTTTCTCAGCTGATTGCGATCGCACCGACTGGTCAGTTTCTCCTGTGCTTGATCCTGCCCCCCGTCTCCATATTCAAAATTTACTGGATGCTTCGTCCACAATCACCCATCCAGATGGTCAAGACGTCATTGCAGGATTGACCCAAACTCCTAAATCCCTACCGCCTAAATATTTTTATGATCATCTGGGTTCAGAGCTGTTTGAAAAAATCTGCGCTCTACCCGAGTACTATCCCACACGCACGGAGGCGGCCATTTTTGAGCGCTATGCCCCGGAGATTACCGCGCTGACCGGTGCCTGTGAAATTGTGGAGTTGGGCAGCGGCAGCGCCGCGAAAACGCGAATTTTGCTCGATGCCTATCAGGCCCAGGGATTGCCGCTGCGCTATAT
The DNA here is from genome assembly GCA_038748225.1 of Cyanobacteria bacterium P01_H01_bin.26. Classification (GTDB taxonomy): domain Bacteria; phylum Cyanobacteriota; class Cyanobacteriia; order Phormidesmidales; family Phormidesmidaceae; genus Leptothoe. The sequence goes on along the minus strand of JBCDJC010000097.1, from coordinate 6,274 downwards.
TCCAGTTGATGTCAGTGGCGGTATGTTAAAGGACAGCTCCCGCCAGCTGCTTTACGACTACCCCAGTTTGAGGATCAGCGGGTTAATTAGCACCTATGAACCTGCCCTCCAGGCGCTGCCTGAGCCTGAGCTACCTAACCGGATGGTGATGTTTATTGGTAGCACCCTAGGGAATCTGTCTCCGACTGAGTGTGAGCACTTTCTCGCTCAGGTCAGTGCGGCCCTGACACCGGGACAGTACTTTTTATTGGGGCTAGATCTACAAAAAGATACGGCTATTGTCGAAGCGGCCTATAACGACTCTGAGGGCTTGACCGCTGTGTTTAACCTCAATATGTTGCAGCACTTGAACTATCGCTACCGAGGTGATTTTTTCCTCAGCACGTTTGACCATGTGGCTCTCTACAACTGGGATCAGCACCAGATAGAGATGTACCTAGAAAGCAAACGGGAGCAGACCGTTACCCTTAAGGAACTAGATCTGACGGTGGAGTTTGCCGAGGGAGAGCGTCTGCTAAGCGAAATATCCCGTAAATTCGACCCTATTTTGATGGGGCATCAGCTAGCTCAGCACGGATTAAACGTTCTCAAAACCTTTACCGACGACCGCAGGTGGTTTGGGCTAATTCTGGCTCAAAAAGCTTAGCGCCGCCATGATTTCAGACTAAGCATTGCAAAGGTGATCTTTGGCCCGCCACTGGTAAACTGGCTACCGTCACTGGGTAGCTAACGGGTTTGGGGAGACGTTTTGGGGAATGCAGACAGGGATGTTGTATTCAATATCCGTATATCTATGCGTGGGTAGGTTTCCATGACAAATGCGGTGGTACAAAAACGGATTCTCTGGCTCCAGGTGCTAGGACTGGCTGCGGTTCAAGGGGCCATCTCGCTGACGTGGGTGATATACAACCTGTATCTAGACGATCTGCTGCTGACCCTGGGGTTTTCGGCTGGTTTGGCGACACTGCTGCTGCTGATTGAAAACGCATTGGCAGCTGTGATGGAACCCCTCATGGGCAGCTTTTCGGACCGGCGTCAGCACTGGGTGGGGAGCCGCTTTCCGCAGATCGCCCTGGGAATGATTGTGTCGGCTGTCTGTTTTCTTGGGATTCCCCTGGTGATGATAGTCGGCGGCGTATCGTTCAAGGCCCTATTGCCAGGTGCTTTGGTTGCCTGGGCCTTGGCCATGACAATTTTTCGCAGTCCGGCCCTGTCGCTGCTGGGGCGCTATGCCTACGAGGCGGACTTACCCCAGGCAGCTAGCGTGTTGACCATGGTAGGCGGTGTGACTGGGGCCATGGCTCCACTGGCCAGTGATTTTATTTTGGGGTTGGGACCTTTGGCGGCGTTTTCCATTGGCACGGTGGTGCTACTGGCAGCGGCGCTAGTGCTGAAGCAGGTGCAGCCTGATCAAGCTATTGCCAGTTCGTCTGCATCTGTTGGCAGCAGGGTGCCAATGCGGTGGGCCAATCTGCCGTGGATTGTGGGCACGGGGGCCGGGGTGGCGTTGGGACTGAGGCTGCTGCTACAAAGCTTTCCCCAAGCGGTGGCGGGGACTGGTTTTCCTCAGCCGAAGCTGATCATGGGGGTCCTGTTTTTGACAGTGGCGGTGAGTGCCCTGCCCTGTGGTCGGTTGGGTACAAAGCTAGGAAACCGACCGGCCATGCTAGTCGGACTGGGGGGAATGATTGTCACGGTCGGGGCTACGGCGATTGTGGGAACGGCCGGTTTGGCGATTTTAGTTGCGATCGCAATCGGCATATGCTTTAGCCTAGTTGCCAACGGCACCCTGCCCTATGCCCTATCCATGGTGCCCACCGCCAAAGCAGGGCTGGGCACCGGTCTGTACTTTAGCGGCGGCGCATTGGCCATGAGTTTATTGAGCGATCGCGCTGCTGACTGGAGTATGGGCATTGCGCTTGGGGTGGCCGCCATGGGGTTTGCCGCTGCGGCAGGCTGTGTGGTGGCAAAACAGCCAGGAGCCTAGACGATTACGACTATGCTCGATTAGCTACGCTGGCAAACCCCACCTGATTTAATCGATTCCAGCCGTAGACAGAATCGCGAAACGCCCCAGGTCCGGCCAACCGAAAGTGCGATAATACATGGGATTGAGTTTTTTCTTCAGCTGTTTGACTGCATTAATTAATGACGCTAAAGCGGGTTGTTTTATCAATTTTGACGGGGCTTGTGGCGCTGGTTGTGGCCTCATCTTTATATGAAAGTTTTTCCCAGCCCCAGGTGACAGGGCAGCTGCAGCTTTACCAAAGTAACTTGCTACTGCAGGCGTCCGAGTGGGACGAGCTGGCAGGCGATGAGTTTAAGCCCCTGGGTACGGCGCTGCTGGGGGCAAAGCCCCTGGAAGCCGTGACCAAGCAGTACGAGTCAGTGCGCAAAGAAGCGGCGGATGGGGTGGTGCGATCGCAAAAACAGCTAGCCGCCCAAGATACCTCCAGCTCCCAACTTGGAAAATTTAAAACAGCGATTATCCAGCAGCAAACCCTAGTTGATGATATCGATCTAAAGCTGGGGATTATCGCTACCCAACAAGACAAGCTGGCCGCAGCCCGTCAGCGCTGGCAGCCCCTCAGTAAAAGGGATGGACCAACGGCTGAACTAGCCAGGGTTTTGCTGGGACTGTGGGCGGTGCCGCCTGAGATTACCCCCGTGTCTGAAATTACCATTGTTAGCCAGCTCAACGGCTGGTTTCAATACCGTGCCTTGGAGCAGCTCTACACCCTAGACGATCGCTCGGCAGATCTAGCCCAGCTGGCCAATCAAGAACAAACCGCCGCCCAATCAAAGCTGGTCAAACTGGCTGCCGTCGGCACCATGCCACTGGTGGGCTGTATCGTCGGGGTGGGGCTGCTGATTATTCTGGCGGTACAGTGGTTTACCCGGCGAGAGCAGTCATTGCTGGGCCAGGCTGTGTCCCCTTGGGATGTGCCCTGGGATGGTGAAACTATTTGGCAGGTGCTGATCGTGGGTTTTTTCTTTGTGGGGCAGCTGCTAATTCCGTTTGTTTTGAGTCTTTCGGGACTGAGTTTTGCAACCACTGGCAGCCGGGGACGAGCCCTGTATTCCATGCTTTTTTACCTGCTGATGTCCGCTAGCGGGATTGCGGTACTGGCCGGTTCTATCTGGAGCTATCGACCTATTCCTAGCGGGTGGTTTCGTCTGAAGTTTTTTGACCGCTGGCCCCTGTGGGGGCTGGGGGGCTATGTGGTAGCGCTGCCACTGATGATTGCAGTATCTGCCTTGAATCAACAAATTTGGAAAGGTCAGGGGGGCAATAACCCCTTGCTGCAGACGGTTTTGCAAGAAAGCGACACCGTTGCTCTACTATTATTTTTTCTCACGGCTGCCGTCGCCGCTCCCCTGTTTGAAGAGGTTCTTTTTCGGGGCTTTTTGCTCCCCTCCCTGACTCGATATATGCCCGTTTGGGGGGCAATTTTACTCAGTAGTTTTATCTTTGCGGCTGCCCACCTCAGTCTGTCGGAGGTGTTGCCCCTGACATTGCTGGGAGCGATTTTGGCCTGGGTCTACACGCGATCGCGCAACCTGCTCTCACCCATGCTGCTCCATAGCCTATGGAACAGTGCCACCCTGGTCGGGCTGTTTCTGCTCGGAAGCTAGCATCGTCACCACGGGGGCTTGTGTCTGGGGCCACCGGCAGGTGGGCCGCATAGAGCTCTCTACATTATTCTGGCCGAAGCGGTGGCCACACTTGAACCGGGAACTATTTTGAGCCTGATAGTCGTCAGTGGAGCTATTGAGGTTAGTCGTCAGCGCAAATCTCCTCATCAAGACTGACAACCATACCTAGAAGCGAAGTTGGTAATGGCTCTTGGCATTGAAAATGTCCCTAGTCAGACCGTGGGAACTGTCCAATGCCTAAACATTTTCAGGGGCTCTACCATCAAGCCAAAGCGGGGAGAGCAAGCGCTCTCCCTTTTTTTATGGTTCGGGTGCATCCGATTTGATGTGGCAGCCGTATACCTATTACAAACTGACATTCAGGCGGTCGATGGAGCGGATCAATTTGTGATGGAGCATGAAGCCGATGATGCTCTGGTGACTCGCCTCTGGAGGGGGGAGCTGCCTGCTTTGGGCATTTTGTACGATCGCCATGGCAGCGTAGTTTATGGTATTGCCCTCAAGGGTCTGCGCTCGGTTGTGGAGGCTGAGGATTTAACCCAAGATGTTTTTCTGAGTCTGATGCGAACCCGGTCCTACGATTCTTGCCGTGGCACCCTGCCTAGCTATCTGACGACCCTGACGCGATCGCGGGTGATTGATCGCCTGAGGGCCCAATCTACCCGAAAAAAGTATCTCCAGCAGTGGCGCAACACCCAGTCTGTTGCTGATTCGGTTACACCCATGAAGCATATTACCCAGCAAGAACAGCGCGCTTTAGTGCGTGAGGCCCTCACTACCCTCAAGTCCCAGCAGCGCGAAGTGCTGGAGATGAGCTATTACGAAGGCCGCTCCCAAAGTGACATTGCCGAACGTTTGGGTGTTCCACTGGGGACGGTCAAAAGCTGGGCACGTCGGGGATTGTTGCAATTGCGTAAGCAGCTAGATGTACTGCGGGAGGATGTCTGATGACGATGCCCCTTTCTCCCCAAGAGATTCAAGAGCTGGCCGCTGGATATGTGCTGGGCGACCTGAGTTCGGCGGAGGCTGAGAAGTTTCAAAACCTGTTGGCTCATCTGCCCGAACTAAAGTCGGAGGTGGCCGCACTGCGAGAAGCCCTAGCAATGATACCCTATGGTTTGGCGGAGGTGCTGCCGGAGGGAGGGCTGCGATCGCAAATCCTCACCGCTGCCCAAGCAGAATTATCCGAAGCGTTTCCGGCAGCCCAAGCATCAGTCTCCAGGCGGTCAAGACTGCCCTGGTTAGTGAGCACCCTGGCGGCCGGATTGGCCGTTGTCTGCGGTTTTGGTGTTCTGCGGCTCAGTGGTCAGGTACGTCTCCTCCAGGCCCAACGGTCCCAGGTTCGCCCTGAGTTAGCTGTGGCCCCAAGCCCAGATGAGATTAGTCAAACCTGGTCGGGCCTGAGCCAGCTGCTGAAAGATCATCAGCAGTCGCTAGTCGACCCCGCTGGTCCAGTTGACTTTGTTGTTCGCCAGCCAGATGAAATTCCCTCACGGCTGCAGGGGTTTCAAACTACGGTGGCAACCTTACCACTGCTGCCCGCTCAGTGGGGCATTCTGCTAGGAGGCAGCAGTTGCCAATTTGGTCAAACTAAAGGACTCCGGTTGACCTATCGGCTTGAGACGGATACAAAAGTATCCGCCTATCAGCTTGATTTAGCAGGTGAGCAGTTTCCTGAATTTCAGACAGCCCACCTAACGTTACAGCAGCCTGATGGTACTAGCATCGTGCTCTGGCACGATGACAACTACCTCTATGCCCTAGTTGCAGATCTGCCAACGGTAGAGCTGCAGAATTTAGTTCATGCGATTGAACGCACCTAGTCAACCTGTTCAAAACACATAGGAAAAATGGCACGCAAACGCAAACAACCAACCACCTGGATTCATCGCTATTCCCGCTATCTAATTGGCGGTGTTGCCGCCGCTGGGCTACTGTTATCCGTCGGCTGTATAGCCAAAGGCAACAGTGCGCTAGCAAGTAGCGCCTATTTGCGGTTGGGAGGTTTGTCCTTGCCGCTGTTGGGTGCTATTGCCTATGGTTTGATGGGCGCATTTGCCCTTGGTCCTGTCGCTACAAAAAATAAGTCCCTAGAAGGTCCCACCTGGCAGGCGCTATTCATTGGCAGTACTGCGATGACCATCTTTAGCGGCTATCTGATGTACATCATGTTTGGTGTCCTGCAGGAGTTTTGTTTGCCGTGTTTATTATCGGCCCTGCTCAGCTTGGGGCTTTGGGGACTAACGCTGGTGGGTAATCGTTGGGAGAGCTTAGGGCAACTGCTGCTGCCTGGTCTATCGGTTGCACTGGTTGCATTTATCGCTACAACCGGTTTATACGCCTACGCTCAAAATCCTGACAGCTTTACCGCTGGTAATCCGGCCCCCGTGGTTGAGACCGATTCTGGTGAATCAGAAATCGCCTTGGCCAAGCACCTCACCGCTATCGGTGCCAAAAAGTACGGAGCCTGGTGGTGCCCCCACTGCCATGCCCAGCAGACTCTCTTTGGTAAGCAGGCGTTTGAGCATGTGACCTATGTTGAGTGTGATGAGGAAGGTATCGATCCACAGCCCAATGCCTGTCGCATGGCCGGTGTACAAAGCTACCCCACCTGGGA